>NZ_SRUN01000029.1:0-31364 GCF_004791595.1 Mesorhizobium sp. M8A.F.Ca.ET.202.01.1.1 | reverse complement strand
ACGCTTCACCAGCATCGACCGTCGGCTGCTCAGCATGCGTGATGATGACGGCCTGGTCTCGCCGGGCGGTCCCGACGCCATTCGCCAGACGCTGCACCAGGGACGGCTGCGCAAGCTCGAGCGGATGGGTCTGGCCGCGGAGGTCGGCGCTGGCTCCTGGCGCCTCGACGATGAGCTCGAAGCCACGCTGCGCCGCACCGGCGAACGCGGCGACATCATCAAGACCATGCACCGCGAACTGACCGGCAAGGGGCTTGCCCGCAGGGCCGCCGACTGGGTGATCCACGATCGATCCGGCGAGCCCGTCCAGTCTCTCGTCGGTCGCGTTGTCGCGCGTGGACTGGCCGACGAGATCAATGACCGCCATTACATGATCGTCGACGCCGTCGACGGTAAGAGCCATTGGATCAACATCGGTAGAGGCGAGGCGATGGAAACGATGCCTAATGGCTGCATCGTGCGTGTCGCGCCAAGGAACACCGAGCCGAGGCAGGTCGATCGTACCATCGCCGAAATCGCCGCCGCGCATGGCGGCCGTTACGACGTCGATATGCACCTGAAGCATGACCCATCCGCCACCGAGAGCTTTGCGCGAACGCATGTGCGGCGGCTGGAGGCGATCCGCCGCGCGACCGGCGGCGTCGAGCGAGAGCCGAACGGCACCTGGCTCATCGCGCCGGACCATCTCGATCGCGTCGCGAATTATGAGGGCCAGCGGGCCAGGGCCGAGCCTGTCGTTGCCGACAAGCTCTCCTCAATGGCGCTGGAGCGACAGGTCAGCTTCAACGGCGCCACCTGGCTCGACCGGGAGCTGGTTGCCGATAGACCCGAGCCTTTGCACGGATCCGGCTTCGGCCGCGACGTGAGAGAGGCGCAAGCTCGCCGGCGGCAGTGGCTGATCGCGCAAGGCCTCGCGCATAAAGAACAGGATGGGATCGTCTATCGAGCCAACATGCTTTCGATCCTGCGCCAGCGAGAACTGAACCGTGTTGCTGGCCAACTGTCGGAGGAACTTGGCCTGCCCTATGCCGAAGCGCGATCCGGAGGACGAGTAGAGGGTACGCTCCGCCGCTCCGTCGAGCTTGCCAGCGGAAAATATGCCGTCGTTGAAAAGTCGCGCGAGTTCACGCTGGTGCCATGGCGGCCGGTGCTTGAGCGCCATGTGGGCAAGGAGGTCTCCGGTGTCGTGAGTGGGGAGGGGATTTCATGGACCGTCGGCCGGCAAAGGAGCGGACCTGGTGTTTCGTGAGATGGTGTACAGCTTTTTAGCCAGCGGCGCGGGCAGCCATGCGAGCCCGCGTAGACCTTATGGCCGCACGCCCGCAATCGGTCGCATGGACCTGCCAGGCGGGGCGGCTTTGGAGCGTTCGGACCCGACACGCTGCGTGAGTGGCCAGACTTCGAGCGCTCGAAGATGCGGACTGTTGTCTGCTGGCCGGCGTTATTCCGGCTGGCCTATGACCGCGGCGCAACAGTTCACCGCTGAAGTTGCCACGGGCGAACATCGACAAGAGAAAAAACACCATTGCGCGTTACAAATCGCCGTTGAAAGCGTTTAGGTTGCATGCGCTTCGCCAAGTAAACGGATACCCCAGAAGAGAGCCATGACCACGGCCCGCCATATCGTGACGCTGCTTAAAAGCCACATTGCCGGCGACGAGGATCGTTTCCTCTCTATCGCGATGCAGCTTGCTGCGCATGAGGCACGTCAAGGCCATGGCAAGCTTGCTCAGGAGCTCAAGGATCTGGTCGACGCAGCCAAGAGCAGGGACGCCCGGATTGCCAAGAGCAGTCGGCCGGTTCCCCTTTTTCAGCCAAAGGGCGAACTCGCAGGCCTCCTGCATGTGCGCTATCCGGACCTGCGACTGACGGACATGATTTTGCCGGACAGTCTGCGCTCGCGCCTGCACCGCGTGCTGGGAGAGCAGCGCCAACAAGCAAGCTTGCGCGAGCACGGGCTTGTTCCCCGTCGCAAACTGCTTCTGGTCGGCCCGCCAGGATCAGGCAAGACGATGACCGCATCGGCATTGGCCGGGGAGCTTCATCTGCCCCTTTTCATGATCGTCCTCGATGGTTTGATCACCAAGTTCATGGGAGAGACTGCCGGAAAGCTGCGGCTTGTTTTTGATGCAATGCAGGCGACGCGGGGCGTCTACTTCTTTGACGAATTCGATGCCATCGGCGCGCGTCGAGGCGAACGCCAGGATGTTGGCGAGATTCGGCGCGTGCTGAATTCGTTTCTGCAGTTTCTCGAGCAAGACGACAGCCACAGCCTGATTATTGCGGCAACAAATCATCCCGAGCTGCTCGACAGAGCTTTGTTCCGCCGTTTCGACGATGTCATCGAATACGCCGTGCCCGATCGGCCGATTATCGAGGCGCTGCTTCGGGCTCGACTCGACCGCTTCGACACCAGAGGGCTTGCCTGGAACGAGGCGATCTCTCAGGCAGAGAGACTGTCGCAGGCCGAGATCACCCGCGCGGCCGACGACGCTGCAAAAACCATCATATTGCGGGGGGGGAAGCGGATCACCTCGGAAGCGCTCATCGACGCTCTGAAGGAACGCCGGCAGGCTTCGCTGTCTGAGTAGCGACAGCACAGATCATAATGGCAGACGATTTTCCGCGCGACCGCGCCCATATCCACCTTCGCAACAACGGCATTCGGGAAGCCTATCGGCGGCCCAACCAACTTATACATGCACCGCCGCTGCCGGCGCGTGATCGGGCGTCGCATGCTGCGGCCTTGACGCAATCCATCGAACAAGCGGTCGAAAGTGCACGCCAGCAGATTGCGGCGCGTGACCCCCAGCTGTCGGTCGGCACGCCTGGCTTTTACCTCGAGATCGATCTGCCCATGTCCGGACGGGCGGCCCTCGACCAGTTGGCCGATCGTCGCCAGCACATGGAGCTGGTCGCCGTCCATGAGCCAACTCAACCCGGTGCTCCCATCACAGCGTCGGTGTTCCTGCCGCAAAGCGCGCAAGCCTATTATTTGCGGAAAGTCGAGGCGTATCGAGACGTTGACACTGACCGCGGCAGACCGCGCAACGAGCCGCTCGTCTCCCGCATGGAGACAGTCAGGCTGGCGACTGCACGATCGTTGTTTACCGACCACGACGACCTCTTCCCCCAGGCCGCTGACGAGCAGGTGTGGTGGGAAGTCTGGCTGCGCGACGGTCGCCGCGAGAACTTCGAGCACATTGCCGAAGCCCTGAACATCACTTTGCGCACGCATGCGGTCAGGTTTCCGGAGCGGGTGGTCATGCTGGCACTCGCCAGCACGGCAATGCTCGACCGCATGATTGCGCACAGCGATGTCGTCGCCGAGCTGCGGCGCGCGAAGGATACGCCGTCCTTCTTCATGGGCCTTGGCGGCGCGGAGCAAAGGGACTGGAGCGACGAGCTTCTCGGGCGCGTCAGACCGCCTCAATCCGATATTGCGGTCTGCATTCTCGACAGCGGCGTACGTCGCACCCACCCGTTGATCGAACCCGCACTTGCCGTTGAAGACTGGCACACCGTCAAACCGGCATGGGGCAGCGACGACACACCTGCGTGGAGCGGCCACGGGACGCGAATGGCAGGTGTCGGCCTGTACGGTGATCTGGTCCCGCTCCTGGTCGGAGGCGATCCAGTTCCATTGCCCTTTCGGCTGGAGAGTGTCCGTATCCTTCCGCCAGAAGACGAGGCAAACGATCCAGAACTCTATGGCTCGATCACCGCGGAAGCGATCGCCCGCGCCGAGGTGCAGGCGCCGGAGCGCCGCCGCGCGATCGCAATGGCTGTGACAAGCGCCAGTCCGGCGCGTGGAAGGCCCACATCGTGGTCTGCCGCTATCGACCAACTCTGTTTCGAAGAGGAGCAGCGACGCTTGATCGTTCTCTCTGCCGGCAATATCGGCGATGACCTCATGCCGGCCGAGCATTTGACGCGCAACGATCTGGAAGCAGTCGATGATCCTTCTCAGGCCTGGAATGCGCTGACGGTCGGCGCTTTCACAGAAAAGGTCGATATCATTGACACCGACTTTGCGGGCTACGCTCCGATCGCGCCGGTCGGCGAGCTCTCGCCGCGCAGTCGCACTTCGGTCGTTTGGGACAGGCAGTGGCCGGTGAAGCCCGAGGTCGTCTTCGAAGGCGGCAATCTCGCCCATGACGGTGTGTTGCCTGGCGAGCCGATCGACGATCTGCAGATATTGACCACTTTCTATCGACCCGAACTGCGCCACTTCACCACCCTCGGAGATACGAGCGCGGCAACGGCCCATGCCGCACGGATGGCGGGACTAATTCTATCAGCGCGCCCCGAGCTGTGGCCTGAAACGGTTCGCGCCCTGATCGTCCACTCGGCCGAATGGACTCCGGCGATGCGCGCACGCATCGATGCGTGCAACGGAGCGAAGGGCGAGATCCAGGCGCTCGTGCGGCGCTATGGTTACGGCGTGCCAGATCTTGGGCGCGCGCTTCTGTCAACGGTGAACGACCTCACGCTTATCGTTGAAGATGAGCTTCAGCCTTTCCAGCGCGAGGGCGGCGCGGCTGCCAAAACGCGTGACATGAAGCTGCATCGCCTGCCTTGGCCGAAGGAGCAGCTCGCGGCGCTCGGCGCTGCCCAGGTCGAGCTCCGCGTCACGCTGTCCTATTTCATCGAACCCAACCCCGGTGAACGCGGATGGACCCGCCGGCATCGTTACGCGTCCCATGGTCTTCGGTTCAGAGTAAAGTCAGCGACCGAGACAGTCGACGAATTCCGAGCCCGCATCAATCAGGCCGCTCGGGACGAGGAGGAAGGGGCGCCTGCTGGAGGCGGAGAAGAGTGGCTGCTCGGCACCTTCCGCGATCGCGGCTCGTTGCACGCCGATTTCTGGTCGGGCAGCGCCGCCGATCTCGCCGAGCGTGATGCGATCGGCGTGTTCCCGGTCGGGGGCTGGTGGAAGGAGAAGCCTTACCTCGAACGCGTCGACGCTCTGGCTCGGTACGCCCTGATTGTGACGATGCGGGCGCCTGGGGTCGATGTTGACATCTTCACACCCGTCGAAGCAGCCCTGACTGTCGAGACGTCGGTCGAGACCTGATGCAGCACTGTCCAAACCGGCCAACAACGGAGGTTTGACCAGCCTCTGGTGCCATGGCGGCTGGTGCTGGATCATCACGTCGGCAACAGGGATCATGCGCGGAGGACGATAGGCCGGCAAAGGAGCGGGCCAAGCGTGTGATAATGGCGCCCATGGTCACGCCCACAAGCCGCGCCCCCTGCGTCTACGGAGAGGTGCGCGTCTGTTTAGGCGGCCGAGACATCGCTTACCTGATCAACGCGCTCGCCGTATTTGCGCCTGTAAGCGGCAATGAAATCGTCGTCGCTACAGATGCAGCGGCCGCTGGAGTCCTTGGCCTTCGGATCGTGCAAGTGAGAGCCAAGGGGGCGCAGAAGATTCACCCGAGTGCTCGTCGTCGGGCTCATGGGAAACCCCGCACTATGTTTGACCAAATCCGCGGCAAGCATAATCCCGGCAAGCACCGACTGAAAGGCCATCGGAACCACAGTTCGAACGCGGCGACTTCCTTCGCTAAGCTGGAACACCAGACCGCCGCAGATAGCCTGCTGATAAAAGGAGCGCAGGGGCTGGCCGACAAACGGGGCTAGCGGTTCAAACGGCACAGCCATCGCTGTAGCCACGCGAACTACAAAGTCGTTGGGAACTCCGGCATTGGTCTGCAGGAGCGTTTTCACCTGCTCGTGTGCTTCCGGTATTCCGAGTTCCTCGGCAATCAGCTGGTGCTCGTCCTTGGATTTTCCGGATGGCAGGTACATGCAACAAAGGCAAGCCTGGCCGTCATCGAAACCATGCCGGGAGATACCGAGATCGTGCTCCTGCGTCCAAGCGTTTGCGATCCATCGCGGCAGTGCACCTTGGACAGCCAGACGGTCGGCGGCGGTGTCAAGCGCCACACCCACTTGGTCGAAGACCCAATTGCCCCGGCGCGCAACATATTCTGCCCACGTCAGAGGGTGCGCCTCGACCTCAAGGGCAGTCGATCTAAGGGCGGTGGCTGCAAGAACCGCTTTGGACATACCAATCTCCGCCTGGCCAGCCAATGCGTAGCGCTGCAGGTTTGAGAGTTCGATCGCTTCGTGATCGATTACATGCAGACGACCTTTGAGATCGGGTTGTCTCGCTAGCGCCCAAAGCGAGCCATGGCCTATCGCACCGAGCCCAACGAGGTGGGTTTCGCCAAGGTCGACTGGGAAGTCGATCGGGCCAGGCTCTCCGGCTTTGGTCTTGTCGTAGCTGCATAGCGAGAGGTCGATGGTTTCGTCCAACTCGGCGCCGGTCAACTGGGCAGCGAAGATAGTTCGAAAGACGTTGGCGGCGCCGAAGCAACTGGCGGCGCCAGCTCCATAAGGCAGCAGACTTGGGCCAGAGCCCACCGGGTCCGTACGCGACAGCTTTGCCGCCCAACCGTCCGATCCCACGAAAAAGATCGGGCACCGGAGTGATGGGCGCGTTACCCCTGCAACGACGCAGACGGTGGCAGACTTGCCGGAACGCCGGATGCCGACTTTTGGATTGATCGACTTTGCCAAGCGCTCCAGCGCTTGGGCTTGAGAGCTCGCCGCGCTGTCCAGCGGGAGTATCGCCAGAACCGGGTAGAGCCTAGCGAGCAATCTCACCGCAAGATCTAGTGTCGCCTGGCCTTCGGCGCAGGAAGCGGCCTGATGGTCGAAGGCGACTGCCACGACCTGCTTTTCAAGAGCTGCTTTGAAGTCTCCCAGATGAAAATCGGCCAGGACCTGAGATGCCGCCGTGGCGGCGCGATCGATGAAGTTAGCGAATGCCATTGTTCAACTCGATATCATGATCATTCGCGACAGTGCCGCGGGAGGGAGCGCATTCCATTTGGCCTTTTCGTCAAGCCGATAGGCGGCGACCCGAGCAAAATCGAAAGGCTCGCGGGCGAAATTCGGCACTACCAGCGACAGACACCCAACCGTGGTAGCAACCGCATAAGCGTCGTCCGTCGTCGAATGGTAGGCGCGGCCCGGATGGCTGTGAATCTGGGCCAAGAGTTTCAGGCCGCTTTTGTAGAGCCAGACATTGAGCCGGTGCAGTTCTTCGGCCGCAACGATCACGCAAACGCCATCGTTTGTCCGAATGTGACGCTGCGCCGGGATAACCGTCTCTGTTACGGCAAAGTGCCGCTCTTGCTGAACGCCGACCCAGAGCGCCATCCCCTCATTGCCCTCGCGACCAACTGAGCGCAGATGCCCATGCGTGGTCGAGATGCAGCCGCGCGGGAGAGTCACGATCGTTACATCTCTCAAACCAGTCATTCTTGTATCGCCTGAGGGGATACCACCATTCCTACGATTGTCGGTTGGAGTTGAATCTGCAACTGCTCTATAGGAACGATTCCGTACTTGATGATCTTGTCCAGGATGAAGGCCAAACAGCCTTCGCCAGAACCCCGATGAAGCAGCCATGGATCACCTGAATGGGCTGGATTGTCGTGGTATTCCCGGACGCCCGCCATGCACAGGAATGGTTCGTCCTCGGGACTGTTGGCCTGGATGAAGTCCGTCAGCGGCACGGCGTTCTGCTGGATGAGAGCTCCTATCATCTCCGGCGGCGTTCCGGGCAGCGGCGGACGTCTAAGCATTTTCAGGTATAGATCTTTCCGGGCAATCGGATGACGCGTAAACGGATCGACGAAGACCACGGACGGTGGTCTTAAGTCGTAGTCGGTGAAGTCGACCTCGCTCGCTGCGCTGACCACCCGTGGCTTTAACTTGGGGCTGGCGAAAATGAAGAAAGCGCGCGGAAAGGTCGCCTCGATCAAGAAGCAGCCCTGAGCCCGATAGACATCAGCATATGGCCGGAACCGGCCGATCTCCCGATCAAACTTCGCTCGGGAGACCTCCGGATCCACACTTTGGTGTTTAGGCACCTGCGACGCCCGCCTTCAGGCTGAGGAACAGGGTCACAGTATTCGGGAAACCGAAGTCGCCAAGCTTCTTGTCGACATCGAGCAAGTTGCCGGCCTCATCCTTGAATTCCCAATTCTCGGCTGGTTGGGCGACATTCTGCGTGTTCTCAAGGGCTTTGGTACGAATGACGTGAAGCGGCTGGTTGGGATTGGCTTCGACCTGCGTGGGCTGGCCGTTCACCACCACCGTGATCTCGATCTTGCCCGGTCCGCCGCCGTGATTATCGCCCTTACCCGAATCCTTCGACATTGTCCTACTCCTGTGGCTTGCCAACCGCCCCACGCCCTGGCGCCCACCTGCGAGTGAGACCGGCGGTCTTCAATCGTTCACCCGGCGCCACGGCCGCGAGTACGCGAAAGACAGGGGATAAGCTACCGAATCGGTGCTTGCCTTCTTTTATGGGTGACTTGAGCCGCAAGTAAATGGTCTCAAATTGCTCCTCACAACTATAATCGATTAGAGCAATGCAAAAATATTGGCGACACGCCTATTCATCTGCTCTCTCACTCGCCTGCTCCGTGCTTGGCAAGGGGAGCTTTGACTGCGTCACGCGTCCCCCAAGCAGCCGATTGCGCCGGCAGCGCCGTAGGAACCGTCGTTCAGAGTCTTCACCACTCAAGCAGCCGCATGGATGCAGCCGACGCTCGTCTCCACAAACAGCGCAAGTGGTGCCTTGTTGGATAAGGTCGCCTCGTCCCTGGTGCAGCATCTGTCGGAACGGGTCCGCTGCGAGACCATGCCTCATCATCGCGCATGCGCAGCAGCCGGCGGTCGATGCTCGTAAGGCGTTCTGCTCATTTCGTGGCGAAGGCGCTGCTCGACTCGCGGACATATGCGGGCACCGAGGCGGAGGCTGACCAGTCGGCGCCGCGTTCGCGGATGTCGCTTGCAATGTGCTCGCGTGCGTTTGCCGCCGGCGACCTTGCCGTCCTCGCCTGCTATGGCGAGCCGGCGCAAGCGGATTGCTCGATACTGCCGGCGTGGCTGCGGGCCGGTCCTAACGGCCGTTCACAAGAGCTTGCATCAGCAACTGGCAATCGGATCGATAACTTCGCGATCGCCGTTATGGCGCGGAGATGCGGTCTCGCCGGGTTGTGGCTGGCGCTTCGTTGTGGGCGGCGCGTCGTAGCCGAGGGAGCAGGGGCGGCGCCATGATCCAGACCGAACGCGCGCTGCAGCAGGTGCTTGAGTGGGGGCGTGCCCTGACCGGTTTCGCGGATGAGCATGCTGAGGAAGCGGTAAGGGGCGGCCAGTATATCCTGCAACGCATTCACCCGAGCCTGCGCGACACCAGCGCCCGCACCGGCCGCGATCCGCAGGACGAAACGCTGATCGTGGCGTTCTATCGCGAACTGGCGCTGCTGTTCTGGCTAGACGATTGCAACGACGTTGGCCTGATCGCGCCGGAGCAGCTCGCCGCCCTGGAGCAGGCGCTGGGGCACGGCGTACCGTGCGTGCTCTCCGGATTCGAGGGCTGCGCTCAGCTGCGCGCTTCGCTGGCTGCGCTCGCTTACGATCGTCACGACTATGCTCGGCTTCTCGACTATACCCGGTGCTACTGCGCGGCGCTGCGCGCCGGACACGCGCAGGCGGCAGGGGCGCGACGCTGGTCTTACGCCGAGTACCTGCACAACGGCATCGATTCGATCGCTTACGGGACCGTGTTCTGTTGCCTGTCGCTGCTGTGGGGGCTGGACATGGCGACCTTGCGCGCGCGTCCAGCGTTTCGCCAGGTCCTGCGGCTCATCTCAGTGATAGGGCGCCTGCAGAACGATCTGCATGGACGCGACAAGGACAGGTCGGCCGGCGATAACGCGGCGATCCTGCTTCTGCAGCGCTATCCGGCTATGCCTGTGGTTGAGTTCCTCAACGACGAGTTGGCCGGCCATACGCGCATGCTGCACCGGGTGATGGCGGAAGAATGCTTTCCCGCGCCGTGGGGACCGTTGATCGAGGCGATGGCGGCGATCCGCGCGCAGTACTACCAGACTTCGACCAGCCGCTATCGCAGCGACGCTGCAGGGGGAGGCCAGCGTGCGTCGGCCTGGACGCGCCGGAGGCGGCGGCTTGGGCGCGCTGCCGTCGGTTCGATCCGACGCAACGCCGTCGCCCGCTGCTACGGATGGAGCGAGCATGAGCGACACCGCCCTGAGCCGGGGAAGGACGAACATCTGGACATCGTGCTGGATCGGCGAACGGCGCCGGCCACGGTGGCCGCTGGCTGGGAGTACATCCATTTCGAACACTGCGCACTGCCCGAGTTGGACCTGACGCAGATCGACCTGCGCGCCTCGCTGCTGGGCAAGGCTATGCGCGCGCCGCTGCTGATCAGCTCTATGGCCGGCGGCATGCCACGGGCCGAGGCCATCAACCGGCATTTGAGCGAGGCAGCGCAAGCCTTGGGGATCGCCATGTGCGGTTCGCAGCGTGTGAGCCTGCAATCCCGCAACTCCCAGGGGCTAACGCGCGCGCTGCGCCGCCTGGCGCCAGACATTCCCTTGCTGGCCAATATCGGCGCCGCGCAACTGCGGGAGGCCGACGGCCTGGACCTGGCGCGTCGCGCGGTGGACGCGCTGGAGGCCGATGGGCTCATCGTCCATCTCAATCCGCTGCAGGAAGCGGTACAGCCGGAGGGCGACCGCGAACTGGCGCGGCGTCCTGGCGCTGATCGCTGGCGCCGCGCGCATCGTGGGCGTGCCGATGGTGGCCAAGGAAGTGGGGGCGGGCCTGTCCGCCTCGGTGCCTGTGCGCTCGTCGAGGCGGGCGTGGCGGTAATCGATGTCGCCGGCGCCGGCGGCACCAGTTGGGCCGCAGTGGAGGGCGAGCGCGCCCGCAATGCCGCCGACCGTGCAGTGGCGATGTCATTCGCCGATTGGGGGATTCCACCCTGACCAGCGTGCAGGCGGTGCGTCGGGCGCTGCCAACGGTGAAGCTGATCGCGTCGGGCGGGATCCGCGATGGCGTCGACGTGGCCAAGGCCATCCGCCTGGGCGCGGACATCGCCGGGCAGGCGGCCAGCGTGCTGGGCGCGGCGACAGTGTCCACCGGGGCCGTTGTCGCGCATTTCGAGATCGTCATCCGCCAGTTGGCCGTCGCCTGCTTCTGCACGGGCTCGGCTGATCTGGCGGCGTTGCGTCAGGCGCGCTTGTTGCCCTCGTCGCATTTGTCCGCCGGTTGATGTCGGCGTCGTCCGCACGCTAACAGCAGGCTGCTGAAATACCTACGCCAAAGACAGACTATTGATCCCCCTGGCGAGACGGCTCGATTGACGGGAGCGATGTGTTCATGGAGCAGCTGTTCACGATGAAGCGGTTGGAAGATTTCGTTCCAGCCGGTCATCCTGGTGCCCGCACCGGCTGATGATCAATGGAGCGCTGGTGCGGCTAGACGGCATCCTTTCCGGCATGTACGCCTGCAGTGCCAAAGGCGGTCGCCCCAGCGTTGCGCCGGAGAAATTGCTGCGGGCCGTGTGTTGCAGGTGTTCTACAGCGTCCGTCGGAATTGATGCAGCAGGTGCTGCTGTGGCAAGGCCAAGACCCGGGAATGCCGTCAGCTTTGATCAGGCGCTTCGGGCCGTCGGAAACGCGCGAAGAGTCCGGCTTTCGAAAAAGGCCGAACGCCTCAGATAAAGCCAGAACTCCTTGGGTCACCATCAAACCAATTTGACGCCCCGGGACAATTTCGTCCGGCATTGTCCGGTGTGCGACGATGTTGGGGATGCGACATAGGCGGATTGCCGTGTATTTAAACCGCTTTTCCTTTGGCACGCATATTGCGCCCTATCGGTAAACCTCGTCATGGGCCGGCGGCAATCGCTCGGAGATTGTCGAAATAGCACAATGATTTCTGCCGGGGTGACATCCGGCCCGACTAGAGCAGGACCTTTCAGATGATGCAGAAAAGCAAGCGGCCATACTCGCGGGGAAATAGTCGCGTCAGGGCTGCATGGACGCTCTTTCCTGGTTGTTTCGGCGGCGGACGCCAACTCTTCAATCGGCACCCGAACCAGTGCCTGGATGTCCAAGGAGCGCCCCTGTTGCGCGTGCCTGGCTGCACCCGCGTGCTGGCTCTCCTCCAAGGCGACGCTTCGGCGCTGCTGCAGACCGGCGACGAGAACCCAACTTCAAAATTAGCATTCCGAAAACCGAAAGAAGTGAACAGGTATGTCCAGGATCGGCGCTTTGACGCGCGCCGCATGGCGATCGGCAACTCAGACGCTGGCCAAGGGTTCGAAAAGTTTACACCCGACGCTAGCGCCGGCCGATTTCAAGCGCGCACTTACGATCAACGATCGATATGGCGGGCTCACTGTCAATGTCCCCAAAATGCCTTTCTGGCTGACCGGGGGTGAAGCCTTCGTCTACCGCCGGACTAGCCACGGCGAGCAGCAGTTCATGCAGGTCGATGCTGCCACGGGTTTCAAGCGGCCCGCTTTCGATCAGGCGCGTCTGGCGGCAGCGCTAAACAAGGTGAGCCATGAGAGCTATCAAGCCGGCAATCTTCCGTTCGACCGTTTCGAACTGAGTGAGGATGGTCGCAGGCTCGACTTCCAGATTGAAGACACCCGGTGGAGCTGCGACCTTGCAAGCTATGACTGTACCAGCACCACATTCGATGCAAGGAAAGGGGACCGTAGGGAGCTCAGCCACCGCTACACGCCGCCAGCGGAGAACAACCCCGACAAGAGCAACGCGTCGCCCGACGGCAAATGGATCGCCTATATCAAGAACTGCAACGTTTTCCTGCGCAGCGAGGACGGATTGCAGGATGTTCCTCTGAGCCGGGACGGAGCCGAAGGCAATTGCTACGTCTTTTCGACGCTGAGCTGGTCGCCGGACTCGCGCCACCTCGCCGCTTACCTTGTTCGCCCCGGCTATAGGCGAGAGGTCCGCTACCTCAATTCTTCGACGGACCAGTTGGAGCGGGAATATTCAACAAAATTCTATCCCAGGCCGGGCGATGTCCTTCCGCTGCCCCAGCCAGTCCTGTTCGACATTGCCGGCCGGCGCCAGATCGTGATTGACGGTGCCCTCTTCTCGAACGTCTTCGAACTTTCCCCTCTCCGGTGGTGGGCGGACAGCCGCGGCTTCACTTTCGAATATAACCAGCGCGGGCATCAGCTCTATCGCCTGGTCGAGGTAGACGCCGCCTCGGGCCGCGGGCGCTCCCTGATCGATGAGACCAGCGAGACATTCGTTGATTATTTGCCGCTGGGGCATGGCCAGGAGGATGCCGGAAAAATCTTCCGTTACGATGTCGATGACGGGAAGGAGATCATCTGGGCATCAGAGCGCGACGGGTATGAGCATTTGTATCTTTTCAACGGCCGGACAGGCGCGCTCGAAAACCAGATCACGCGAGGTGAGTGGGTCGTCCGGAGGGTCAACCATGTCGATCCGGTCAAGCGTCAGATCTGGTTCGAGGCGAGCGGGATGAACTCGCAGGAGGACCCCTATTGGGTCCATGCTTACCGCATCGGCTTTGACGGCAAGGGACTGACTGCACTGACGCCCGAACCGGCCAACCACCATATCGAGTTCTCGCCTGACAGGCGCTATTATGTCGATCTCTGGTCACGCATCGATCTGCCCCCGCGCATGGCACTCTACCGCGCCAGCGACAATGCCAAGCTCCAGCAGATCGAGACGGCCGACATTTCTGAGCTCGTCGCCGCAGGCTGGCAGCCGCCGCTCAGTTTCCATTCCAAGGGGCGCGACGGCAAAACTGACATCTGGGGCGTGCTCCACCTGCCAGCCAACTTCGACCCGACGAAGAAATACCCGGTTGTGGAGAATATCTATGCTGGACCCCACGGCTCCTTCGTCCCAAAATCCTTCTCGCGGTGGACAGAGCCGCTCACGCAGCTGGGCTTCGTCGTTGCTCAGATCGACGGCATGGGCACCAACAACCGCTCCCGCGCCTTCCATGATGTTGCTTGGAAGAATCTGAAGGACGCAGGATTTCCCGATCGCATTCTGTGGCACAAGGCGGCGGCCGCGCAATATCCATGGTACGACATATCCAACGTCGGCATTTTTGGCGCATCCGCCGGCGGCCAGAGTGCAGTCAGCGCGCTGCTCTTTCACCCCGATTTCTACAAGGTCGCCGTCGCCAAAAACGGCTGCTTCGACAACAGGATAGACAAGACCTGGTGGAACGAACTTTGGATGGGGTGGCCGGTCGGCATTGAATATTCGCAATCCTCCGCCGTTGACAATGCTCACAGGCTGCAGGGCAAGCTGATGATCGCGGTCGGCGAAATGGATGATAATGTCGATCCGTTTTGCTCGTTCCAGCTTGCCGATCGACTCATCAAGGCAGGAAAAGATTTTGACATGGTCTACGTTCCTGGTGCCAATCACCATACTCTAGGCACCTACACCGAGCGCAAACTCCTAGACTTCTTCGTTCGCAACATTCTCGGTCAGACCCCGCCCGACTGGAACACCAAACCGATCGAGCTGGAATAGCTTGTGGCTCTTGCAATTGTTAGCTCGCCTTATCAGCTGTAATCAGGGCGAGGCGCGAGCAAATCTGCACCGAAGGACGATCGTGGAGTCTAGGACTTGCGCTGCGTATTGAGGATCGGCTCGCCGCGACGTTGGTCTGAGCAAACTGCTTGATAGGCACGCCTGCAGACCGCGTGTGTGCGATTGCAAGATCCCCTATCAGCCTGGTGTGAAGCGTTCAGGGGAAAAGCCGCACCCAACGCCGCTTCCGCTCGCCGTAACGCTACGGCGGTGCGGCCCACCGATCCGCTCGACGAGCATTGGAACACATAGGTCCCCGAACGGACGATTGCCTTGGCAATAGAAGACCCTCGTCGGTCATCGCCGCTGTGGGTGGCAGCCCGTCGGTCTGGAGCTGCCACGATTCTCATCCTCGCGTCACATATGAGCTGAAGCTTTCCGGATCGGGTATCCAATCGGCATCCAGTTGCTCGGCGATATGGTTGAATTCTGCCCTCAGGACAAGAGTGAGTAGAGCAGCCCCGCTACGAAAATCCCATCCTGGTTCGTTTGACGCATCGACTATTCAGATTGATTGGCGTGATACCCGGCGCGGCCGCAACACGCGAGGCCGTCAACCGCTGAGCAGAAAACCAGCCTTCGCCTTCCGCGGCGGCGGACCTCGTCAGCCTCTCGAAAGCTTGCCTGAGTAGGTTGCTCATGTGATCTGTGGAAGTGAGGATAGCGTGCACCCGTACAAACTAGACATTCATCGTGGCAGCTTGGCTGCAGGTGCAGCACGCCGTACCGCACGAGCAAGCGGACAGGCCGGCCAAGCCGGTTTTGAGCAGCACTTGGGCGAACTGCAGGCGGCGGACGAGTTGATGGGTGCGCTAGGCGAGGAGGTCCTCGTCAATGGCTCGCATGGTAAAGGTGAGTTGAGACCAACGAAGAGGCAGAGGATCCAAAGCAATCTGCAGCATGCTGTCACTGAGCGGCAACCAGGTGAGGTTGGCAACTCAGGCGCTCGCGTGATGATGCAACTCCCCACCGATCAGGTGGGTACATCGGAACGGGAGGCGCAACTTGTGATGCAGGGGGACGAGCACGAATACACCCCAGCACCGCATCTCGACGGGTCGATGCCCTCGACAGTGCAGCCGGATCGTCCAATTGTGGTCCCCGACGGTGCCGACAAGCGTCCTGTTTATTCCAACGATGCCACCGCCATCGAAGGGCTGAAGTCAGCACTCCTTGCGGGTAAAGCCAGGCCGGACACGGTCACTCGCAGCACAAATTCTCTTTTCGGCTTTAGTCGTTGGCTCTTTCAAAACAACAAGCCAGGGCTTGCTGCTCGGCTTTACCATCCGTCGCTGAGCCAGGATCTCGAGGAGTACGAGAGTAGGGGTGGTTCCTCCACCGTGGCTGGCGCACTGCGTCAATTGATGAAGTCGATGGGCGGAGCCGGCCCGATTGTGGGTCGCGCTGTCCTGAACCCCCATCCTGACGACGCCGCGCTCACCAGACATTTCAGATCCGCGAGCGGCTACGCAACTGCTCTTAACCATTTCAGTCATTACCTACGTCAAAATGACAAGCTCGGAATTGCGGGTCGCATTTACGATAAATCGCTGGATAAAGATGTTGAGAGCTACAAGGCCGCCTCCTCTAATGGTGGAGCTCCGATCGAATCTGCGCTGGTTTATCTCCGCAAGAACCCGCCGCGCGTTATACTCGGGAATCATCTGGAAAACGCGGTCAGCATGGAGGCTCGTCCCCGTGGCGACGCTGCTCAGCATACCGCACCACAGCAGGGATTCGATTGGCCAGAGGAGCTCCTGCCGGTAGGTTATAAGGAGGGCACCGATCTACCATTGTCTCTCGCCCCAACCGCGCACCAACACCAAGCGCCCGACTTTGGAGAGGCCGTCCCTCACTTGAACTGGCGCCACGGCGACCAGGGCGCCCCGGAGGAGCTGGTAGCTGCACGGGACAGGAGCAGCCCGCTGCCAAGCGAGGCGGTGCCACATAAATCTGGACGGGGACTCGCTACGCAGCCCAGATTGTGGGCGGAGAAATCCGCCTCGCCAGAGCTCTTTCGACGGCGGGCGGAGCAGGCTCTGCCGGCGTCCGCCAGAGGTGTGGAGACATCCTCCGCGGTTGATGAAGCCGCGCAGGCCGCTCGCCAAGCTTTGGCTTGGTTGCAGCAGGAGATGGAGGGGATCGAACCGATGCAGGATCCTCATGAGGTGGCTACACCGGAATGTGAGGCGCAGCTCGTCAGGCAGAGGGATGAGCACGAATCCACCCCAGCACCGCATCCCGGAGGTGGTGGGTCGATGCCCTCGACAGTGCAGCCGGATCGTCCAATTGTAGTCCCCGACGGTGCCGACAAGCGTCCTGTCTATTCCAACGATGCGACCGCTATCGAAGGGCTGAGGGCAGCATTCCACGCGGGTAAGGCCAAAGCGAACACGGTCACTTACAATGTAAATTCTCTTTTCGGCTTTAGTCGGTGGCTCCTTCAAAACAACAAGCCAGGGTTTGCTGCTCGGCTTTACCATTCGTCGCTGGATCAGGATCTCAAGGAGTACGAGAGTACGGGTGGTTCCTCCACCGTGGCTGGCGCACTGCGTTACCTCAAGAAGTCGACAGGCGGAGCCCCGATTATGGCTCGCCCTGTCGTGATCCCCTATCCTGACGATGCCGAGCTCATTAGAAATTACAGAGCCGCTTCGACCAAGGAGTACCTGGCAGCGCCTGCGACCGGACGGAATCCAGATACCGTGGGCGGCTATACAAATTTTCTTAGACATTTTAGTCAGTACCTGCGTCAAAATAACAAGCTTGGGATTGCGGCTCGGATTCACGACAAATCGCTGGATAAAGATGTTGAGAGCTTCAAGGCTGTCTCCTATGGTAATAGGCTAAGTATCAGTTCTGCATTGGCTCACCTCCGGGATATCCTGCCGCGCATTGTGCTCGGGCGCGAAACTGTCCTTTCTGCTCATCCGGCAGACGCAGTCACCAGGCGCGTTGGGGCCGCTGCTGAAGCTGGGCCAGCGGCACCGGCAAGAGCTCCCCAACCCGCCTCGCCAGCAACCGCTAGGCTGCCAGGCACCTACCGCGGCCTTCCACTGGTTGATGTGACCACACTGACTACCAGTTCCTCTGGGGCTCAGATCGGGGCGCTCGATCCGACAGCCCCGTCCAACGTTGCAACGGGGCGGGTGCTCGGCGCCGCCGAATGGCTGAGCGACGCCCATATCCAGAGAGATTACAATTTGCTGGAGGGGCAACTGCAGGGGATCAATCCGGCGCTCGCTGCCCGGACTCGGCTGGTGGATCCTTCCGTATCCCATCTACTGCGACACACGTCGCCGCAAGACGCTCGAGGCATATTGCAGTCCATCTATAATCAAAACAACGCCACAGCCGACTTCCTGTTCTTGCCAGTGAATAATGGCACGGCTACTAGCCCCGGCACCCATTGGTCGCTGCTGCTCGTTGATCGCCGCGACCCGGAAAGGCGGTTCGCCTATCACTACGACTCCCTCCAGCGAGAGGGATATAACGACGTGCCTGCAAAACAGCTCGCAGGACTGCTGAATGCCACCTTGGCGCCAGCCCCCATGGCCAGACAGACGAACCATTATGATTGCGGCGTATTTGTCCTGGAGGGCACGTGGGCGCTGGTTGAACGATTGGTGAAAGGGCAGCGGCCAGACCACGAGCCGCTGCCCCTCGACAACCTCGTTGCCGATCGGCAGGCGCTGCAAGACCGGCTAAGGAGGCGCTTGCCGCACGAGGAAGAGCCGCGGCAGCTGCTGGAGGATGAACCCGCCTCCCCACCGATGATGGCATTCGAGCCAGGGGAACTGCGGCAACTGTTGGAAGACGAGCCTGCCTCCCCACCAATGATGGCGTTCGAGCCAGGGGAACTGCGGCAACTGTTGGAGGACGAACCTGCCTCCCCACCAATGATGGCGTTCGAGCCAGGGGAACTGCGGCAACTGTTGGAGGACGAGCCTGCCTCCCCACCAATGATGGCGTTCGAGCCAGGGGAACTGCGGCAGCTGTTGGAGGATGAACCCGCTTCCCCACCGATGATGGCGTTCGAGCCAGGGGAACTGCGGCAACTGTTGGAGGATGAACCCGCTTCCCCACCGATGATGGCGTTCGAGCCAGGGGAACTGCGGCAACTGTTGGAAGACGAGCCTGCCTCCACTTGGGCACAAATCAATTCGACCCCACATGCGCGAGCGGACGGTGTTCATCAGCCAGCCCAGGCGCCGTGGCTCCCTGAACGCAGAAGATAACTTTGCGGAGGAGCGGTCACGCAACTGTCGGCGGCGCCGGGCCTCAGGGTGAATGGAAAGGATGGAGTGGCGGATGGTGTCGCGTGAAGGCGCAACACGCGTGCTGACCGACCTGCATACGTAGGAAGTCGTTCATTGCTCCCAAATCGTATGTGAGGAACATTCCTGTCCCGGCTGCGCCGCGCGATGCTAGGTCGCGTTGTTCAGCGGGCCAAGCCGATGACACCTACGAAGCTACTGATCGGGCAGATCGCCGTTGTGTGCGCAATTGTCATTATCGGCGTATGGACGGCAACCCAATGGTGCGCTCAAATGCTGACCTACCAGACGCCTCTCGGCGCACCATGGTTTCTCTTCGCCGGCTGGCCAATCTACAAGCCGTGGAAGCTGTTTGAATGGTGGTTCCACTTCGATGCTTATGCGCCGGAGGTCTTCGACAAAGCCGGTACGCTTGCAGGCGCCAGCGGATTCCTGGGTTGTGCCGCCGCAATCGCTGGCTCGCTTTTGCGCGCGCGACAGCGCGGGTCGGTTACGACCTATGGGTCTTCACGGTGGGCCACGACTCATGAGGTCGAGACGGCAGGGTTGTTACGGCCGGCGGGCGTTTTCCTCGGTAGGCTGAACGATCGCTATCTGCGCCATGACGGCCCGGAGCACGTCATGGCATTTGCGCCGACGCGTTCGGGCAAGGGCGTGGGGCTGGTTGTTCCAACGCTACTTTCCTGGACCGGGTCTGCCATCATTCATGATATAAAAGGCGAAAATTGGCAGTTGACCTCCGGCTGGCGGTCGAAATTCTCGTACTGCCTTCTGTTCAATCCGACCGACCCGAGATCGGCACGCTACAACCCGCTGCTGGAGGTGCGCAAAGGCCCAGATGAGATCCGGGACGTTCAAAACATCGCCGACATCCTCGTCGATCCCGAGGGCGCGCTGGAGCGACGGAACCACTGGGAGAAGACCAGCCATTCACTCCTAGTTGGCGCCATTTTGCACGTGCTCTACGCTGAAGAGGACAAGACGCTGGCCCGCGTCGCCACCTTCCTGTCGGACCCGCAACGCTCGTTTGCCGCAACGCTACGGCGGATGATGACGACAAACCATCTCGGGACGGGGCATAACCCTCAGGTCCATCCCGTAGTGGCCTCGGCGGCTCGCGAACTCCTGAACAAGTCGGAAAACGAGCGCTCAGGCGTCCTCTCGACCGCCATGTCCTTTCTCGGGCTTTATCGTGATCCAACGGTCGCGGCGGCCACTTCGTCCTGCGACTGGCGCATCGCTGACCTAGTGGATGGAGAGCGACCGCTGTCGCTCTATCTGGTCGTGCCGCCTTCGGATATCTCGCGCACCAAGCCTTTTGTGCGACTGATCTTGAACCAGATCGGCAGGCGGTTGACGGAGCGTCTGGAGGGGGACCCGAAGAAGAGCCGTAAGCATCAGCTGCTCATGATGCTGGACGAGTTTCCGGCGCTCGGTCGCCTCGACTTCTTCGAAACGGCGCTCGCCTTCATGGCAGGTTATGGCATTCGCTCCTATCTGATCGCACAATCTTTGAACCAGGTTTCAAAGGCCTATGGCGAGAACAATGCTATTCTCGACAATTGCCACGTGCGAATTGCCTTTTCCTCCAATGACGAACGCACGGCCAAGCGCATCTCGGATGCCCTCGGCACCGCAACCGAACTTAGGTCGATGCGCAACTATGCGGGCCATCGGCTTGCGCCCTGGCTTTCACATGTCATGGTGAGCCGCCAGGAAACCGCGCGCCCGCTCCTGACGCCAGGCGAGGTGATGCAATTGCCGCCGTCAGACGAATTGGTCCTGGTTTCTGGGTTGCCGCCGATCCGCGCCAAGAAGCTGCGCTATTATCAGGATCAGAATTTCACAGATCGGGTGCTGCCTGCGCCGGTGCTGCACGACGGACCCTATGCGGACTGCCCTGCATCACGCCCGGACGGCTGGACTGGACAAGTGTGCAGCGTCGATAGCCGACTTGCTGCGGACGAGGAAAGCGCCGACGCGCCAGTTGAAGACGAGGGAGGCGTTCAGCAGCAACGCCATCCAAGCCTGCCCGAAGAAGACGTTGTTGTCTCTCAAGAGCCCGATCAGGCCGATCTGTACAAGCCCGCAGACGATGACAGCGAAGCGCTCGCGGACAAGCGTGTCATGGATCGGATTTCCACTGCGGCCCGCGTCTACGGTATCAACGAGGGCAGGGGCGACGATGTCATTCCCGGCTTCTGAAGTCCGCTGAGTTGCAGAGCGCACCTCAGCGTAGATAACGGCCATAAGCAATTTTGAGCGTCTGGCCGATGCTTCTCCCGTCGCCGGCGCAACGCCGGGCCGTCGGAACGATCCGCATGAAGCCGCACCGCATTCGCCATCAGTTTCTGCTTGAGCCGGAGCTCAGCGAGAAACTGGACAACCTCAGTCGCGATCCGTCAACGACCAAATCAGCGATCGTGGGGAAGGCGATCGAGGCGTTCATCGAGCGGCGTGGCGAGAGCGAGTTCGATCGGCGCTACGGCGTAAGGCTTGACCGGCTCTCCCGCGATCTTGCCCACGTCAGGCGCGATTCCGAGGTGATCCTGGAGAGCCTGGCGCTCTTCATCCGCTTTTCGATCACCCTTCACGCCCACACGCCGGTCCCGGATCGGGCAACGCAGGCTATTGCCCAAGAGCGTTTCGAGAAATTCGTTGAGAAGGTCGGCCGCCACATCGCTTCCGGCAAAAAGTCGCTTAGCAAAGACAATGGTGGGGGAGGGGAAGGATGAGCTCTCATCCCGAGGCCGACCACCGGCGGCGTGTCATGCTGCGCACCGCCATGGGTCCGGCAATCACCGAAGCCCTGGCCGATCCGTCCGTCATCGAGGTGATGGTCAATCCCGACGGCGCGCTGCGACTCGACCGGTTAGGCGAAGGTCGGGTCGATACCGACGTTCACATGCACCCGTCCGAGGCAGAACGTATCATCCGCCTGGTTGCTTCGCACGTGCGCGCCGAGGCGCACGCCGACAACCCGATCGTCAGTGCCGAATTGCCGTCTGGCGAACGCTTCGAAGGCCTGCTGCCACCTGTGGTGTTGGCGCCATGTTTTGCCATCCGCAAGCCCGCCGCGAAAGTCTACACCCTGGCCGACTATGTTGCCGAACGCATCATGCTGCCGCTGCAGGCCGATGCGCTGAAAAAGGCCGTCCGCGAGCGGCGCAACATGCTGATCGCCGGCGGCACTTCCTCGGGGAAGACAACACTCGCCAACGCTCTGCTGGCTGAAGTCGCCGAATGCGACGATCGGGTGATCCTGATCGAGGACACACGCGAACTGCAGTGCGCGGCCAGGGACTGCGTTGCCCTGAGAACAAGGCGGGGCTCGGTCACCCTTGCCGATCTCGTGCGCTCGACGCTGAGGCTCAGGCCGGACCGCATCATCGTGGGCGAGGTGAGGGGCGCGGAAGCGCTCGACATGCTGAAGGCATGGAACACCGGGCACCCAGGCGGCATCGCTACCGTACACGCCAATTCCGCGCGCTCGGCTCTCTATCGCATTGAGCAACTCGCCCAGGAAGCGGTGGTCACCGTTCCCCGCCGGCTCATCGCTGAGGCGATAGATCTGATCGTCTTCATAGCGGGACGCGGCTCGTCGCGCCACATCGACGCAATCGCCGAGGTCACCGGTCTCGACGGCAGCGGCGATTACGCCGTTGCCCCGCTCACGCTTTCGCAACTCCAGCAGCTTTGAAAGGCCTTCCTCATGCGCAAGAAGCTTCGCTTTCTTTCGTCCACAGCGCTCGCGTTTCTTATCACGGCCCCGGTTTATGCCGCCGGCTCCGGCATGCCGTGGGAGCAGCCGCTGCAGCAGATCCTGGAGTCCGTGCAGGGACCGGTCGCCAAGATCGTTGCGGTGATCATCATTATCACCACCGGCCTGACGCTTGCCTTCGGCGACACCGCCGGTGGTTTTCGGCGCCTGATTCAGATCGTCTTCGGTCTGTCGATCGCCTTCGCGGCATCGAGCTTCTTCCTCTCCTTCTTCTCCTTCGGTGGTGGGGCGCTCGTCTGATGGCCGCCGGGGAGCAGCATATCGAGGGCTTCGCAGTACCGGTCCACCGGGCGCTGACCGAGCCGATCCTGCTCGGCGGGGCTCCGCGCGCGGTGGCGATCCTCAACGGTACAGTGGCCGCGGCCATTGGCTTCGGCTTGCAGCAATGGATTGCTGGTCTGGTGCTTTGGATCGCAGGCCACTCGTTAGCGGTGTTTGCCGCAAGACGCGATCCGGACTTCGCCAGCGTGCTTGTGCGCCACCTACGTCTGAAGGGGTGGCTTGCATGCTGAACCTTTCGGAATATCGAAGCAAAGCCGACCGGCTTGCCGACCATCTACCCTGGGCTGCCTTGGTGGCGCCCGGCATCGTGCTCAACAAGGACGGCAGCTTTCAGCGGACGTTGCGGTTCCGCGGCCCGGATCTCGAAAGTGCGACGGAGGCTGAACTCGTCGGCATTTGCGCCCGGGCGAACAATGCTCTCAGACGCCTTGGCTCTGGCTGGGCATTGTTCTTTGAGGCCGAGCGCACAGAAGCGCTGGGCTATCCGAACTCGCATTTTCCTGACGCCGCGTCGTGGCTGGTCGACGAAGAACGCCGCGCTGCTTTCGAGGGGAAGGTAGCGCACTACGAGAGCCGCTATCATCTGACCTTGGTGTTTATGCCACCGCCGGACGCCCAGGCGCGCGCAGAAAGCACGCTCGTCGACTCTCATTATTCCCGAGGAGAAAGAGACTGGCGCCAGGATCTGGCGAGGTTCCGTGACGAGACCAACCGCGTGCTCGATCTCTTCTCGGGTTTCATGTCCGAAGTACGCGTCCTCGATGATGCTCAGACGTTGACCTACCTCCACGGCACGATTTCGCCTCGTCGCCATCCTATCATGGCCCCGGAAACGCCGATATATCTGGATGCAATCCTGGTCGATGCGCCGCTTACCGGTGGCCTGGAGCCGATGCTGGGTGAGCAGCATCTTCGCACACTGACCATCCTCGGCTTTCCGAACCTCACCCGGCCCGGAATCCTCGATACCCTCAATCATCAGGATTTCGCCTATCGCTGGATGACGCGCTTCATTCCGCTCGAGAAAACGGAAGCCACGAAGACGCTGACGCGATTGCGCCGGCAGTGGTTTGCCAAGCGCAAATCGATCGTGGCAATCCTACGCGAGGTCATTACCAACGAGCCGGTCCCGCTTGTCGATAGCGATGCCGACAACAAGGCGCTCGATGCCGACGAAGCCCTTCAGGCATTGGGCGGTGATCATGTGAGTTTCGGCTATCTCACCACCACCGTGACGGTGTGGGGCGAGGATCGCCAAGCCGCTGCAGAGAAGCTTCGCGCGGTCGAGCGCATCATCAATGGGCTCGGCTTCACCACGATCCGAGAAGGCGTCAATGCGGTCGAGGCTTGGCTCGGCTCATTGCCTGGCCATGTCTACGCTAACGTTCGCCAACCGCTCGTTCATACATTGAACCTTGCCCATCTCATGCCGCTGTCGTCGGTTTGGGCCGGTCCTGCGACAAACGAGCATCTCGCGAAAGTCACCCAAACCGAAGCGCCACCGCTTTTCGTTGCCGAGACCAGTGGGTCGACACCGTTTCGGCTTTCCACCCACGTCGAAGATGTCGGCCACATGCTGGTTGTTGGTCCGACCGGCGCCGGCAAGTCGGTTCTGCTTGCTCTGATTGCTCTGCAGTTCAGGCGCTACGCCGGCGCCCAGGTTTATGTCTTCGACAAAGGCAATTCGGCCCGTGCTGCAACACTTGCCATGGGTGGAGAACACCACGCGCTAGGAGCGGACGGTTCCCTTGCCTTTCAGCCACTGCGCAGCATCAACGACCAGGCTAGCCGAAGCTGGGCGGCCGAATGGATCGCCAGCCTTGTTGCCCACGAGAACGTCACCGTCACGCCGGAGGTGAAGGAGGCTATTTGGTCAGCGCTGGCCAGCCTTGCCACCGCGCCGGCGCAGGAACGCACACTGACCGGTCTTTCGGTCCTGCTTCAATCCAATGCGCTGAAGACCGCATTGATGCCCTACACGCTCGACGGTCCCTTCGGCCGCCTGCTCGATGCCGATCATGATGGGCTGGCCTTGTCGGATGTGCAGTGTTTCGAGACCGAGGAGTTAATGCACAGCCAAAGCGCTTTGCTGCCGGTGCTTACCTATCTGTTCCAGCGACTTGAGGAACGGTTCGACGGACGGCCCACGCTGATCATGCTCGACGAGGCGTGGGTCTATCTCGACAATCCGCTGTTCGCCGCCCGCATCCGCGAATGGCTGAAGGTGCTGCGAAAGAAGAACGTGTCGGTTGTCTTCGCTACGCAGTCGCTGGCTGATATCGCGGGCTCTGGCATAGCGCCGGCAATCATCGAAAGCTGCCCGCAGCGCATTTTCCTTCCCAATGATCGTGCCGTGGAACCCCAGGCGCGCACAGCCTACGAGCGCTTCGGTTTAAGCGAGCGGCAGATCGAATTGATCGCCCGCGCCACGCCGAAGCGTCAGTATTATCTGCAATCGCGCCGCGGCAACCGTCTGTTCGAGCTCGAGCTTGGCCCCATCGCTCTTGCGCTTTGCGGTGCTTCCGATCCGGCCACGCAGACTCTGATCGACAGGATCATGTCCGAAGACGGGCAAGGCAGCTTTGCCTCGCAGTTCCTGATCGCGCGCGGCCTCGATTGGGCCGGCGAACTTCTCAAGCAATTCCCTCAACCAGACAAGGAGCAATTCTCATGATGCGGCGACGCCTTCTCTCCGGCCTGATCACCGTTTCCCTGATCGCCAAGCCTATGGCCGACTATGTGCAGCCCGCCTACGCCCTTATCGTGTTCGATCCGTCCAATTATGCGCAGAACGTGCTGACGGCCGCGCGCGCATTGGAGCAGATCAACAACCAGATCCAGTCGCTGCAGAATCAGGCGACCATGCTGCAGAACATGGCGCGCAATCTTCAGCGTCTGGATTTCTCTTCCGTTGGCCAACTCACCGGTTCGCTCCATCGCATCGACGGCTTGATGGACCAGGCGAGTGGCCTCAGCTTTGATCTGGGCAAGCTTCAAGACCAGTGGCGCAGCCAATATCCGGAAAGCTACGACGCCACGATCAAAGTCAGCGATGTGGCGAGTGCTGCGCGGGAGCGTTGGCAAACCGCCATGCAGGCGTTCCGCCAGACCATGGGTGTCCAGTCGCAAATCGTCGAGAACGTCCGCGCCGACGGCGATCTGCTCGCCGATCTCGTCAACCGCAGCCAAGGGGCGGCCGGTGCGCTTCAGGCAAGCCAGGCCACCAACCAGCTGATGGCGCTTTCGACAAAACAGCAGATGCAGATCCAGACGCTGCTCGCAACGCAGTTTCGAGCTGAGGCCGAGGATGCCGCCCGCAAGGCCCAGTCAGACGAAGCCGCCCGCGAGATGACGAAGCGATTCTTGGGTACCGGCTCGGCTTATCCCGGCAATTAATCACGAGTTCATCACGACGAGAAAGGCAGCGGCATGAACGACCTTGGCGTCATCGATCGCTTCATGGAGACCTTCATCCGCTACATCGACAGCGGGTTCGGTCTGCTATCGGGCGACCTCGCCTTCCTCACTACCATTCTGATCGGCATTGACATCACACTTGCCGGCCTGGCGTGGGCGCTCGGCGACGAAACCAGCGTTCTCGGCCGGCTTGTCCGCAAGGTGCTCTATGTTGGCGTCTTCGCCTTCATTCTGAACAATTTCAAGAACCTCGCCGATATCGTTTATCGTTCTTTTGCCGGTCTCGGGATTAAGGCGTCGGCCGGCAATCTGTCGGCAGACAATCTCTTGCGCCCGGGCCGCATTGCCGCGACCGGTTTCGAAGGTGCTTGGCCAATGCTTGACCAAGCCAGTCAGCTCCTGGGCTTCCCGGAAATCTTCGGCAACGCACTGACCATCTTCGTGCTGCTGATGGCCTGGTTCCTGGTCATCATCGCCTTCTTCATCCTTTCCATCCAGCTTTTCATCACCATCCTTGAGTTCAAGCTCACCACGCTGGCAGGTTTTGTTTTGGTTCCATTCGCACTTTGGAACCGTTCAGCGTTCCTGGCCGAACGCGTGCTCGGCCATGTTATCTCGTCAGGCATCAAGGTGATGGTGCTCGCCGTCATTGTCGGTATCGGCTCCACGCTCTTCGGGGAGTTCGCTTCCGCATTGCAAGGCAAGGAGCCGGATCTTGCCGGTGCCATGTCCCAGGTACTGGGCGCACTGGCATTGCTTGGCCTTGGCATTTTTGGGCCGGGGATCGCGTCGGGTCTTGTCTCAGGCGCACCGCAGCTTGGGGCGGGCGCCGCCCTCGGCACGACCGCGGCGGCAGCGGGTGTATCACTCGTTGCTGGAGGCACAGCATTTGCTGGCGCGCGTATGGCAACCAGCGGCGGTGTCGCCGCCATCCGAGCCGGCACAACAATGGGATCGGCTGCTTCCACGTCATGGCAGATCGGGCGCGCAACCTCGCCCGACGCTGGCCTCTCCGGTGTGGCTGCTGGAATGCATGGTGTAACCAGTGCAGCTGGCGGCGCCGCTATACGCATAGCGCGATCCGCCACTGCAAGTGTTGGGCGCAACGCCGATGCCGGGCGCGATGCCGCGTGGACCGCGACCGGCGGCACGCCGACAGCGCCAATGACCGAACGCTCTGCCGGTTCGGCCACTGTTTCGGCGCCGACGTGGGCAAGGCGCCTACGTTCTGAACAGACCGCCCGTGCAAATCGCCACGCTGCCATGCAAGCTGTCCGAGACGGAGACCGGCCGGGAGGCAGCGCCAACCCCTCTCTCAACGACAAGGATGACTAGATGCTCTTCAAGCGACCCGTGCACCGTTACGGCAAAACACCCGAACCGGTCACGCCGTATCAAAAAGCCGCCCAGCTGTGGGACGAGCGCATCGGCTCATCTCGACTGCAGGCCAGGAACTGGCGGATCATGGCCCTTGGCTGCCTGGCCTTGGCGACCGGGCTTTCCGGCGGACTCGTATGGCAGTCGATGCAAAGCCGTGTCGTGCCTTATGTCGTCGAGGTCGATGGCTTCGGCGAGACGCGCGCCGTCGCGCCGGCGATCCGGAATTATGAGCCCTCGGATGCTCAGATCGCCTGGCATCTCGGCCGCTTCATCCAGAATGTCCGTTCCGTTTCCACCGATCCGGTTTTGGTACGGCAGAACTGGTTGGCAGCGTACGACTTTGCTAGCGATCGCGCAGCGCTCTTCCTCAACGAATACGCCAAGGCGAACGACCCCTTCGGTCAGATCGGAACGCGCAGTGTTTCGGTACAGGTCACCAGCGTGGTCAGAGCCTCCGAAAGTTCATTCCAGGTCAAATGGACCGAGCAGGTGTTTGAGCGCGGAAGCCTTGCCAGCACGATGCGCTGGACTGCGATCCTCACGATCGTGATTCGCTCGCCAAGCAATACGGATCAGCTGCGCAAGAATCCGCTCGGCGTCTTCATCAATGCCATTGACTGGTCACGCGAGCTCGACAGCGCCGTCCCAACCCCCCTTTCTCCGACGGAGTCCACCAATGAAAGGTAAAATGTCACCGATTCGTGCCGTGCTGATCCTATCGGTGTCGGCAGCGGTCGTTTCCGCTTGTGCATCGAAGAAGGTGCCGCCGCCTGAGATTTCCTATGACGCTGCCGACTTCAAACCGGCCGCGATCGAAAAGGCGCCGGAGAGGCCGATTAGAATTGTCGAGGTGCCAAAACCACTGCCGCTGCCTGGCCAAATGCAGCCCGAGCCCGGCAAGGCCGAGGACAAGCGCCCCCCTGAAGAACGCGTCGCTGATGCCAACAAAGCCGCGACCCAGCAACCCACCAAGTACGGGTATGTTAATGCCGTGCAAGTCTACCCCTTCACCGATGGCGCGCTTTATCAACTCTATGCCGCGCCGGAGCGCGTGACCGACATCGCTCTGCAGCCGGGCGAGAAACTAACCGCCGTGTCGGCTGGCGACACCGTGCGCTGGGTCATTGGCGATACCGCAAGCGGCACCGGTGACAATCAGCGCACCCATGTTCTGGTAAAACCCTTCGCGCCGGGTCTTGCCACCAATGTCGTCATTACGACGGACCGGCGGACCTATCATTTGCAGCTTCAAAGCACCGAGAAGACCGCAATGGCGGCAATCTCCTGGACCTACAGCCAAGACCAGATCATCGCGCTTCGCCAGCGCAATGCTCAAGCCGAGGCAGTTACACCGGTCGCGTCGAATATCGCGCTCGAAAACCTTCGCTTTCGCTACTCAATCAGTGGCGACACACCGCCCTGGAGACCGACGCGAGCCTTCGACGACGGCAGCAAGGTCTATATTGAGTTCCCTCGTCGCATAGATCAGGGCGAGGCGCCACCACTCTTCATCGTCGGCGCAGATGGGAGCAGCGAGCTCGTCAACTATCGCGTGCGCGGCAACTATTACATCGTCGATCGGCTCTTCGCCGCGGCCGAACTTCGCCTCGGCACCAAGCGGCAGCAGGTGATCCGCATCAGCAGGATTGACGGCAGGCAACCGCAACGGCGGATCTCGCTCTTTCGCGGCAGCCGGCGAGGTGAGGACTCATGATCGAAAATTCCCGCTCTGGCATCCCGCCGAAACTGGATCCCGAGGAACTGCAGCTTCGGGCCTCTCCCCGCCGCGTGGTGCGGTTCAGGCGCGGTGTGATCATCGCGATCGCAGCGCTCGGATCCGGCGCTGTCTTCGGCGTTACCATGATCGCCCTCCAGGGGCCGGCCCTTCGCATCAGGGATCAGGCGGAAGATCTCTACAACACTGAGCGCAAACCAACCGCCGAGGGGCTCGATACGCTTCCCCATGACTATTCCGGCATGAAGCCGAAGCCTCCCGTCCTTGGGCTACCTTTGCCGGGCGACCTCGGCCGCCCCATCCTCGAGCGGCAGCGCCAGCTCGGCATCGTGCCGGGCCAAGACATCTCGGCCGAGGAGCAGCGTCTAGCGCAGCAGGCGATCGAAGCGCGTGAATCGCGGGTGCTTTTCCGCGTCGAAAATCGAGCTCAAAAGACAGATGTCGGAGAGAGCGTGCAAACTGCTCAGCATCCATTTGAGGCGCTTCCCCAATCCGAAGCAGGACGCGCGTCAGCCTCGGTGGCGGCGGCGGAAGGCGACCAGAACAATCAGCAGCGAAAGCTTGATTTTCTCAGCCAGCGGAGCACTGGCGGGATCTACAATCCGCATGCGCTGCAGACGCCGATCTCGCCATATCAACTGATGGCTGGCAGCGTGATTGCCGCCAGCCTGATCACCGGCATCAATTCCGATTTGCCGGGCCTTGTCGTCGCGCAAGTCACCGAAAATGTGCACGACACGGTCACGGGCAACATATTGCTGATTCCGCAGGGCTCACGTCTTATCGGCGTCTACGACAGCGTCGTCGCGTTCGGGCAAAAGCGAGCGCTGCTGGTCTGGCAGCGCATTCTGCTGCCCGACGGCTCGTCGGCCGAAATCGACAATCTGCCCGCGAGCGACACCGCCGGCTACGCAGGGCTGGAAGACGAAGTCGATTTCCACACTTGGCAGATGATCAAGGGAGTGGCGCTTGCCACATTGCTCGGTGTCGGCACAGAATTCAGCCTCGGCGAAAACGAGAGCGATCTGGTCAAGGCGATCCGGGAATCAGCCCAGCAGAACGCCAGTCGAGCCGGCCAGCGCATCACCGAAAAAAACCTCAATATCCAGCCCACCATCGTCGTCCGCCCAGGTTGGCCACTGCGCGTCATCGTGCACAAGGACATCGTGCTGCGGCCATACGCCAGTTGAGCAGGAGTTATCATGGCTGACCTGAAACTTGGAAAACTTCCGGACCGAACAGCTTCGAAGATCACCATTACCGTCAGCGCGGAGCTGAGCCAAACACTCAAGGAGTATGCTGCACTTTACCGTCAGACCTATGGTCAGTCTGAAACCGTGGCAGAACTCATCCCTTTCATGCTGGCGGCGTTTCTGGAAGGCGACCGAGCCTTTGCCAAGGCCAGAAAGGAACGTCTGCCGACGGAGCTTGCCGGAAAATCGTGACTCCTCCGCTAGGGCAGCTGGAACATTGCCTAGCTGTCGCGACCTACCTGCTCCTCGCGAAGCATAGGATCAAACACCTTGGAATGCAGGTATGCGCAAGAGATGATGTGGAAGGAGATACCGCGCAACAGCCTAAGTTTGCATTTTCGATTTGGTCGGCCGTGAACTATCCGCAAGCCATTGATCTGGCCTGTTGATTGAGGCGGATAGCGGCTTTGGAATTGCAGGATTAGCGGTATTTGGACGCTGTTTTCCTGCAATTCGGTTTTGCGATTCCCTTGTGGCGCGGAGCGTGATTCACTCGGTTCGGCGGCGGCGAATCGAGGGGACAGCGAATGTCCAGGCCACGCGAGAAGCGCGAGACGGGAGAGCAGGACCTGTTCCGCTCCCGGCTCGACCAAATCATCAACATGAAGCACGAGCTGGTGCGGCTGGCGCAGGCGATCGACTGGCCGGTGCTGGAGGAGCGTTTCGGCGCCGTCTATTCGGACGGCCCCGGCATGCCGCCGCTGCCGACCCGGCTGATGG
>NZ_SRUN01000299.1:0-285 GCF_004791595.1 Mesorhizobium sp. M8A.F.Ca.ET.202.01.1.1 | reverse complement strand
GAAGGCGCCCCCGCGCCGCGCCCGTACCCGGTGCAGCGTGGCCTGACCGCGCCGATGCGCAGGCAGGCCGTGCAGGAAAATCGCCTGGCGGCGATGCAGGCCTGGGCCGGGCAGTCAGCATGGATGGCGCCGGCACAGCCGGCCGCCGGCGTGCTGCGCGGCATGTGGGAACAGGCGCAGGCGCTGCTGCGATGAGGGTCACCTGCAATGGCCAGCCGGCGCAGGTGGAGGACCTGCTGCCGGCGCTGGTGAACTACGGCCACTTCACCTCGCTGCAGGTGCGCG
>NZ_SRUN01000298.1:0-285 GCF_004791595.1 Mesorhizobium sp. M8A.F.Ca.ET.202.01.1.1 | reverse complement strand
GGAAAATCCGATGCCTGTGCGGCAGATAGCGCCGCGACGCGATTCGTCTCGGCAAAACATTGCCCTAGCGTACGGAATCTGCGGCGAAATCTGCTCGTGACGCCTGCAATTGAAGCGGGTCGCGCGGCATTTTGCGGGTTCAGCCGGCGCGACAGAGCATGTCGCTGCGGAAAGAGCGCCACCTCACGGTTGGGGCAGAATTGTCATGATGCAGGCCTGCAGCGGCCGGCAAGCGCGAGATCGAAAGGACAAGCGGCAGGCCTTGAACCTCGAGTCGGGGAAAAC
>NZ_SRUN01000297.1:0-286 GCF_004791595.1 Mesorhizobium sp. M8A.F.Ca.ET.202.01.1.1 | reverse complement strand
GCTCGATATAGGCGTGCTCGACGAAGGAGGTCTCGATGGCGCCGGACGCCGTGACGGCAGCGCCGGCAAGCGCGCCATCGGGATCGCCGCGCTCGACAAAGCCGGAGGTGAGCAGGTTCGCCGGCCGATGCTGGTGGATGAGCTTGGCGCCGTCGGCCTTCGCGTCTGAGGGCTGCAGCACATGCGGCAGCTCCGTCCAGGCGACTGGAAAATCCGTCAGGTCGAGATCCAAGATCGCTTCGCGTTCGCCAGCCACCAGCGCCACCGCTTCGCCGCGAAAGCGTGC
>NZ_SRUN01000296.1:0-286 GCF_004791595.1 Mesorhizobium sp. M8A.F.Ca.ET.202.01.1.1 | reverse complement strand
GGCGTTCGGGGAACCGTCGGTGAAGGTGACACGCGGCACCGCCCAGATCATGGCCTGGCTGTTCTTGGCGATGCGGACATTGATGTTGGTTGCCGTGTTGTTGAAAAGCTTCGTCAGCAGCGTGCTGGAACCGAAATAGGTCTCGATCGCGACGCCGACATCGCAGGATCCGGTTCCGATCGCCTCCGGCCCGACGAGGCCGTCGGAGCGGATGCCGCCAATGTTGCGGAGGTTGTTATTGATCGTGAAGGTGCAGGAGCGGATGTAGTTCTTGTTGGCGATGATG
>NZ_SRUN01000295.1:0-287 GCF_004791595.1 Mesorhizobium sp. M8A.F.Ca.ET.202.01.1.1 | reverse complement strand
GCGCCATCGAGAACTATTTTTCGCCGGGCAATCTGACGGCGCTACGCGAGCTGGCGCTGCGCCGCACCGCCCAGCGCGTCGACGAGCAGCTGCTCAACCACATGCAGTCGCACGCCATTCCCGGTCCCTGGGCGGCGGGTGAGCGCGTGCTCGTCTGCGTCGACGCGCAGCCTGGCGGAGCCGCGCGCATCCGCTATGCGCGCCGGCTTGCCGACCGGCTGCGCGCGCCCTGGACGGCGCGTCACATCGACACGCCGCGTTTGGCCACCATGTCCGAGGAAGACAAG
>NZ_SRUN01000294.1:0-287 GCF_004791595.1 Mesorhizobium sp. M8A.F.Ca.ET.202.01.1.1 | reverse complement strand
GGCGTGGTTTCGGCGCTCGGCGCGACCGGCTTTCCGGTCGACGCCATCGACCTCATCGTGCATGGCACGACGACCACCACCAACGCCGTGCTGGAGCGGCGGTTGGCGCGGACCGGCATGATCACCACGCGCGGCTTTCGCGACGTGATCGAATTGGGAAGGCGTACGCGGCCCCAGCCCTATGGCATGACGGGGACTTTCGTGCCGGTCATTCCGCGCGACCTTCGGCTGGAAGTGTCGGAACGGGTTGAGGCCTCCGGCGCGGTGCGCATTCAACTCGACGAAGC
>NZ_SRUN01000293.1:0-287 GCF_004791595.1 Mesorhizobium sp. M8A.F.Ca.ET.202.01.1.1 | reverse complement strand
ACCCGCGACACCGCAAACGCGATGTGGTGGACGCAGCCGATGTCGGTCGGCGTGCGCCGCTTGACCGGGCTGCGGCTCTCGTCGGTGAAGACCGTGATCAGCCGCCCATCGCCCGGGTCGAAATAGAGGTGGCTTTCGCTCGCCTTGTCGAGATTGGGCTGCTCGAAGACGAAGGGCATGCCGAGCACGCCTTCCCAGAAATCGATGGAGGTCTGGCGATCGGCGCCGACCAGCGTGATGTGATGGACGCCTTGCGATTGCAGTTTCTGCATCTGCTCCTCCCGGCC
>NZ_SRUN01000292.1:0-287 GCF_004791595.1 Mesorhizobium sp. M8A.F.Ca.ET.202.01.1.1 | reverse complement strand
GAAGGTGAGTATCTTTTTAACGATGAAAACTATAAAAAGAGTTCGGATAATAAACTCGCAACTATTCGTAATCACACAGTAGGATTTGTCTTCCAAAACTTTAAACTCATTCAAAATAATACGATTCTTGAAAATGTCAGCATCCCACTCATTTACAACGGTATGGGTAGTAAAGAACGTAAAGATAAAGTATTGAAGGGACTAGAAGATGTAGGTCTTCATAACAAAGAAGACTTACTCCCGAATAAATTATCAGGCGGTCAACAACAACGTGTAGCCATCGCAAG
>NZ_SRUN01000291.1:0-287 GCF_004791595.1 Mesorhizobium sp. M8A.F.Ca.ET.202.01.1.1 | reverse complement strand
GTCGAGTGCACATCGGCGCCTCGTTACACCCAGCCGGTCGACGACCTCTTCGTAGCCAGCGAGCGCCGCAAGCGCGAGGCCGAAGAGCTGAAGCGCCGATACCAACAATCCGAAATGCCGGAGAGGTTTTGAAATGGACGACTATCACGTCGGCCGGCTCGTCGCCTGCATCGACGAAAACTGGCAGTACAACATGCCGGGAGAAGAGCCAGAAGGGATGACGCTGCCCCGCAAAGGCGGGGTCTATAGAATCCGGTCGAGGGTATTCCTGGGATCAGTTCTGTTCC
>NZ_SRUN01000290.1:0-287 GCF_004791595.1 Mesorhizobium sp. M8A.F.Ca.ET.202.01.1.1 | reverse complement strand
ATTTAATGGTAGAGTGCATACCATTAAATAGATCATCTAACTCTTGTAAACGTTTAGGATTGACGTCTAATACAGTTACATCGGCACCTAAACCTAATGCAATTTTAGCTGCATTTGTACCTGCTTGACCGCCGCCTATAATTGTGACTTTACCTTTAGGCACACCTGGTACTCCACCAAGTAAGATACCCATTCCACCATTAAATTTTTGTAAAAATTCAGCACCGATTTGTGTTGCCATTCTACCAGCTACTTCACTCATCGGACTTAACAATGGTAATGATCGA
>NZ_SRUN01000028.1:0-31487 GCF_004791595.1 Mesorhizobium sp. M8A.F.Ca.ET.202.01.1.1 | reverse complement strand
AACAAACCGTAGCCGCTCGTCCATGATCCCAGTTTCTCGCCAAACCATCGCCGGTCCTCCCGGCGGACAAGAAAACTGTCACCCATGCTATCGGTCCATTCTGTTACCTATCTATCCGGTTCGGACACCGGGCATTTCTCCCCGTATAGAGACGGGGAGAAAGAAGCAGCCGTGACCTCGGTGCCAAATCCTGCAACGTCGCCGATTGGCGAAACCGCCGAGGAAAGCGCCCTCTCCCCGTCACTATACGGGGAGAGGATGCCGGCAGGCAGGTGAGGGGCGGCGCCGACACCCGACAGGTATCGGCATAAGCCGCCCAGAGCGCTCGTGTCAGCCCCCCAGCGCCTGATCCAGATCGGCGATCAGATCATCGCCATCCTCTATCCCAGCCGACAACCGTACCAGCGAATCCGATATGCCGATCTCATCCCGCTTCTCGGCGGGAATGGAGCCATGCGTCATCAGCGCCGGGTGTTCGATCAGGCTCTCCACGCCGCCGAGGCTTTCGGCAAGCGTGAACAGCTGCGTGCGTTCAAGGAAGCGTTTGGTGCCGGCGAGGTCGCGGTCGAGCACGGCCGTGATCATGCCGCCGAAGGCATGCATCTGCTGGACGGCGATCGCGTGCTGGGGATGGCTGGCGAGGCCGGGATAGATGACGCGGCGCACATCTTTTCGTGCTTCCAGCCATTGCGCGATCTTCAGGCCGTTGGCGGAATGGCGCTCCATCCTGAGCGCCAGGGTTTTCAAGCCGCGCAGCGCCAGGAAACTGTCGAACGGGCCCGAAATGGCGCCGATGGCGTTCTGCAGGAATTTCAGCCGGTCGGCGAGATCCTTGTTGTCGCCGACGACAGCCACGCCGCCGACCATGTCGGAATGGCCGTTGAGATATTTGGTCGTCGAGTGGACGACGATGTCGATGCCGAGTTCCAGCGGCCGCTGGATATAGGGGCTGCAGAAGGTGTTGTCGGCGACCGACAGGATCCCCTTGCGCCTCGCCAGTGCCGCGACGCCCTCGAGGTCGACGATGCGCAGCAGCGGATTGGTCGGCGTCTCGACCCACAGCATTTTTGTCTCCGGCCGGATCGCGGCTTCAACCGCGGCCAGATTGGTGAAATCGACGAAAGAGACCTGTAGGTTGGCCGAGCGCTTGCGCACCCGCTCCATCAGCCGGAACGAGCCGCCATAGATGTCGTCGGTGGCGACGATATGCGCGCCGGAATCGAGCAGTTCCAGCACCGTGGCGATCGACGCCAGGCCGGAAGCGAACGCGAAGGCGGCCGAGCCGCTTTCCAGGTCAGCCACCGCGCGCTCGAAGGCGAAGCGCGTCGGGTTCTGGCTGCGGGCATATTCGAAACCCTTGTGCACGCCGGGCGACTGCTGGCCATAGGTCGAGGTGGCGTAGATCGGCACCATCACCGCGCCGGTCAGCGGGTCGTGGCTCTGGCCGCCATGGATGGTGCGCGTCGAAAACGCCAGGCGGTTCTTTCCGGATGTGGTCATCGTGCGCGCCTCAGATGGTTGATCAGGTCGATGCGGGTAATCAGGCCGACGAATTCGTCGCCGTCGAAGATGATGGCGACCTCGTTGCGGTCGAACACCGGCAGCAGCGCGTCCAGCGTCTGGCTGGCCTGCAGCGTGTGCAGGTTGGAGGTCATCGCCGTGCGCACCGGGCCGTTGAAGCGCTCCCAGCGCCCGTCATAGGGACCGTCGACATGGGCCAGGATGTCGCTTTCGTCGACGATGCCGACCAGCTTGCCATTGTCGAGCACCGGCAGCTGCGAGACATCGGAGCGGCGCATGCGGCCATAGGCGTTGAGCAGGCTTTCGTCCGGGCCGACGAACACCGTGTCGCCGGTGCGGTGGGTGCGCATGACGAGGTCACGCAGATCGCCATGCTGTTCGTGCTCGGCCAGCCCCTGCTCGGCCAGCCAGAAATCGTCGAACACTTTGGACAGATATTTGTTGCCGCTGTCGCAGACGAAGGTGACGACGCGCTTGGGCACCGTCTGTTCGCGGCAATAGCGCAGGGCCGCCGACAGCAGCGTGCCGGAGGAAGAGCCGGCCAGTATGCCTTCCCGCGACAGCAGATCGCGCACCGCCAGCATGCTCTGCTTGTCCGTGATGGAATAGGCTTTCTTGACCAGCGACAAATCGGCATTGGGCGGCACGAAATCCTCGCCGATGCCTTCGACCGTCCAGCTCCCCGCCTCTTCCATCTTGCCGGTCTTGATCAGCGGCGCCAGCACCGAGCCGACCGGATCGGCCAGCACCATCTCCGTCTTCGGCGACACGCCAGCGAAGAAGCGGCCAAGCCCGGTCAGCGTGCCGCCCGAGCCGACGCCGACCACCACCGCGTCGACATCACTGTTGAGCTGCCAGAAAATTTCCGGGCCGGTGGTCGTCTCATGCGCCAGCGGGTTGGCCGGGTTGGCGAACTGGTTGGCGTAGAAGGCGCCGGGCAGTTCGGCGGCGATCTTCTCCGCCATGTCCTGGTAGTATTCGGCATGACCCTTGCCGACATCGGAGCGCGTCATGCGCACCTCGGCGCCGAGCGCGCGCAGGTGCTGGATTTTTTCACGCGACATCTTGTCGGGAACCACCAGGATGATGCGATAGCCCTTGGGGATGCCGACCTGGGCGAGGCCAAGGCCGGTATTGCCGGCGGTCGCCTCGACGATGGTGCCGCCCGGCTTCAGCCTGCCATCCTTCTCGGCCGCCGCGATCATCGACAGCGCGATGCGGTCCTTGATCGAGCCACCTGGGTTCTGGCTTTCGAGCTTGATGAACAGCCGGCATTTTCCAGTATCGAACTTGGTCAGCTCGACGATCGGCGTTTGCCCGATCAGATCGAGCACCGACGCATAGGGCGGGCGCAGGCGGGATGTCACGCCGTCCGAGGCGGCACTGTCGGCCGTGGCTTTTCTGTGCTCGCTCATGTCGGAGCCTCCATGGATCAACCTAGCGTCTTTTCCAGCCGATCGCAGTTGGAAAGAAGATAGATCGTGCCAATCCGGTGGCCAGACGGGGAATGAAATTCCAGCCGCCCGTCAGGGCGAGGCGATACGCTGCCGGACCGGGACGCCGGCGGGACAGCGCCCCCCTCTGCCCTGCCGGGCATCTCCCCCTCAAGGGGGGAGATCAACAGCTTCGCGGGCCGCACCATTTTACAAAGTCGACGATTGGCGAAGACGATGCCACAGCCAATCTCCCACTTGAGGGGGATGGCCGGCAGGCCAGAGGCGGGCGCCGTAGGGCGCCGACCTCGGCCCCAAGCTGCGGCACCGTCTCATCCGTCCAACGAACCATCTCGTTCGTTAAAGCCGCCGATTTCATCATGCTAGCCGAACGTGCACATGGCGATGTGCGGTGCGCGCCGGCAACCTGATCACCGCCCAGCAGAACTTTTCCGGCGCCGAGACCGCGCGCGCCGTGTGTGAGGCATTGGGCGGCTGAACGCTATCCCTCCGGCTGACTGCGGGAGGGACTTCAGTCTCAGTTGAGCTATAGCTAATATACATATAGCTTGGTCATGCGGGGGACGATCCCAAATCGAAGCCTAACCCGCAATGGCCGGTGCGACCTGCTTTCAACCCAAGCATCCCCGCACCGGCCATTCTTTTCCCCCTTGGCAGCCTAGGCCAGCGTCAAATCGCAACCCGGGTGCAAGGATGAGAAGGGCCTTCCAGGCATCCTTTCGATCCGGACAACGGAAGGCATTTTTGGATGGCTCTCGACCTCACGACCGCTGACGCCATCGCAAACGCCGTCAGGGAAATTCGGTCGAAATTGGCCGTTGGGGGCTAAAAAGGAAGGCCCGGCTCGAAACCGGGTGTCCGAGGAAATCAGCAACGCCGAAAGCGCTGGTATCACGCCCCCTTTGCAACGGGTCTGCGTCAAGTCACGTATATCTCAGTTGACTAAAGTACGGAACGTCCAATGGACAAGTACGGAACGTTTGAAGGCCCCTCAGACCAAGGCCTACCAGCACGCAAGACTTTAGTCCTGCCGTCTTATAGTTAAGAACGGAAGTTGTTCGGCTGACATAGGGCCGCCCCGAATAAATACCAGACTGCACCCAGCCGACTATGGTGCGATCACGGAAGCCGCTTTCGGGTGAGCCGAAGACGGGTCGCCAAAAATACGATCGCCGCCGGAATTGCTCTATCCCAGCAACCGCTTGCTCAGCCTGGCGCACTGGACGCGGATATCGGGAATGGCGTCGATCTCGAAGAAGGTGCCGCGCGTCAGCGGCCCGACGGCGAGGATTTTTCGCGAGACGGTGCCGTCGACGGCGATGATCTCGCAATCGGCCGAGACGTCGAGGCCGATGCGCAGCGGATCGGGCCGCGCCAGACCGCGGTCGACCAGCGACCGCACCACGCTGTTCGACGAGGTCGAGATGTCGCGCACGATGCCGGAGCAATCATAGATGCGGGCGGCGTCGAATGTTTCGAGGCGCTGGGTGTGGCGCGATTGGACCTCCACCGCGAAGCCGTCGCCCGGCGTGACGCCGACGACGCGCCCGGCGACCGGCCGGATGCGTCCCGACTGCACCGCCTCCGTCACCCTGGCGTAGACCTCGGGTGCCATGCGGTGGCGATGGATGTCCCACCAGGCCTTGGTGTGTTCGACAAAGCGGCGCTTGGCCGAGGCGGGCCAGTTCTGCCAGATCTTCTGGTTGAAGGGGCGCAGGCCGTCGACGACGTCGCGCCAGTCGACGCCTCCCTTCTGGTTCTCGCGGATGAGGTCGCGGAACCAGCCGACGAAATAGGAAAGCTGGGTGCCGAGCGGGATGTCGGCGACGTCGAGCTTGATCGGATTGCCCTTGCGGTGCGGCGAGGGCAGCAGGCCGCGCCGCGACACCGCGATGATGTCGCCGCGATGGCCGCGCTGCTCCAGGGAAAGGAAGGCGTCGACCATGCTCAAGCCCGTCCCCAGCACCACGATCCGGCTGTCGGGATCGAGCGCGGTGTCGGCCTCCGATCCCATCCGGATCGCATGGCCCTGCGCGGGCTGTTCGTCATGGCCGGTGGCGAGCACGGCAAGATGGGCGACCACGCTGGTGCCGTTGGCGAGTGCCACCTCGACCCCGGACGCGGTGGGCGAGATCGACAGGCTCTCCTCGCGGATCAGGCGCAGCCGTCCGGTCTCGCGCTCGCGCGTTTCCAGATCGTCGAGCAATTCCTTGAGATAGCGGGCATAGAGGCTGCGCGGCGCGTAGACCGGCGCCTGCTCCGGTGTCGCCAGCCCGCGCTCCAGCAGCCAGCGCCAGAAATTGCCGGGATCGTCGGCATAGGCACTCATGCCGGCCGCGCCGACATTGAGCACATGCGCCGACAGCAGTGTCGAATAGGCAATGCCCTGGCCGAAATGCGGGCGCTTTTCGATCAGCGTCACGCGCAGGTCCGGATTGGGCGATTTGAGCAGATGCGCGGCCAGCACAACACCGCTGGCGCCGCCGCCGACGATGATGATGGAATTGATCGAGTTGGTTCGCCCGGTCATGCGCGAGCGAGCCCCGTACGAAGCGCCGGCTTCAGGCCAGGACCTTCACCGGCAGGTCGTCCCGCGCGACCGGGAGGTCGTCGGCAATGTCGCGCATCTCGGCGAGGCTGCGCTGGTCGAGCACCTCGGCGATCGCCTGCCGGACTTCCAGCATCAGATGTCGGACTTGGCATGTCGCCTCGTTGCAGTCTTCACAGCGCTGATATTGTGTTCGGCTGGCGCAGGGGATCGGGGCCAGTGGACCGTCCAGCACGCGCACGACGTGGCCGACCTTGATTTCGTCGGCGGGTCGCGCCAGGCGGTAGCCGCCATCCTTGCCCTTGCGGCTCTGGACGAAGCCGGCATTGCGCAGCTCGCCCAGTATGGCGTCGAGAAACTTCTTCGGGATGTTGTTGCCGGTCGCGATATCGCCAACGAAAGCGAGTTGCCCGGCCGGCATCCGCGCGAGATGGACGAGCGCCTTGAGGCCGTACTTGCCTTTTTTGGTGAGCATGAAGCGAACGTTTCTCTATCATGAGACGGCGCGCAGCCATCCGTTGCGAAACGCCCGGCGTGCCTCCCCGCCGCGCCGAACCATCCATGACACATAAATTCTAGTGACATGATATACAAGCCAATTGCGGTTGATCTTGCTTGAATTTCAAACCGTTGCGGCGATTTTAGGCCCGCCTTGTGACGCCAGCGACACAGAAACGGGATTCAGACGCGCACCGGCCGGCCGCCGGGATTCGGTGACGCCGGCAATCGCGATACGCTCGACATGGCCCGTCATCGTCGCCTCCAATTCTCTATATCGATAAGATTACTATACTTATGCCCGCTGGCGCGAAATGGTTTGTCAATTCCATCCCCATTCGAGGTACGGAATTGCGCCAAGCCAGCTAATTCGGGAATCCTGCTCTCACAGGGGCGATGCCACGGCCCTCGACGCCCATCATGTTGCACGGCGGTCACGCGCCGCTATGCCTCGACCCTTTATGCGATCGCTCTATGTCGTTTTAGCCACAAAGACGAGGGCTGGCTGTGCTGTCGGCGGCATGCGTAACCTCAATGTCGGCCTAACAGCCATGCCGAAAACGGACGCCTGCTTTCGGCTCCGCCCCGGAAAGTTGACTTGCTAATAGCCCAAGAAATGGCGGTGGCTGTTCTTGGCCACTCACTTTCGGTTCAACAGCTCGGCGAGATTTGCGAGCATCCGGTTCCAAAGGTTCTGCGCGTCTTCAGGCCCGTCTCCGGCGGCCAGGAAATCAAGGCGTGACTGCGTACCCTCGGACGCAATCAGGATCTCGATGAACGCCGTCCCCTCGAAGTGCTGGGGAACTACCAAGCTGAATGCTAAGCGGGCAGGGCGGTCGACCACCGAGTATATGCCGTCATGCGTAATGACGCTGTCCCCGTCGTGCTCGATGATCGAGTATGTCCCGCCCGGTTGCGGATTGGTCACTGCCCTCAGGATGTTAGTCGGCGATTTGAAAAGCCATTGCTCCATCGCAGGTGGGTCAACCCATGCGTCGAAGACAACCTGCGGGTTAGCGTTGATCAGAAGCGACACTCTAGCCCTAATGTCAAAGTTCATATCGTGCCTTCAAGATTTTGCGTGGGTGAGGTCTGTCCCTTTCCATGTCGTTCACGGCTCAAATCACACATTCACGCAGCGCCTCGCTCAATGCCGCTGGCCAGTTCGCCGCAAGCAGCGCCGCCGATCGCCTCAACCGAACTTCTCATCCGAGGTTTTGAGTTCTTGAAGACAGACGACATCATAGCGCGTGGCCTTGAGCCACGGCTCCTCGAGCGGATATTGTTTGACCCTGATGTCGCCACCCCAGAGGTCGACCAGGTCCTGGCCATGGGCGGGAACCTCGCCGAGCCTCACCGAATCGATGCCTGTCGCGACGCCGAGCGTAACTTCGCCGCCCGGAAGCGGATACACCCGAGAACCGCGTAGCAGAACTCCAGCTCCCAATCGAATGTTGTCGACGACCGATGGCCATCGGCCAGGATCGAGGGCGCAATCGTAGATGGTGCCGATGAGTTCTGAAATGCGCTCCGCCGGATAGGATCGGGCAGTCATGCTGACCAACATGGGCTGGCGGCCCCGATCGGACATGGCGTGCTGCTGCGCCGATATCGCTTCAACGGGATCAATCCTCGTTCGACTTCGCGACCAAGTCAGTAGAAAAAAATAGAAGCTGGGTGTCAAGCCTAATCCAAATGGTGGACGCCGCGACGACCATTTCGTGATTGGGTGCGCCGGCTTAAGGTTGGACTGAATTCAAAAGCATGTGACGCGCATCAGGAGAATTCTAGATTTTCTCCACCGCCAGTGAATGCGCCGGCACATCGGTCAGGTCTTCAACTCACGGGACAGAACGCCGTCTCTATAGCGCGAGACGGAACATTACATTTCGCTAATACTTGGAGAGATTCAAGACGACTGGCTTGTCAGCCCCGCCAACGGCCGTCCTACCGGAAGAATGTCGAAGCAGCTCACGAAAACGGGTGACCGTGGCCGGCCACGGCTGGCATCTGGCCCAGGCTGTTGCCTGGCCGGGCTCCCCCGACGACGTGCGGTCAAAGGAAGATCTGTCAGCATGTCGGGCACGCCGGAACTTCTCCTCAACATGATGCGGGGCGCCTTGCTGGGGTTCGCGGTCGCCGCGCCCATCGGTCCCACCGGGCTCTTATGCGTGCAGCGCACGATCGCCGGCGGCATCGTACCCGGTCTGGCGACCGGCTATGGCGCGGCGACCACACATTCGGTCTATGCCTCTATTGCCGCCGCCGGGCTCGGGGCGGTGGCGCACATGCTGATGGGATGGCACGTATGGCTGCAGCTCTGCGCCGGCATGTTCTTGCTCTACATGGCGGCAACGGCGGCGCGGCTGACACCGTCGCTGGACACGTCCCTGCAGCGCCGTATGCCGTCGGGCCGGGCCTATCTGACGGGGCTGATCTGGACGTTGGGCAACCCGATGACACTGCTTGGTTTCCTCACGCTCACGCCCGGGATCCTGGGGGCGGGCTTGCCGTCCTGGCAAACCCTGGCGCTTGTATCGGCCGGCGTGCTGATCGGTTCGGCAAGCTGGTGGACAACGCTGACGCTGGCCACCAACCATCTGCGAAAGCGGCTGAGCGCGCGCGGCCTGCGCTACGTCAATCTCGGCTTCAGTTCGGGTCTGTTCGTCTTCGCGCTGTCCTTGCTGGCAAGCGCCCTGCGCGTGGGATTGCTGCCATAGGGCAATTCCACGGAAAGTGTGAGCGCTTTCCCTTGGGAACCGCCCTGGCGCCGGCGCGATGCGCGACGGATGTCAGGGTTTCATCGGCTTCTTCGGCTGCACCTCCATCGAAGGCGCGTCCGGCGGTGGGCCGGCCTCGTCTGGTTTCGGCTGTCCCGCGGCGGGCGTATCGGGCGCCTGCGGTGCTCCCGAGGTGAGGTTGACCGACACGCCATAGATGTTCCACTGCCGGTTCACCGGCTCGAACAGGAGCTCGAAATTGACCTGCATCGGGACCGAAGGGAAAAAGCCCGCCATGTGCAACATGCCGTTCGGCTCGATCTGCGGCAGCAGGGTCAGTTGCGGTTCCAGCACCGCGACCGCGCCGAAATTCAGAGCCTGCTTGCGCTGGTTGGCAAAGATGTCGCCGAGTTGGGCGGCGCTGTTGGCCTGGAAATTCGGTGAACCGAGATCGCGCAGCACCGTGTAGTTGCCGGTCTTGTTGGCCTGGTCGAGCGCCAGAAGCGTGCCGCGGATCAGGATCAGCACGCCGTTGCGATCGATCCCGGCGGCATGGGCCACACGGACCTTGTCGCCCTTCTCGGTCTTTTTCGTCTGCGCCCACGCAACGCCCGGGGATGCCGCCATCAAGCTGGCCGCCAGCAAGGCTGCCAGGGCGGCCCGGGTCACCGGCCCTGTCGCCGAACAGTGGAGGCGCTTCATGTGGACTCCGCGGTCGCAATCGAGCCGGCGGCGGGCGATACTGGCGACCGCGTCTGTGGGAACGCGGCCGCCAGCGGCCCCCTCGCACTCGTGATCAGTTCAGCGTCCACGAAGCCCCGAGGCTGACGCCGACATCGCCGCGATTGGTGGTCGCCGACAAGGCGGCGTTGAGCCGGAAATCCAGACTGGGATTGTAGCCGAGACCGAGCGCCAGGCCCGACTGGCCCTTGAAGTTGCCGAAGCCGCCGGCCAGCGACAATTTTCCCGGCCTGTCGTCATAGCGCAGCCCCGCCGTGGCCAGAGCCAGCGCGGTGCCGGCACGGGCTTCCGTGCGGTTTTCGCTGATCTGGTCATCCAGGCCCTGGAGGCCGGCCTCGAGAGCGCCGACGCGGCCGTCGAGTTGGGTGATGTTGCTGGTGTTGGTGGTCACCCTGGTGTCGAGATCCGCGATCTCGTTGGTGTTGTTGGTGATACGCGTCTCATGATTGGCGAGTTCTTGGGTGTTAGTGCTGATCTGTGAGGTGTTGTTGGCGATGCGCGTTTCGTGGTCGGCGAGCTCGGTGGTGTTGGCGGTGATCTGCGTCGTGTGGCTGCTCACCGTGCTGTTCAGATCGGCGATGGCGATGCCGTTCTGGGCGACCTGTGCAGGCAAATTCGTAAGCGTGGCCACATCGAATGTCGACGCCGCCAGATTGCCGCCGGCGTCTGTCGTCACCAGATAGGTCGGGCCGGCCTGCGCGGCCGTGCTCGCCTGCGAAGTGATCCCGGCCAGCGTGTAGGTGTTGCTGCCCGTGCCAAGCATGACCTCATTTTTCGCGCGTCGCCGTAACGCCCGCTCCGATCGCCATGGAGTTGTCTTGGAGGGCGGTCGCACCCGCGCCCAGCGCGGTGGAGTTCAAAGCGCGCGCTTTAGCCGAAGCGCCAATGGCGGTGGCATTTGACCCGCCCGCCCCTCGGGCCCCGGCCTGAGCCCCGGCGCCGATGGCTGTCGTGTTCGAATTCTCATAGTTGATAGTGGGGCTGCCATAGGGGTCATAGTAACCGCCCGCGTTAGCGAGGTAGCCGAGCGCCACGCTGTTGTCCGCAATGGCGCCCGCGCTATCGCCCATAGCTGTCGAGAAATCGCCATTGCTGTTGGCGAAATATCCGCATGCGGTGGAGCGGGTCGAGCCTCCGGCATAGGCTGCTCCACCGTCCACACCATTGAAATCCGAGCAGATGACTCCCGCGCGTGCTGCGCCCGGCGTGAAGGCGACAAAGCCGGTGGCCGCGATCGCCACCATCACTGCCGTCCCGAGGGCGGGCACTTGGGAGGATGCCAGTCCACCGAAAACCGCCGTCGCGGCCGACATTAGTCCATTGCCTTTTCGCCCTTGGCACTTTGTCGCGACTGTTTCGCTTATTGTCTCGGCAGCGGCGTCTTCCAATACGCTCACGCATCCAATCGTTTCTGCAATCACGCCCAAAGCCCTCGCTTCATTGCCAGACAATCGACCAAGTCGTTCTGCCGGCGGCTGGCGGTCCCGCGCGATGGTCAGGCCGGTCGGAGAGGCTCCGTCCATGGCTGGGCTGACAATCAAGCAGTTGCGCACTTGGCGGCTGTGCTGCCGTCCCCGAACAGCACTCGCCTTGCAAACACCGACGCCCTCGAATTCCGCGCAGGACCGCAGCACCCGACGGGGGGCAACCGAACACAAAGAGAATGCCGCGTCTTCCACCATTCGGTGGATAGCGACGGCCGGAGTTCGATGGTAGCGCCCGGGGCCGGATGACCATCCCCGTCGGGAGATGATCAAAGGGCTTGCCCGATCCGGATCATGCTTTAATTTTGCTGCGGTACAGCAAGGATTTTGTTGCCGTGCGGCAAGGATGGTGGCGATGCGTTCTGCCTTCTCGATGGCTCAGTTGTCCGAACTGATCGGGCTGATCTACGACGCCGCGATCGATCCCGCGCGCTGGCCCGTCGCGATCGAGGAGATGCGCATCGCGCTCGGCTTCGGGACCGCCGCCATCCGCCTGCAAGCATTGCCGTCGGGCGAGGTGCTGGTCAACGTGACCAGCAACATCCCGCAGCCCTATGTCGACCGGATGGCCAGCTACGGCGCTGAAATCGTCGAGCTATGGGGTGGCATGGCGGTGGTAGGCTCGCTGCCGATGGATCGGCCGGCGGTGTTGAGCCAAGTCAATCCCAACCTCGACACCACGACGAACCGCTATTTCGTGGAGTGCGGCAAACCGCAAGGCATGATCGATTCCCTGGCGCTGCCGCTCGCGCGGGATGGGCGTGGTCTAGGCTCGCTGTCCTTCAGCCGCCATGTCGATGCCGCTCCCATCAGCGATCTGCAGATTGAGGCCGCCCGATTGCTGATCCCGCATCTGCAGCGCGCCGCGACGATCAACCGGCTGCTGGACATGGCGGCGATCGCCCGGTCGACCTTCCAGACGGTGCTCGACACGCTGACGGCGCCGATCCTTCTCACCACCGCCGATCTGCATGTCGTGCATGCCAATCCAGCTGCCCAGGACATCGTCGCCACGGGCGAGTTGCTGAACATCCGCAACGGAGTTCTTACCGCCAGGGTCGCCGCCGTGTCCAGCGCGCTGGCCGTCGCGGTATCGCAGGCGGCACAGGACGAAAGCGCCATCGACCGCAAGGGACTGGGAGTTCCGATACGCTGGAAGGACGGCTCGGCCGGAGCCTTGCACGTGCTGCCGCTGCGTCCGGGGCGCGGGGCGTTCGATGCCAGCGTGGTGGCGGCGGTGTTTGTCGCACGCGCGGATACGCCCTTTGTCGCGCCGACCGCGCTGGTCGCGGCGCTGTTCGGCCTGACGCCGGCCGAGGCACGTGTCTTCGAGCAGATCGCGGCGGGCCGCACGGTGGAGGAGACGTCCGATGCCCTCAACATCGGCCGGAGCACGGTCAGGACGCATTTGCTGCGGCTGTTCGAGAAGACCGGGGTGCGGCGACAGGCCGAGCTGGTTCAGCTCGCCGCGTCGCTGGCGTCGCCTATGGCCGGCGTGGCGTAGCCCTGTGAGCAGACCCCGGCTGCGGGGAGACATACGGCGCGGGCCGGTTGCAACCAGCAAAGAACTCAAGCGGCCTTGTCGCGGGAATTCATTTCAACCAGGCAGTCCGATCCGCAAACCAATGTGCTCGATCACGCTGGCAAGCGTTGTCTTTTTGATCTCGAGCGAAATTTTCGTCCTCGCGCGCGCGGCCGGGATGAACAATTCTTCCTCGCTGTACCTGCTCAGGAACGCCGCCACGGCCGACAATTCGGCACCCTTTACGCAGATATTTATAATGCTATGCGACGGCCGCTTTGCGGCGCGCTCGGATAGGATCTGCAGCGGCCCGCAAGTGCAGTCACAATATCCTTCGTCGTGGTGATAAATACAAATACAGTGCTGGTATTGCGGGCAAATTGTATTGCATTCGCAATCATCCTCAATTGTCATCGTATTCTCCAAGCATTTGAAATCTATGGGTGCCCATTGGATCGGGACTAGAGGTAGACGCAGACCACCACGAAAAGAATTTCGGGTCGTCCACCGTTCGGTGGACAGTGACGGTCCCAGCCCGACGATTTCGCCCCCGACGCCCGTACCGCTATGTCAGGGTGGGCGCACCGGAGCCGCCCTTTCCGCCTCGGCGGGGTCTCATCGGCAGATTTTTTCCAACAAACCCACCTTCGTTGGAAGGATTTAACTCTACAAGAACCATAGAATTAGCTGACTATGAACAGGCAATCCGGTTTTCCCCTTTTTCAAGGAGCCTTTCATGTCCAGCATTTCACGCCGCATCATTCTCCTGTCTTCGGCGGCCCTTGCCGGCGCCGCCTTCCTCGGTCCGGCCATGGCCGATGACCGGAAGATCACCATCGGCTACCAGACGGTGGTCGAGCCCTCCAAGGTGCCGCAGGCCGACGGCGCCTATGAAAAGGCCACCAAGGCCAGCATCGACTGGCGTAAATTCGATTCCGGCGCCGACGTCATCGCCGCGGTCGCCTCCGGCTCGGTCGATATCGGCTATGTCGGCTCGAGCCCGCTGGCGGCCGCCGCCAGCCGCGAACTGCCGATCCAGACAATCTTCGTGGTCGGCCTGATCGGGCCGTCGGAAGCGCTGGTCGCCCGCAACGGCGCCGGTATCGAGAAGGTCGCCGACCTCGCCGGCAAGAAGGTCGCCGTGCCGTTCGTGTCGACGACGCATTACAGCCTGCTTGCCGCGCTCAAGCATGAGAATGTCGATCCGAAGTCGGTCCAGATCCTCAATCTCAGGCCGCCGGAAATCGCCGCCGCCTTCGCGCGCGGCGATATCGATGCCGCCTATGTCTGGGATCCGGCGCTGGGCCAAATCAAGACATCGGGCAAGGTGGTGCTGGATTCCTCGCAGGTCGCCGCCTGGGGCGCGCCGACCTTCGATGCCTGGATCGTGCGCACCGACTTCGCCGACAGGAATCCGGAAGCCGTGCGCGACTTCGTCAAGGTGACGGGATCAGCCTATGCCGAATATCTCGCCAAGCCCGACGCCTGGTCGGTGTCGTCGCCGCAGGCCGCGTCGATCGCCAGGCTCACCGGCGCCAAGCTGGAAGAAGTGCCGGAGCTCCTGAAGGGTTATGTGTTCCCGACGCTTGAAGAGCAGGCCTCGGACAAATTCCTCGGCGGCGGCACGGTCAAGGCGGTCGCGGCCGCGTCCGCCTTCCTCAAGGAGCAAGGCAAGGTCGACGCCGTGCTGCCGGACTACTCGAAATACGTGACGTCGAAATACGTCACCGAGGCGCTGGCCTCGAACTGACGGCCCAAACGCGCGGCTCACCTTCCCGGACGCCGTGCGTTGCCTGTCCCGGAGCCGCTGACGAGGCGCGGTTTCGGGGCAGGCGGATTTTACCGAACCGATTCATCCCTGACGCAATTCCGGACGGAAAACCGCCTGACACTTTTCTGGAATTGCTCGGCGAGGGGCCCATGCCGAATCTCGTGCTCGACAAGATCTCCATCCACTATGACGGCCAGCCGGCGCCCGCCGTCGAGCGGGTGTCGATCAACGTCGCCGGGAATGACTTCGTCGTTCTTGTCGGCCGCTCCGGCTGTGGCAAGACCTCGCTGCTCAACGTCGCCGCCGGCCTGGTCGCGCCCGCGCGCGGCACGGCCTCGATCAACGGCCAGCCGATCACCGGACCCGGTTCGGACCGGGCGGTGGTGTTCCAGAACGATGCGCTGTTTCCCTGGTTGACCGCCCGCGAGAACGTCGCCTTCGCGCTGCGGCTGCGCGGTGTCAGGCCGATCGAGCGGGCGCGGCGCGCCGACCGGCTGCTGGACCTGGTGAAGCTCGGCGATGCCGGCGACAAGCGCATCTGGGAGCTGTCGGGCGGCATGCGCCAGCGTGTCGGCCTTGCCCGCGCGCTCGCCGCCGAACCCGAATTCCTGCTGCTCGACGAGCCGCTCGGCGCGCTCGACGCGCTGACGCGCGAACGCATGCAGACGACGCTGCTCGACCTTTGGACGGTAAGCCACGCCGGCGTGCTGATGGTGACGCACGGCATTGAGGAAGCGCTGGTGCTCGCCACCCGCGTCGTCGTGCTGGCGCCCGGCCCCGGACGCGTGGTGCGAACCTTCGAGCCGGGCTTCTCCCGGCGCTATGCCTCCGGCGAGCCCATTCGCGCCATCAAGGCCGACCCGGCCTTCGCGGCGGCGCGCGGCGAACTGACCGACGCGATCTTCGAGGGAGAGGCGGCATGACCATTTCCTCCTACACGGAACGGCCCGGTTCAACGACGGACGAAACCGACGGCCTGTCGGTGCCCTGGTCGAGGCCACGGACGAAACGGACCGGCGTTTCGGCGCGCATGGTCAGCGCCGCCACCATCCTGGCGGTGCTGGCGCTCTGGACGCTGTCGGCCCGCCTGCAGCTGGTGTCGCCGGTGTTCCTGCCTTCGCCGCTCGCCGTGTGGAACAAGTTCGTCGTCGTCATCCGCGACGGCTTCGTCGACGCGACGCTGCTGCAGCATGTCGTCGCCAGCCTCGGCCGCGTCTTTGCCGCGCTGGCCGCCGCCATCCTGGTCGGTGTGCCGGTGGGGCTCGCCATCGGCATCAGCACGGTGGGGCGCGGCATCTTCGATCCGCTGCTCGAATTCCTGCGGCCGATCCCGCCGCTGGCCTATCTGCCGCTGGTCATCATCTGGTTCGGCATCGGCGAGCCGTCGAAGATCCTGGTGATCGCCATCGCCATGCTGGCGCCGGTCGCCCTGTCGACCGCCTCGGGCGTCCGCGGCGTCTCGCGGGAGCGCATCAACGCCGCGCGTTCGCTTGGCGCGACGCGCGCCCAGGTGGTCCGCCACGTGATCCTGCCCAGCGCCCTGCCCTCGATCCTGACCGGCCTGCGCATCGCGCTCGGCGCCGGCTGGTCGACACTGGTCGCGGCCGAACTGGTGGCGGCGACGCGCGGCCTTGGTTTCATGATCCAGTCCGCGGCCCAATTCCTCGTCACCGACGTGGTGGTGATGGGCATATTGGTGATCGCGGCCATCGCCTTCGTGCTCGAATTCACCATCCGCCGGATCGAGCGCGTGCTCGTCCCGTGGGCGGGGCGTGAATGATCGGAAAAGGAGAATGACGATGACCCATTCCACCGCCGTGTTGTTTGCTCATGTCGGCTCCTGGCTGCTCGGCCTTGCCGCCGACGACAAAGCGGCAAACGAGGACGGCCCGCGCTCGCCGGCGCCGGTCCATCTCCGCGCCGGGCACGACCGCCTGCCGCCGCGCGACGAGAGCTTTTATTGGGCCTGGCAGTACTGGTCGCAGTGAGGGAGCAGTGATTGGCGCACCGAGGCATAGCGTTAGCGATCTTTCGCGCTAGCCTCCACGTCTTCGTCATCCTAGGGCGAAGCAAGGAGCAAAGCGACGCGCGCAGACCCTAGGATCCATGCCGCGACTGTGGTGCGTTGCAACGGTGCAAAAACGGCTCACCACCCAGTTCCGCGAAAGAGTTCGAACCATTCCGGATTAGCTTTCTCGATCAGCTCGATCTTCCATTGGCGTGGCCAGCGTTTCAGGGACTTCTCACGTTGGATCGCATCAGTGATGTCGAAATACTCTTCGTACCAGACAAGGCGTTGCACGCCGTAGCGACTGGTAAAGCCTGAGCCTTGGCCAGATTTGTGCTCGGGTACACGGCGGCCGAGGTCGTTGGTGACGCCAATGTAGATAGTGCCACGTTTCTGGCTTGCGGTCATGTAGACATAGCCGGTCATGTTTGAAGCGTAATCCGGGTGAGTGAGCGTGTAAGCGTCGTTTCTGATCCGTCGCATTCTACGACCAAAGTCACGGCATGGATCCTAGGGTCTGCGCCGCGTCGCTTCGCTCCTTGCTTCGCCCTAGGATGACGAAGGTATAGGTGCCGTAGAAAAAAATTCCGCCCGTCACAATCATCTCGCAAAATTATTTCTCTACTAAATTTATAGAACTACCTAGCCTGATCCATCTTCCAACCGGTGAGGACATTTCCTGCCGCGCGCATTGAAGGAGAGGGATCATGTTCAATCTGACGAGACGCGTTTTCGGCATTGGCCTTCTGGCCGCGACAGTCGTGCCGTCGTTCGGCGCCGCCGCGCAGGACCTGAAGCAGTTCAGCATCGGCTACCAGAAGACCGGCCTGCCGGTGATCGCCAGGCAGCAGCAGGTGATCGAGAAGGCGCTCGGCGACAAGGGCGTTACCGTGAAGTGGGTCGAGTTCACCGCCGGGCCGCCATTGGTCGAAGCGCTCAATGTCGGTGCCATCGATGCCGGCTGGACCGGCGACGCGCCGCCGATCTTCGGTCAATCGGCCGGCGCCAACATCGTCTATGCCGCGGCGCTGCCGTCCAATGGCGAAGGCGAGGCGATCTTCGTCAAGCCGGCCTCGCCGGTCCAGGCGGTCGCCGACCTCAAGGGCAAGCGCGTCGGCGTCGGCAAGGGCACCAGTGCGCATAATCTTCTCGTCGCCGCGCTGGAAAAGGCAGGTGTCGCCTTCGATCAGATCACGCCGGTCTATCTCAGCCCGGCGGATGCGGCCGCTGCCTTCGCCAGCGACCAGATCGATGCCTGGGCGGTCTGGGATCCCTTCTTTGCCATCGCCGAAACCCGCTACCAGCCGCGTGTGCTGGCCCGCTCCAGCGAGGTGCTCAAGGTCAACACCTATTTCCTCGCCAACAAGGATTTCGCCAAGGCGCATCCCGAAATCGTCACCACGACCATCGCCGCGCTTGGCGAGGCGGCGAAATGGGCGGACCAGAATCGCGACAAGGTGGCCGAGGCGTTGCATGAGGTGACCGGCGTGCCGCTCGACGCACAGACCATCGCCGCCAATCGCAGCAAGTTCGGCATCTTTCCGATCACCGACGAGATCGTTGCCGGCCAGCAGGCTACCGCCGACCGCTTCTACAAGCTTGGCCTGATCCCCAAGGCGGTGCGGATTTCCGACGCGGTTTGGACAGCGCCGGGCAATTGATTTTTCGTCACGCGGCGCCGGGTGGAGGAACGCCCGGCGCCGTTGCCATTGTGCCTTTGACCTCCAGGAGGCCGCCTTGACCACGCCAGCCAAGCCACTCGATTTCTTCTGGTTCATCCCGACGCATGGCGACGGTTCCTATCTTGGCTCCGAGCAGCAGCAGCGGCCGCCGGAGTTCGGCTATTTCAAGGAGATCGCGCAGGCAGTCGACCGGCTCGGCTTCCCCGGCGTGCTGTTGCCGACCGGACAGAACTGCGAGGATTCCTGGATCACCGCCACTGGACTGGCGACGCTGACCGAAAGGCTCAAATTCCTCGTCGCGCTGCGGCCGGGCGTGACCCTGCCGACCTTCGCGGCGCGCCAGACGGCGGCTCTCGACCGTCTGAGCAACGGCCGCCTGCTGCTCAATGTCGTGGTCGGCGGCAATCCGGCCGAGCTTGCCGGCGACGGCGTCTTCCTGCCACATGACGAGCGCTATGCGCAGGCGCATGAATTCCTGACCATCTGGCGCGGTCTGGTGTCCGGCGAGCGCGTCAATTTCGACGGCAAATATTACCGCGTCGAGAATGGCCGCCTCGACCTTCTGCCATCACAGGAGCGGCCGCCGCTTTATTTCGGCGGCTCGTCCGACGCCGGGCAGGATCTTGCCGCCGACCTGGTGGATATGTACCTCACTTGGGGCGAGCCACCGGCGCAGGTCGCCGAAAAGCTGGCTTCGGCGCGCGCGAAGGCGGCATTGCGCGGCCGCGAACTGCGTTTCGGCATCCGGCTGCATTTCATTGTTCGCGAAACCGAGGATGAAGCCTGGCGCGCCGCCGACCGGTTGATCAGCCACGTCACCGATGCGCAGATCGAGAACGCGCAGGCGCGGTTCCTCAACCAGATGGACTCGGTCGGCCAGCGCCGCATGGCCGAACTGCATGGCGGCCGCCGCGACAGGCTGGTCGTCTCGCCCAATCTGTGGGCCGGCGTCGGGCTGGTGCGCGGCGGTGCCGGCACCGCGCTGGTCGGCACGCCGGAGCAGGTCGCCGACCGCATTCGCGAGTACCAGGCGATCGGCATCGACACCATCATCGGCTCCGGCTATCCGCATCTCGAGGAAGCCTATCGCGTCGCCGAACTGCTCTTCCCCAAGCTCGGGCTTGGTACCAGGCGGCTCAAGCCGCGCGAAGACATCGCCAACGAATTCTCGGTCGGCTTCCATGGCGCGGCCCGCCTGCAGGCCGCGTCATGAGCTTTTCCACGCACCTGCGCAGGAACGGCATCGGCTGGCTACTGCCGGTGCTGGTGCTTGCCGGCTGGGAGGTGGCGTCCCGCGCCGGCGTCATGCCGGCCAACGTGCTTCCGGCACCAAGCGCCGTCGCCGAGGCCTTCTGGCGTTTGACGCTGTCCGGTGAACTGATCCGCAACATCGGCGTCTCGACGGCGCGCGCCCTGGCCGGCTTCGCCGTCGGCGGCTCGATCGGCTTCGCGCTCGGCCTTGCCAACGGGCTGTCGACGCTGAGCCGCGGCCTGACCGACACCACGCTGCAGATGATCCGCAACATTCCGCACCTGGCGCTGATTCCGCTGGTCATCCTGTGGTTCGGCATCGACGAGGAAGCAAAACTGTTCCTGGTGGCGCTCGGCGTGTTCTTTCCGATCTACGTCAACACGCTGCTCGGCATCCAGAGCGTTGACCCGCAACTGGTGGAGATGGGCCGCGTCTACGGCATGGACCGGCGCGCGCTGTTCTTCCGCGTCATCCTGCCCGGCGCGCTGCCGGCGATCTTCGTCGGCCTGCGCTACGCCTTGGGCATCATGTGGCTGACGCTGATCGTCGCCGAAACCATCTCGGCCAGCTCCGGGCTCGGCTACATGGCCATGCAGGCGCGCGAGTTCCTGCTGATCGATGTCGTCGTGCTGTCGATCCTGATCTACGCGCTGCTCGGCAAGCTCGCCGACAGTCTCGCCCGCCTGCTCGAGCGCCTGTCGCTCGGCTGGCATCCCGCCTTTCAGAACGGATGAGTATTCGATGCCAGCCGCCAGTCTGACCGCCGTCCGCTCCTTTGTCACCACGCCAGCGCCCGCGCGCCCGGCGATATCGGTCGAAGGCAGGCGTGCCTTCGCCTTCAAGGGCGTGGAGAAACGCTTTGGCGACAAGACCGTTCTCGACGGCATCGATCTCGACGTTCCGGTCGGGCAGTTCGTCGCCGTCATCGGCAAAAGCGGCTGCGGCAAGAGCACGCTGCTCCGCCTGCTCGCGGGGCTCGACCGGCCGACTTCGGGATCGCTGACGCTGGGAGCCGAGGAAGAGGGCCACAGCCGCACGCGCTTCATGTTCCAGGAACCGCGCCTGCTGCCCTGGGCCAGCGTGGTGAAAAATGTCGAGGTCGGGTTGACCGGCCTCGCCTCCGGCACGCAAGCGAGGCAACGCGCGCTCGACATTCTTGGCGAGGTCGGTCTCGCCGATCGCGCCGATGAATGGCCCTCGGTGCTGTCCGGCGGCCAGAAGCAGCGCGTGGCGCTGGCCCGCGCGCTGGTCGGTCACCCGCAGGTCCTGGCGCTCGACGAGCCGCTCGGGGCGCTCGACGCGCTGACCCGCATCGAGATGCAGCAATTGCTGGAGCGTATCTGGATAGCCCAGAAATTCACCGCCGTGCTGGTCACGCATGATGTCGCCGAAGCGGTTGCGCTCGCCGACCGGGTGGTGGTGATAAGCGGCGGCAGGATCGCGCTCGATCTGGATGTGCCGGTGGAACGGCCGCGCCGCCGCGGTTCCGCCGAGCTTGCCCGCCTCGAAGGCAGGATTCTCGACCAGCTGTTCGGTTAAGGCCGCAGCGCCGGCGCGATTGACGAGCGGCTTCCCCGACCTTTCATCGAAGCCGACGGTTCGCCCACACCAGCCCGGCCAGGCCGATCAGCATGGTGGCGAGGCCGATATAGAGCCATTGCGACTGGCCGGTCATGAAGCTGCCGCCGATCACGCCGATGCCTTGCAGCGACCACAGCGCACCGATGGCCAGCACAATCAACGCCAGCAGATTCTTGGTCAGTCTCATTGTCGGACCCCGATTTTGAAAGTCGATCGATTGCGGCGCTATCGACGCGATGAAAGAGCCGAAGGAAGTGACCAGATCGCGCAGGTTTCTATTTGAAGATCAACGTCTAACCTTGTCATGAAAGTCCTTCCTGCCGATCAAAACAAGGTCGAAAACTGATCCTGGCGCGCCAGAAACTCCCTGACAGACTGTTACCCGGTGACTCCAAACGTGTGATCTCGCCATGGAACCGCCAGATCACTGCCGCATTTCCTGCCTTATTCTCGACCTAACGGCTGGGGTCTGTCAAAAACGGAGCCATCCCCCAAATATGAAGACCCCAAAACAGACCGCGCTTGTCGCGGTAACGATCGCGGCTGGCCTGATGGTCGGCGCCTCCGCCACTTCGGCAACCGCCGCCGCCGGCCAGTGTGGCCGCGCTTCCTGGTACGCGCTGCACTCGAAGACCGCCTCGGGCGAGCGCATGAACCCCTCGGCGATGACCGCCGCCCACCGCACGCTGCCTTTCGGCACCAAATTGCGGGTCACCAACAAGAACAACGGCCGCAGCGTCGTCGTGCGCATCAACGATCGTGGTCCCTTCATCAAGGGCCGCGTTCTCGACCTGTCGAAAGGCGCCGCCGGCCAGCTCGGCTTCATCGGCTCCGGCCAGACTGCGGTCTGCATGGCGCGCGTCTGATATGACCGTCTCTTGACCATGATCCCTCCCGGACCGCGGCTCAGCGGCGCAAAGCGGGTATTTTTCGGGGATCATGGTCAGGTGTCCGGCGTGAAGGCCTGACACATATCCTACACATTTCGGCGGCGCACATTGAGCCGGCTGTGCCGTCCGGGGCCGGTTTTCAAGGCTTTGGACGAAAGAAGCATTGGTCACGCCACGTGACGTATTGCATCGCAGCAATTAGTTGTTAACCTCCCCGCGTGACATTCAAGGCTCGGCGCTGCTCGTCGTCCCTTCGGTCGAGGCAGCAGCGGGGTTGTTGATGTACTACCAGCTCTACGAAATGAACCATGCCGCCTTGCAGCCGGCCCGGCTCTATGCCGACGCTGTCCGGCTCTTCTACTCCAATCCGCTCAATCCGGTCTCGCACACACCCTGGGGCCGATCGATCGCGGCCGGCGCCGAACTGTTCGAGCGCACCACACGCCGCTACGGCAAGCCGCAATTCGGCCTGGCCAAGACGGTGGTCGACTGGAAGAGCGTCGCGGTCACCGAAAAGATCATCTGGTCGAAGCCGTTTTGCAATCTCGTCCGGTTCGAGCGCGCCGTTCCCGCCGGACGCAAGGCCGACCCGAAGCTGCTGATCGTGGCGCCGATGTCGGGTCATTACGCGACGCTGTTGCGCGGCACGGTCGAGGCGATGCTGCCCTATGCCGATGTCCACATCACCGACTGGGTCGACGCGCGCATGGTGCCGCTGGCCGATGGCAGCTTCGATCTCGACGACTATATCGACTACATCATCGACATGCTGCACACGCTGGGTCCGGACACCCATGTGATGGCGGTGTGCCAGCCTTCCGTGCCGGTGCTGGCGGCGGTTTCGCTGATGGAAACGCGCGGCGACCCCTTCGTCCCTTCGACGATGACGCTGATGGGCGGACCGATCGACACCCGCCGCAACCCGACCGCGGTCAATCTGCTGGCCGAGGAAAAGGGCATCGACTGGTTCCGCGACAACGTCGTCATGCGCGCGCCCTGGCCGGTGCCGGGCTTCGGCCGTGAGGTCTATCCCGGCTTCCTGCAGCTTTCGGGCTTCATGAGCATGAACCTCGACCGCCACATCATCGCCCACAAGGACTTCTTCATGCACCTTGTGAAGCATGATGGCGACAATGCAGAAAAGCACCGCGACTTCTACGACGAGTATCTGGCGGTGATGGACCTGACGGCGGAGTTCTACCTGCAGACCGTCGACACCGTCTTCGTGCGCCATGCGTTGCCCAAGGGCGAGATGACGCATCGCGGCACCAGGATCGATCCGTCCGCCATCCGCAACGTTGCCCTGTTCACGGTCGAGGGCGAGAACGACGACATTTCGGGCCTTGGCCAGACCAAGGCCGCGCAGGACCTGTGCGTCAACATCCCCGCCGACAGGAAGGCGCATTACATGCAGCCGGCGGTCGGCCATTACGGCGTCTTCAACGGCTCGCGCTTCCGCTCCGAGATCGTGCCGCGCATCGTCGACTTCATCACCAGCTATGGCCGCCAGAACCGGGTGGCGGTGAAGCCGAAGCTGGTCCGCACCGCCAAGCGGTAGGCAATTCTAGAAACGGAGCCGGGCCGCCGGCCCGCTTCTGTTGCACAAGTGCCGCTGTCCCTCCCCGCGGGTAACCATGCTGCAAATCAACCCGACGTCGTAATTGACACGGAGTGTAAATCGCCCTTAACGTTTCGTTAACAACAGGGCGAGCGGGGACAATGAATTCCTCAACCATGCGAAGGCTGCGCGTATGCGTGGCAGCCGGGCTGGCAGTAACGGGAGGCTGGATGGCGCCGGCCTGGGCTTCGGACGCGATGGCGACCGGGGGCCTCACCTCGCAGCCGATCGGGCACTACGATTTCTGCAAGCAGCATCCGGACGAATGTTCGATCCGCCCGTCCAATCTCGCGCCGGCCGCCCTGACCGACGGCTTGATGCGCAAGCTGCTCAACGTCACCGCCAGGGTCAATGCATCAGTCAAGCCGATGAGCGACATGGACATCTATGGCAAGGACGAGGTCTGGGCCTATCCCGACAAGGGCGTCGGCGACTGCGAGGACTATGTGCTGGAGAAGCGGCGCCAGCTGTCCCGCACGGGCGTTTCGCTCGCCGATCTCTTGATAACCGTGGTGCGCAAGCCCGATGGTGAAGGTCACGCCGTGCTGACGGTGCGCACCGACGGCGGCGATTATGTGCTCGACAATTTGACCGACAAGGTCAAGCCCTGGGACCAGACCGGCTACCGCTTCCTCAAGCGGCAGGCGATCGACAACACCGGCCGCTGGGTCTCGATCCGCGGCGGCCAGCAGGTTCTGGTGGGCTCGGTGCAGTAGGGGCCGACAGCCGGGGACCGCTTGAGGCGGCGTAACCATCGCTTCGTCATCCTAGGGCGCAGCAGTCGCGAAGCGACGTCGCGGAGACCCTGGGATCCATGCCGTGACATCACCATAGAGCACAACGGCCCAGCAATACGCGCTGGTTATCTTCATGTCAGCACCGCCAGGTTCCGCACCGTTGCGGAGTTCGCAGGTCGCGGCATGGATCCTCGGGTCTGCGCGTCCGCTTCGCTACCGCTCCGCCCGTGGATGACGAACTCCTTTGGGGCCCCTCGAAATTTTTCATCCCTCCGTGAACCATTTCCGTTCGCCCGGCGACACACAGCCGTGGACGATAGAAACCCAAACCATGGAGACTTCAAATGACTGCTTTCCTGCGCAACACCCTTCTCGCCGCCGCTGCCGTTTCGGCCCTGACCGGATCCGCTCTGGCCGAGCAGACCATTCCAAGCTGCGCCAAGACCAGCCTCAACGACCTGTGGAGCGGCCGCTGTTGCGGCGCCGCCGGCGCGTCGGACTGCCTGGGCGGTGGCAATGGCGGCCGCGATCATGGCAACCATGGCGACCATGGCCGTGGCGGCAATGGCGGCAGCACGGCCGGTAAGAATTGATCTCACCATGGCTGCCCGTCGGCTACTCGCCGGCGGGCGCTGTTCTTGCGATCGGGCGATCGCTCGGCCGCAGCAAAGTCGGAGCAAAGAACCGATTCTCTAACTCTTTGTTTTTACGCAATTCCCAAGGGGAAGCGCTACGCGCTTCTCCCGGGAAAACCGCTACGCACTTTTCCTGCAATTGCTCTAGGATCGCCGGCCCAAGGCCGCCTGGATCGATCCTGTGATGCGGCGCAAGTCCGCCTCATCCAGCTTCTCGATGTTTTCGGCCAACAGGTTGGCGAGTTCGGTGGCGGCGGGGGAAAGACCCGACGTGTCCAGCCTGACGCGCGGGTGCGAGGCTTCGGCCAGCCGCGCCAGCTCCTCGGCATCGTCCCAGATGATGTTGAAATAGCCGATGATCTTCTGGATCAGCGTCCAGGTCGGCGCGCCGCGCCGGCCATGCTCCAGCGCCGAGAGATAGGCGGCGCTGACGCCGATCGCCGCGGCCATGTCCTTCTGGCTGATGCCGCGCTCGGCTCTCAGCGCCCGCAGCTTCTCGCCGAACGGCGTCATGAGCGCGCCCGCCGCAGCCTGATATAGAGCGCGCCCGAGCCGCCATGGTTGCGGGCGGCATGGTCGTGGCTGGAGACCAGCGGCCGAAACGCCGGCGTCGACAGCCAGGCCGGCACGGCGCGCCGCAAGACACCGTCGCCGCCCGAGGACGACCCCTTGCCGGTGATGACCAGCACATAGCGGACGCCGCCGGCATGCGCCCGGTGCAGGAACGAGAACAGCAGCGAATAGGCCTCGTCCTGCGTCATGCCATGCAGGTCGACGCGGCCCTCGATCGGCAACCGGCCCTTCTGCAACTTGTCCAGGGTCGGCTCGTCGAGCCGGTGTGTGACATGCTGCACCTTCGGCTTTGCCGCGCCAGCCGGGCCGGCGGCGGGCTGGGCCGGCTGCGACGGCGTCGGCCTGGCATCGACGGCCATGTCTGCAATGTCGACGGCGGCGCGGCCCTTGAGCGGCTTGGCCGTGCGCGCCACCAGGTTCCACAGCACCCGGTCGTCCTCGCTGAGTTTGTCCGGACGCTTGCTCATCATGCGCCCCCGGCCAGCGCGCGCGGCACCAGCGCGTAGAAATCGGCGGCGTTGCGCACCACGCCGGCGATCTCGCCGGCGGTATCGCCCGAGCCGGCGAACAGGTCGCCGCGCGCCGGTCCGGTGATGGCCGAGCCGGTGTCCTGCGCGATCATCAGCCGCCGGAACGGCCTTTTGTCGAAGGCGGTGAGCGTCGGCGCATCGATGTAAAAAGGCGTGCCGAATGTGTGCAGCAGCCGGTCGACGGCCATCGAGCGGCCTGGCGTCAGCGGCACCTTGGCGGCCGCGATCGGCCCGAGCGCGGCGTCATCCACCGCGGCCTCGCGGAAGAAGATGTAGGAGCGGTTCCGCCACAGGATCTCGTCGACGCGCCGCGGATGCGCCTTGAACCAGGCGCGGATCGACTGCATCGTCACGTCCCCCAGCGGGATTTCCCCCAGCTCGCTCAGCACCTTGCCCGGCCCGGTGAAACGCTGGCCGGATTTGGCGGCGTAGGTGACGCGGCAAAGCCGCCCATCGGTCATGACGAGCCGCGCCGCGCCTTGCACATGGATGAAGAAGGCATCGACCTTGTCGGCCAGCCAGGCGATCTCCAGTCCCTGGCCGGCGATCGCGCCGCGCTCGATCGCGCCACGGTCGGGATATTCGGCCAGCCCGTCGGCGGCCCGGCGGGCGAAGGCGAGATAAGGATCCATCCCGGCCGGCCGGTTGGCGTCGTCGACGTCGACAAGATCGGCCGGCCGCGACAGCAGCGGCACGGTAAAATGCGCCGTCCGCACCGGCGAGGCCTCGACTTGCGGCTCGTAGAAGCCGGTGACGAGGCCGGCGCCGGTTTCCGGCCGGACCAGCATGGGAACGAAATGGCGCTCGAAGAAGGCGCGGGCCTCGGATCGGTTTGCCGGCGCGGCGCCACGCGCTTGCGCATAGGCTTCGGCGAAGGCGCCGAAATCGACGCCCAGCGCACCGCTGCGATAGGGTTTTATCGGCACATGCAAGGCGGAACGGGCAAACGCCTCGAAGGCCGGCAGATGGTCGCCGCCGCCCCAGCCGGGCAGGTCGCCGAAGGACCTTTCAACAAGGAGAGGCGACAGCGACACCGGAGCCCGCCTGTTCCGGGCTCAGTCTTCTTCTTCGGTGGCGACGAGCTTCCAGTTCGGATCGCGCGAGCGCGTGTCGCGGGCGAAGGTCCAGACATCCTTGACCTCGGCCACGGTTTCCGGATCGCCGTCGATGACGGCGCCGGCCTGGTCGCGCGTCGCCGAGATCAGCTCGCTGATGATGCGCAGCGTGACATGCGCCTCGCCGCCCTTCATCTCGGCCGAAACGATGTCGGCCTTGTCGATGCCGACGAAGGAGGACTGGATCTTTTCCGACTTGGCCTCGCGCTCGCCGATCGCGGCGACGAACCCGTCATAGACCTCCCGCGACAAAAGGTTCTTCAGCGTTTTGCGGTCGCCGTCGGCATAGGCCATGACAATCATCTCATAGGCCATCTTGGCGCCGTCGACGAAACCCTTGGGATCGAAGGACGGGTCGTTGTCCTTGATCGCGCGCAGGCCCTTGTTGAGGTCGGTGTCGGGCTTGGCGAAGGCGTCGATCGCCGTATAGGCGTCGGCCGGCGCCGCCTCGCCGGGCAGCCGCTTGCGCGGCAGCGAAACCACGTTTTCGGGCTTCTGCGTGGCCTCCTTGTCGGTGCGCGCCGCCGTGTAGGGGTCGAAGGGCGGCCGCTCGCTACCGGTCCGACGGCCCAGCACGTTGCGCAGCTGGAAGAAGATCACCACCGCCGCGATCAGGAAGAAAATCGTGCCGAAGTCGAAGAAGCCCATATTTTCCGCCAATCAATCCCTGCCTCTAGGCCGGACCGTCAAGCCGACAGGCCGCGGTCGCATAGCGTTCACCATTCAAAGCATATAGAACGCAAGGCGCAATCATTCAAATCAAAGGCAGGCATACCTATCTAACAGCCTCCGTGCCAGCGGCGATTGGTCGCCGGCGGGCCAAAACAATCGAATGGTCGGTAAAGACTTGCGCATTTCGCTGCTTCCCTTCTTTCTCCTCGCGCTGCCGCTGCTGGAAATCGCCGGTTTCGTCGTCGTCGGCCGTGAGGTCGGCGCGCTGGCGACGGTCGGCCTGGTGCTGGCCTCGAGCTTCGCCGGCGTGCTTCTGCTGCGGCACCAGGGTTTCGGCGTCATGGCTCGCATCCGCGCCGAGATGGCCGCCGGCCACGACCCCAGCCGCCAGCTCGCCCATGGCGCCATGATCGTGGTCGCCGCGATCCTGCTGATCATCCCCGGCTTCATTACGGACATTATCGGCCTGCTGCTGTTCCTGCCGCCGGTGCGCGACTTCGCCTGGAACAGGCTCAAGGGCCGCATCGTCGTGGCCAGCAATTTCTCCACCGGCGGCTTCCGCCGCCAGCGCGACAAGGTCATCGACCTCGAAGACGGCGACTATTCGCGCGAGGACGACCTGAAGCGCGGCCCGGACCACAATTCGCCCTGGCGGCGGCTGAAGGACGATTAGAGTTCTGATCTGTTCCGAGAGGCCGGCGCCGCCCCTCATTGCCCTGCCGGGCATTTCTCCCCGTATAGTGACGGGGAGAAAGAGGCTGCCGCAACGCCGGCCGCATCCTTCCAACGTTGATGATTGGCGAAACCATCGGACACAGCACCCCCTCTCCCCGTCACTATACGGGGAGAGGATGCCGGTGTCCGAACCGGATAGATAGGTAACAGAATGGACCGATAGCATGGGTGACAGTTTTCTTGTCCGCCGGCCTCCCGCGATGATCTTCCCCGCACGAAGCGTCCGCCACGATCGCCCCAAGGCCACAAGGCGGCAAACCTTGTCTTGTCATGCCGGCCATGGTAGCGAACGCCCGATTTCAATTCGGTCAGCCCCGATTCAATTCGGTGAGCGAGACTGCCCAGGGGAAAAGGATATCGGCTCATGGCCAGCAATGATGACGCGCCGGTCGGCGCCAACGGCAACGGCAATGGCAGCGCGGCGCAGCCGTCGCTCAACGTGCTGGCCCAGTATGTCAAGGACCTGTCCTTCGAAAGCCCCGGCGCGCCCAACTCGCTGCGCGGCCGCGACAAGGCGCCCGGCATCGCCATCAACGTCAACGTCAACGCCAACCCGCTCTCCGACAAGCAGTTCGACGTCAACTTGACGCTGAACGCCAAGGCTTCCTTCGACCAGGAAGTGCTGTTCAACGTCGAGCTGATCTATGGCGGCGTCTTCGCCATTTCGGGCTTCCCGCAGGAGCACATGCTGCCGATCCTGTTCATCGAATGCCCGCGCCTTTTGTTCCCCTTCGCCCGCCAGATCATCGCCGAGGCGACGCGCAATGGCGGCTTCCCGCCGCTGATGCTCGACCCGATCGATTTCGCGCAGATGTTCCAGCAGAAGATCGCCGAGGACCAGGCCGCCTCGCAGACCAAGGTGAGCTGACGCTCGGCTGACAGGGATCGCTTTGAAAAACCCGGCCTCGCCGGGTTTTTTGTTGTGGGGCCGCCTCTTCCCTTCGTCATCCTAGGGCGAAGCAAGGAGCGCAGCGACGCGGCGCAGACCCTAGGATCCATGCCGGGACTCTGAAGCGTTGCCACGGTCCAGAATCTGCTCCGCTGCGCCAGTCGGCAAGGTCGCGGCATGGATCCTCGGGTCTGCGCGACGCCTCTGCGCGGCTGCTCCGCCCGTGGATGACGAAGCCGCGAGCGGAGCACCGCACAAGTCCTGCGGATTCCAGAACACTCCCCTCGATCCCCCAGCCCTATCATCGCGCCCTCAGGCAAAGGCGTCCCGGCGGTCGCAGCCGCCCCCGCGTTGGCGATCGGTCGGGACGCCCAACAAAAGAGGGAACGATGATGAAATTCATGCTGACCGACCGCAAGCTCCACCCGCAAGCCAGACCTGTCGCCGAGGATTTCAAGACGGGCGGCATCAGCCGCCGCGAATATCTGGCGCTCATGGCTGGCCTCGGCGTCAGCGCCGCCGGCGCCTTTGCCCTGGGCGGCATCGCCGCGGCCCCGGCCCGCGCCGCCGAACCCAAGAAGGGCGGCACCCTGCGCGTCGCCATGAACGTCAAGGGCTTCAAGGATCCGCGCACCTTCGACGGTGTCGAAATGTCCAACGTCGCCCGCCACTGCAACGAATATCTGGTGCGCTGGAACACTGATTTCTCCTTCGAGCCCTGGCTCCTGGAAAAGTGGGAGATGAGCGACGACGCAAAAACGTTGACCCTGCATGTGCGCAAGGGCATCACCTGGTCGAACGGCGACGCCTTCAATGCCGATGATGTCGTCCACAACCTCGCCCGCTGGTGCGAGGCGGGCGTCGCCGGCAATTCGGTCGCCGCGCGCATGGGCGCGCTGGTCAATGCCGACACCAAGAAGGTGGTCGATGGCGGCATCGAGAAGGTCGACGATTTCACCGTCAAGCTGAACCTGCCGAAGCCCGACATTTCGCTGATCGCCGGCATGGCCGACTATCCCGCCCTGATCATGCACCGCTCCTATGACGGCGACGGCGACCCCATGAAGGCGCTGGCGATCACCACGGGTCCCTGCGAGTTGGTGAAATGGGACGCCGAGACGGGTGCGGAGGTGAAACGCAAGGACAAGCCCTGGTGGAAGGGCGAGTTCCATCTCGATGGCATCCAGTGGATCGACTACGGCTCCGATCCCAACGCGATGCTGTCGGCGTTCGAATCCGGCGAGATCGACACCGACCACGAAACCGCCTCCGACGCCGTCGCGCAGACCGACAAGATGGGGCTCAAAAATTCCGAGATCGCCACCGGCTCGACCATCGTCGCCCGCTTCAATGTCGGTAATGCGCCCTATGACGACGTCAAGGTGCGCCGCGCCGCCCAGCTCGCGGTCGACAATGCAGCCGTGCTGAAGCTCGGCCTCGACGGCCGGGGCAAGCCTGCCGACAACCACCATGTCGGCCCCATGCATCCTGAGTTTGCCGATATCGGCCCGGCCAAGCGCGATGTCGAGCAGGCCAAGAAGCTGCTCGCCGAATCCGGCAAGGCGGACCACGAGTACGAGCTGATCTCGGTCGACGTCGAATGGCAAAAGAGCACCGGCGATGCCATCGCCGCCCAGATGCGCGAGGCGGGCCTCAAGATCAAGCGCACCGTGCTGCCCGCCGCCACCTTTTGGAACGACTGGAGCAAATACCCCTTCTCCTGCACCGAATGGCTCGGCCGCCCGCTCGGCGTCCAGGTGCTGGCGCTGGCGTACAAGTCCGGCGCCGCCTGGAACGAAAGCGCCTATGCCAACAAGGAATTCGACGAACTGCTCGACAAGGCGCTCGCCATGCCCGACGCCAAGGCACGCAAGGAGATCATGGCCAAGATCGAGCAGAACCTGCGCGATAGCGGCATCATCATCCAACCCTACTGGCGCTCGGTCTACCGCACCTACCGCAAGGGCGTCGAAGGATGTGAGCAGCACCAGGCGCTGGAACAGCACTTCGAGAAGGTCTGGATCGAAAGCTGAGGCTAGCGCGGCGCCTCTTCCTTCCCCCTTGTGGGGGAAGGTGGATTGCCGCGAAGCGGCAAGACGGATGAGGGGTGCGCCACGGAGCGAGGCCTTCGTATCTAAAGCTTTGAGTCCGCGCCTATCTTTCCGGCATCGCCAAGCTGGAACACCCTTGTGTGTTTGGAATCGTGCATTGTTGAGGGTGCCACGGACCAGGTGCTTGCCTGATCCGTGGCGGCGGTCGAGAGCCCGTCACCCCTCAGGTGGCTTAAACCGTGGATGAGCTGGGGCCCGAC
>NZ_SRUN01000289.1:0-288 GCF_004791595.1 Mesorhizobium sp. M8A.F.Ca.ET.202.01.1.1 | reverse complement strand
GCCGACTTCTATCGCAAGTTGTGGGAGAACCCTGCCGGCGCCGAGATTCCGCTGCGCGTGGTGCGCGACGGCCGCGAGACCTGGCTGCGCGTAAAATCCGCCGACCGCAATTCCTTCCTCAAGAAGCCGCAGCTGCAGTAGGGCCGCATGCATCCAAGGCTGCTGAAGACCTTTCTTGCGGTCGCGCGCACGCGCAACGTCACGCGCGCGGCGCAGGAGGTCAATCTCGCCCAGTCGAGCGTCAGCGACCAGATCCAGTCGCTGGTGGCCGAACTTGTCGCCAGCAAC
>NZ_SRUN01000288.1:0-288 GCF_004791595.1 Mesorhizobium sp. M8A.F.Ca.ET.202.01.1.1 | reverse complement strand
CCCGGCTCTTCGGCGTCGAAGGGCGCGACGCCAGCAATGCCGAGGCGCTGGCCAAGGCGCTGGGCGGGCTGAAGGGGCCGATCATGAAGGTGGCGCAGCTCGTCGCCACCATTCCCGATGTCGTGCCGCCGGAATACGCCGCCGAATTGCAGAAGCTGCAATCGCAGGCGCCGCCGATGGGTGCGGCCTTCGTCAAGCGCCGGATGATGGCCGAGCTCGGTGCCAGCTGGCGCGAGCGCTTCGGCGAATTCGATCTGAAGCCGGCGACTGCGGCCTCGTTGGGGCAGG
>NZ_SRUN01000287.1:0-288 GCF_004791595.1 Mesorhizobium sp. M8A.F.Ca.ET.202.01.1.1 | reverse complement strand
AAGCCCTGCACCGCCACCTTGCGGACGTAGGCGGTCTGCTGCGGGTGGTTGATCACGCTGGGGAAGCCGCGCGGGAATTCAATCTCGGCGCGCGCGCCGAACGCGGCGGCGGTGTGCTCGGCAAGTTCCGTGACCCGGCGTCGCAGCGCGTCGCGCACCTCGGGCAGGTAAGCGCGCACGGTCAGCTTCAGCTCGACCACGTCCGGAATCACATTGGCGGCCTGCCCACCGTGGATCGAACCGACGGTCACCACGCCCATCTGCCGCGGGTCGACATTGCGCGACACC
>NZ_SRUN01000286.1:0-248 GCF_004791595.1 Mesorhizobium sp. M8A.F.Ca.ET.202.01.1.1 | reverse complement strand
ATTGCCTTGAAGCCGTCGAGGTCGAACACCACCACCGCCATGAAGGCGCCGAAAGGCGTCTTGCCGTGCAGGTCGAACAACGCGCGGCGGTTGAGCAGCCCGGTCAGCGCATCGGTCTCGGCCTCGCGCTTGTGGTGGCGCGCGAGCCGCCCCTGGTTGAGCGCCAGCGACAGCGCGCCGATACCGGTCATCGAGGCGATGACGATGACCAGGCTCAGATCCTCGGCCCAGTTGCTCGGCGCGTGGCC
>NZ_SRUN01000285.1:0-288 GCF_004791595.1 Mesorhizobium sp. M8A.F.Ca.ET.202.01.1.1 | reverse complement strand
GTCCTGCGTGATGGCGAGTTCGTGCTGTGGGAGTCCAACAGCATCTGCCGCTACCTGGCGTCCCGCGCGGGCCGTGACGATCTGCTGCCCCGCGCGGCACAGGATCGTGCGCGGGTCGAGCAGTGGATGGACTGGCAGGCCAGCGACCTCAACAGTGCCTGGCGGCACGTGTTCATGGCACGCGTGCGCCAGCATCCGGACTACCCGGACGATGCCCGCGCCGAGGCCAGCCTGGCCCAGTGGAACCGCTTGATGGGCGTGCTTGATGCCCAGCTGGCCGCTGGCGGC
>NZ_SRUN01000284.1:0-289 GCF_004791595.1 Mesorhizobium sp. M8A.F.Ca.ET.202.01.1.1 | reverse complement strand
CTGTTGCGGTGATAGCAATGTGGAAGCCATGAACAGGCGCGTCAGCGGCTTGGTCTGGTCGCGCCGGCTGGTGATGCGGATGAAGGCTTCGTGGCCGGCCATCAGTGGCTTGGTGGCGGCCACGACCTCTGCCTGACGCCACTCGTCACGACCATGGCTGGTCTCGCTGCGCCCCGCCACAGCGGGGGCGGTTTCGGCCAGATGTTGTTTGGCATGAGCGAGCCAATGGCGTCGGTTTCCCTTGAGCGCCAGCAGATAGTTCCCGCCACCATCGGTGATGGCTTTTGCC
>NZ_SRUN01000283.1:0-289 GCF_004791595.1 Mesorhizobium sp. M8A.F.Ca.ET.202.01.1.1 | reverse complement strand
GGGCTGCCGCTTCCGAAACCGAAGGCGTGCCGGTATGCGCCTGCGACAATTCGGATCGGCTGATCGTACCGGAGGCAGCGGCCTGCAGCGCGCCGTCGCTGACGACGATCACCGGTAGGGCGAGGTCGCGTCCGGCGAGAAAGATCGCCTCCTCGTCGCGCTTGATTTCGCCCGTTGCCAGCCCCGAAAGCGCGGTCATCGCCAGCCCATGCGCTTCGAGCGCGGTCTCGATCGCGGCGCGCACGTCGCGCGCCGTCACGCCCTTCCGGCTGCCGATACCCGCGACCAT
>NZ_SRUN01000282.1:0-289 GCF_004791595.1 Mesorhizobium sp. M8A.F.Ca.ET.202.01.1.1 | reverse complement strand
GCCGGACGCGTTTCGCGAAACGCTGGTGCTGCGCGACATAAACGGCCTCAGCTATCGCGAGATCGCGGCGATGCTCGGCGTGCCGCAAGGCACGGTGATGTCGCGGCTGGCGCGGGCCCGCAGCCTGCTGATGACGGAACTTGGAGGTCGCCCATGAGCCCGCGTGAGAATGGCCCGCGTGAGGACGGATTGCCGGAAGACCCGCAGGATATGAAGCTGATGATCCATGCACTTGTCGATGGCGAGCTCGATGCAGCTGCGGCGCTTGCCGTCGAGCGCCGCATCGCCG
>NZ_SRUN01000281.1:0-289 GCF_004791595.1 Mesorhizobium sp. M8A.F.Ca.ET.202.01.1.1 | reverse complement strand
CTATGGCGGGCACTTTGCGTTCGGAGAGCAGCGCCAGAATTTCACCCTTCGGAGCGTCGGGAAGATTGAGACCCGTCAGCGCCAGCGTGAAATCATGGGCGCGCAGCAGGGTATCGGCCGCGGCCATGCTGTCGCAATGGATTACCTCGGCCTGCGTCTCTTCCGAAAGGCGCGTCTTCAGCAGCATGGACAGAGCAACGGAATCTTCAATCAGAAGGATTTTATCCTGCATGCCGCCCAAGCCCCCCATGGCCGTCTTCATGATGTCTCCACGAAACCTCATTCTTTC
>NZ_SRUN01000280.1:0-289 GCF_004791595.1 Mesorhizobium sp. M8A.F.Ca.ET.202.01.1.1 | reverse complement strand
GGCTGATCGACGCTTTCATCAATTCCGTGCGGGCCTTCCGCAAGCTGGCTGGGCATGAAGCAGCCTTCCAGCAGGAACTGCTGCTGCTGGCGCTTGCCCTGCCTGCCGGCTGGTTCATCTCTGTATCATGGCGCGGCTACGCGCTTTTGATCGCCGCGGTGCTGCTTCTGATCATCGTGGAGGTGCTCAACACCGGGATCGAGGCGGCCTGCGACGCCTTCAGCCGCGAATTCAACGTCGACATCCAACTCGCCAAGGACTGCGGCTCGCTGGCCGTCCTGATCTCGAT
>NZ_SRUN01000027.1:0-36290 GCF_004791595.1 Mesorhizobium sp. M8A.F.Ca.ET.202.01.1.1 | reverse complement strand
ACGCAACAACACGCCGACGCAACTCAAGTGGTAGCGGCTTGCCCATCACGGTCTCCCTTCAACCGCAATGAATCACGAACTCAAATCAAGGGGAATCCTGAATCCCTTAAATCGCGACACGCTTTAGGGTTGAGCGCATCCGGCGTACGGCCTAGGATAGAGCCCCCGCCGCTTCTTCAGATCATGAAAGCCCCGTCGACCGTGACGGTCCGGCGCCGCCCTCAGAAGGGCCGGACGAGGAAAAGTGGGCCGATTGCTAATTGACTGGGAAACGAGGAACCCAGCTGCCCACCGTCACTTTCTGGTTGCTTGGCGGCCTGCATCGCATGGGCACGGCGGCGCTCCTCCCGGATCGCCGGGGCAGGGCTTTTGCTCTACGCTACGTAGCAGGTGAACATACTGGCTGCCGGCGAGGACAAGGCACGCGCCATGGGCGGCGACGTATCCCGCGTGCGCCTGCTGCTGATCGTGGCCGCGATGTTGATGACTGCTGCGCGCGTCAGCGTTACGGCATCGTTGGCTGCGTGGGCCACTGATTTCTAGACTAGCCGTGCACATGGTTGTCTCCGCAGTGCTGCCCGTGTCGGCGCTGATCGGCGGCGGTTTGCTGCTCGGCATTGGCAATCTCGCGCGCCCTGCCTGACACGATAGAGATTCAACTCGGCATCCCACCTGGCTGATCGCCGAGCCGTTGTTCGCGTTCGCGCTCGCACGCAGCCGGCGTTCACGGCTAAGCCTCCGCGCCACAGGTCTGCATTTTGCCTCCCCTGGCGACCCGTCGCTGCTGTGCGATGTCGGCTTCGAAATGGACGCGCTTGGTGACCCGACGTTGGCAATAGGGAGAGGTCGACTATGATGGCCGGATATCCCGACGTGGCAATCGTCATTTACGACGGCATCTCTACGAAACTGGCGACCGTGGTTCTATAACGCAGTTGGCTGATAGCGACCTGCGAACATGGGTCAAAGCCCCATGGCCGCCCACGTCACCATGATGCAGTGTCGACCAACTAGCAGGTCAGGGACCTAGCATCAAGTATTGATATGGCGGCAGATGTCAAAAAAATGGCCGAACGTGTCAACGTGATTCTGCTAGCGCGAGCTATTCTCACCCAATGGAGCCGATGAGAGCGGCAAAATGGTACCTGATCTCGTGAAATCTGGGTGAGCGGAGCGAATAGTGCAACTGCTGATCGGCAGGGATGCGCCAACTCTCCCTGTGTGAAGTTCTGCACGTACGGCAGCTTTTGATTGATCGTGGCACTGGGTAGCGCGGACATGTGCGAGTTGGTGGCCCGCCAAGGTGGCGTCAGCGAATTGAAGCACAAGGGAAGTACCTACTGGCTGTACTCTCTAACTAATAGCGCTTGGCACAAGGGCCATCGGGCGCATGACGAAATTACAATGCACAAAATCAAAAGGGGAATAAAAAATGACGATCTCCCGGCGCCACCTCTTTAAGGCCGGCATTGCCGCCGGCTTGGCTGTGTCGATCCCGTCGGTTCTGCGGGCGCAGACGACACCGACTGCGGGGCAGACCGTTCGGATGGTGAAGGGTGATCTCCGCGTGTTCGATCCGATCTGGACGGCAACTAACATTACCGCTGATCACGGCGCGGCGATTTACGATACCCTGTTCACGCTCGACTCCAAGTTGATGCCGCGGGCGCAAATGGTGGGGAAGTGGGGCGTTTCCAACGACAAGAAGACCTATACATTCGAGCTCCGGGACGGTCTGGGCTGGCATGACGGCACTCCGGTCACCGCGGCGGACTGTGTGGCTTCGATCCGCCGCTGGGGACAGGTTCATCCCGGCGGGCAAATTATCCTGGCCAGGGCCAGCGACATTTCGACGAAAGACGACAAGACGTTCACGATCTCGCTCAAGGATCCGCTTGGGGTGCTGATCGATATCCTAGCGGACCTGACTCCTCCGTGCCTGTTCATAATGCGCGAAAAGGACGCCAATCGCCCCGCAACCGAACAGGTGACCACAAATATCGGCTCGGGGCCGTTCAGGTTCAATGAAGCCCTCGCCAAGCCGGGTGCGAGCTTCACCTACGACCGTAACGACAAATACGTGCCGCGCAAAGAGCCATCCGATGGATTGGCCGGCGGGAAGATCGTCAACGTCGATCGAGTCATTTGGGAGAATGTCGCCGATCAGCAGACCGCTCTCGCGGCCTTGCAAGCTGGTGAGATTGATTACCTGCAGGACCCGCCCGCCGATCTTTACCCAGTGATCGAAAGCGATCCCAACCTTGAACTCCAGGTTCTGGACAAGGGAGGGTGGGACATGGTCCTGCGAATGAATTTCCTGCAGCCGCCGTTCAACAACGTCAAGGTGCGCCAGGCGGTGCTCCACCTAATCGATCAGAAGGCGATGTTGCGCGCCGCCTTCGGCAACCCAAAATACTTCAAAACGGTCACTTCGATCTTTGGAGACACTACGCCGGTTTCCAACGACGAGAACACAGGATGGTACAAGGAGGATGGCGATCCCGAAAAGGCTAAGCAGCTCCTCGCGGAGGCCGGATACGCCGGCGAGAAGGTAGTCATTCTGACTGCGACGGACTGGCGCGAGGGCGACAATGCCTCGCAGCTTTTGGCGGCCTCGCTGCGGAAGATTGGAGTCAATGCCGAGCTCGCGTCAATGACCTGGGGTGAGCTTTCCACGCGCCGGGCAAGCAAAGACCCTGTCGAGAACGGCGGCTGGAGCGTGTTCATTACGTCGGAACCTGACTATTCGCTCGGCAATCCGCTCGCCTCACCATTCCTCCTCGCGAATGGTGACAAGGCTTGGTACGGCTGGCCGACGAACGACGAATATGAGGCGCTGCGGGTCAAGTGGGCGGATGTCGAATCGCTTGAAGAGCGCAAGGCAGTGGCCCGCAAGATGCAAAAATTATGGTGGGACTTCGTCGGCGATGTGAGGTTGGGAAAATATGTCTCGCCAATCACGCGACGCAAGACGCTGACTGGCGTTATTGGCATGCCTCAAATCGTGCCGATGTGGAATATGCAGAAGACCTCAGCCTGATGGGTAATTACATCCTTCGCAGGATAGTTTCGGCCATCGCCGTCATGGCGATGGTCGGAGTTTTTGTGTTCCTGCTTCTCAGGCTGGCGCCCGGCGATCCGGCGGCCATGATCGCCGGTAGGAATGCTCCACCCGAAGCAGTCGCCGCTATCCGCGAACAGTTGGGGCTCAACGCGCCGCTGTCCGTTCAGTTTATGCGCTGGGCGTTCAGCATTCTCCAGGGAGACTTCGGGACATCGATTTTCAGTGGGTGGCCGGTCCTTGAACTCGTCGCGCAGCGGCTGGAACCAACCATTTCGTTGTCGATCCTAACAATGATCCTTTCGGTGACGGTGGGGGTCTCCTTCGGTATCCTTGCAGCGTGGCGAACCGGGCGTCCGGTCGATCGGCTCCTCACGGCCTTTTCAGCTTTTGGGTATTCCATCCCCGTCTTTGTGATCGGCTTTTTCCTCATCTACTTCTTCGCTATCAGGACCCGCTGGCTGCCGGTACAGGGATACGTGCCGATCGAGGTTGATCTGGGCCGATGGTTCGTGCATCTGGTCCTGCCCACCGTGGCGTTAAGTCTTGGCTACATTGCATTCATCGCCCGAGTTACCCGGGCAAGCATGGTCGAAGTTCTGTCAGAAGACTATATGCGAACAGCCGCGGCCAAGGGCGCTTCGTCCTATGCCATGCTTTTTCATCATGCTCTGAAGAATGCCGGGGTCCCGATCCTGACCGTCATCGGCATCAGCTTCGCCTATCTGATCGGCGGCGTCGTCCTCACGGAAACCGTGTTCAACATACCCGGCATTGGCCGTCTGGTCGTCGATGCAATCAACAACCGTGACTATCCGATCATTCAGAGCGTGCTCATCCTGACTTCGGGTTTGTACGTACTGATCAATCTCACGGTCGATCTGGCGTACACCCTGATCGATCCGCGCATCCGGTACTGAAATGACGAATTTGTCGGCACCAGTTGAATATGTTCCGGCGGGGCGACTTCGCCTGTCTGACCTTCCGCGTCTGGCAAGACGCCATCCGTTGGTCTTGATAGGCGGCGGCCTGCTGGGGCTTCTGATCATCCTGGCGCTGGCTGCCCCACTTTACGCTGGCGATCCGGGGAACATGGATCCGTTCAAACGCCTTCAGCCGCCTTCCGCCGAAATGTGGTTTGGGAGCGACAATCTGGGCCGGGATGTGTTTGCGCGAACGATCTTCGGTGCCCGCATCTCCCTCCTGGTCGGGCTGCTGTCGGCAGCGAGCGCGGCCGTGGTCGGGCTCCTGATCGGTGTCATCGCAGGTTACAGCCGCAGCTTCGACAATGTCGTCATGCGGGTCATGGACGGCCTGATGTCGATCCCGACGATTCTGCTGGCGATTGCGCTCATTTCTCTGATAGGACCGGGGATCGGCATCCTCATCGTCGCCATCGCCATCCCTGAGACGCCAGCCGTCGCGCGGCTGGTTCGTTCTGTGGTTCTGGGTGTTCGCGAGCGTCCCTATGTGGAGGCCGCGCTCTGCGGCGGGGCGCGCCTGCCGAAAGTGCTGTGGCGACATATCCTGCCGAGCACCATTCCGGCGCTAATGCTCCAGGGCGCTACCGTCTGCGCCAGCGCGATCCTGACGGAGGCGGGGCTGAGCTTCCTCGGCGTGGGCGTGCCGCCCGAGATTCCGAGCTGGGGCAACATGATCGCCAGTTCGCGCCTGTATCTCGCCATCGCCCCATTGACGATCTTCGCCCCCGGTATCTGTCTTGCCGTCACCGTCCTTGCCGTCAACCTGCTCGGGGACGGCCTGCGCGACCTGTTCGATCCCCGCGCCAAGCAGAGGCGCTGACATGCAGATGCATCAAAGGTTAGGGAACGACTTGCTGCTCGACGTGCGAAACCTCGAAACGCATTTCTTTGGCGAAGAAAGCGTCACTCGTGCCCTGGGCGGCATCAGCTTCCAGGTCAAGAAAGGCGAGACGCTCGGCGTCGTTGGCGAATCCGGATGCGGGAAGAGCGTCACCGCCCTGTCGATCCTTCGCCTGCTGCCGAAGCAGACCGCCAGGACCGTCGGCGGCGAGGTCCGTTTCCAGGGACGCGACCTGCTTCAGCTGTCCGATCGGGAGATGCGAAAGACCCGCGGCGACCGGATCGCCATGATCTTTCAGGAGCCGATGACGAGCCTGAACCCGGTCTACACGGTCGGCCACCAGATCGCCGAGGCGGTGCAGATCCACACCAAGGCTTCCCGCCCGGCGGCCATGAAGAAAGCCGAAGAGATGCTGCGTCTCGTGCGGATCGCGGATCCCGAGCGTCGCGTCAACAACTATCCTCACGAAATGTCAGGCGGCATGCGCCAGCGCGCCATGATCGCCATGGCTCTTGCCTGCTCGCCGGAACTGTTGATCGCCGACGAGCCGACCACTGCGCTCGACGTTACTATCCAGGCGCAGATCCTGCGGCTCATCGTCGAGCTGAAAGAGCGCACGGGAACGGCCGTCATTTTCATCACGCATGACCTGGGCGTTGTCGCAGAGACATGCCAACGCGTGATCGTGATGTATGCTGGTCGGATCGTAGAACAAGCGAACGTGATAGATTTGTTTGCGCGTCCCGCGCATCCTTACACCCAGGGGCTGATGCGGTCGGTGCCTGATCCGCGGCGTGGCCGTCAGCGCCGCCTTCCAGAAATTCCCGGCATTGTGCCAAGCCTACGCGAGCCCATTGTGGGCTGCAGCTTTGCTCCTCGCTGCCCGTTCGCTATCGACATTTGCCGCGACAAGACGCCCGCCATGCGTGATGTCGGGTTGAGCCACGCCGCAGCTTGCTGGCGCGCCGAAGAGGTGATGGGCGCATGAACGGACCTCTGCTAAAAGTCGAGAAGCTGACCAAGCACTATCCGCTTGGCTCGGGCCTCTTCAAGAAAAGCATTCCGGTGATCCGAGCGGTGGAGGATGTATCCTTCACCGTTGAGGCGGGCGGGACGCTTTGCATCGTCGGCGAGTCCGGCTGCGGCAAGTCCACCGTCGCGCGGCTCCTGATGCGGCTCGTCGAGCCGACGGGTGGCCGCGTACTGATCGACGGGACCGACATTGCGGGCCTCAAGAAGGACGCGCTTCACGCGTGGCGCCGTCGGATGCAGATGGTGTTTCAGGATCCTTACTCGTCCCTGAATCCCCGCCTCACGGCCGGGCAAATTATCACCGAACCCGTCGAGAATTTTGAACGTCTTAGCCGCAAGCAGCGCCAGGCACTCGCCACGGACCTTCTGCGAAAAGTCGGAATGTCGCCCGAAATGATGCACAGGCTGCCGTCCGAATTGTCGGGCGGTCAGCGCCAGCGGCTCGGTATTGCCCGCGCCCTGTCGCTCAACCCCTCTCTCATCATCGCAGACGAAGCGGTGTCAGCCCTCGACGTCTCCGTGCAGGCGCAGATCCTGAATCTGCTTCTGGATCTCCAGCAGCAGATGGGCATCGCCTTCGTCTTCATTTCGCATGACCTCGGCGTCGTGGAGCATATCGCACATCGCGTTGCGGTCATGTATTTGGGGCGGATCGTGGAGCTCGCCCCGAGCGAGGCGCTCTTCGCGAAACCGGTCCATCCCTACACCGAGGCGCTGATCGCGGCAGCTCCGGTTCCGGATCCGACGCGGGTTCGGCTGGAGTCGCCCGTCGAGGGCGAGGTGCCAAGTCCGATCAACCCGCCGAGCGGGTGCGCGTTTCATCCGCGTTGCCCGCTCGCGATCGAGCGTTGCCGCATCGAAGTGCCGCCTTTGGTCCCAATGGCAGACGGACGGGTCGTCGCCTGTCATGTTCGCGCTCCGGCCACCGACATCCCGGCCCAACCGGCTGCGGCGGCCAATCCTCCTTAGCTCATCGCTGTGGCATAGCCCCAGCCCCTCTCACCCGATCGAAGATCTCGAGTGCGGTGCTGACGTGAACATCACGCCAAGTGCAGCAAGAAAACAATTAAAGCGAAGCTTATGGAAAAAGATCGACACGAGAAGGGTTCTTCTCTCGCCCAGCAGACCGGGAGCTATGATCCGACCGGTTCAATTGCAACGAATGTTGCGGACGGTTTCACGATGGTCGCGGTGGGCGATCTGATCGTGACCCGGCCACTGACGAAGGGTCAGCATCCCGGCTTTGACGACATCGTAAAGATCCTTCGAGATGCCGATGTCACGTTCGGCAATATGGAAACCAACATCTTTGACATCCGATCGTTCAACGGAAGTCCGCAGGCCGAGTACGGGGGCGCATATCACGTCAGCCTGCCAGAACTCGGGCCTGATCTGAAGGCCATGGGCTTCAACCTGGTCAGCTACGCCAACAACCATACCCTCGACTGGGGTGTTGAAGGCATGCGGGAGACGTGCCGAGCACTGGATCAGAACGGAATCGTTTACGCAGGTGTTGGCGAAAATCTTGCACAAGCCGGCGCCGCCCGGTTCCTGGAGACTCCACGCGCTCGGGTGGCGCTCATTTCATTTGCCACGACGTTTACTCCTATGTCTCGCGCGTGCGATCCTGCCGGCGAGGCGCCGGGCAGACCCGGCCTCTCTGCCCTTCGTCTGGAAGAAAGCATAGTAGTCCCTCGGGCGATGCTCGAGAACTTGAGGCAAGTCCGCGATGCGCTGCCCAATTACAGGCCCGGCCGTAACGATCCAAACGGCCTCGCACTCGCTGGAGCGAGGTACAAGGCGGGCGACCAGGTCGGTTTCAGCTACGAACCCGATGAGAGCGATGTCGCGGACATCCTACGAAACGTTCGCCGAGGCAAGCAGTTTGCTGACTTCTGCATCGTCACCAACCATGGGCATGAGCCCGGGAATTGGAGCCAGCAGTTGCCCGACTACGAACAATCCTTTGCGCACAAAATGATCGATGCCGGGGCCGATGCGTATATCGTGCATGGACCGCACCAGCTTAGAGGCATTGAGATCTACAAGGGCAGGCCGATTCTCTACAGCGTTGGGAACTTCATCATGGACGACTTGCGGACGCCCGTAGGCGCCGACATGTTCACCGCTCATGGCAAGGATCCGCGGAGCGACACTGATGCCGAGGTGACAGTCGATGAGATGGCGAGAGGTTATAAGACAGACCCGGGATTCGCGGACCCGGTCTTCTACGAAAGCATTATCGCAGTCAGCCGATTTGAGCACAATCAACTTACCGAATTGCGCATCTATCCAATTGAACTTGGTCACTCGAAGAGGTTTGCCAACCGGGGCATCCCTCGACTCGCGCTCGGCCAGCAAGCAAACAGAATTCTAGAGCGTCTCCAGGAGCTTTCGAACCCTTTCGGTACCGAAATTGCCGTCGAAAACAATATTGGTGTGATCAGACTTCGGTCCAGCTAGGCTGCGGATGACGCGGATCAATAAAAGAACCGCGCTCCCGAAGAAAGCCCTCTTAAATGGCGGAGCTATACTTGATGTCAATGCAAAGCTTCCGGCGACCGTTTGCTGGATTGCGCAGGATCGCGGAATGACCGAGTTGGATCGTATAGATGTCGCACTTCTTGGAGCTGTCCAGAAGAACAACCGGCTTACGTCAGAAGAATTAGCTGAAATCGTGAATCTGTCCCCAACGGCATGCCAACGGCGCTTGAAACGGCTACGCGCTGAAAGGGTGATAGAAGCGGATGTTGCCATTGTCTCACCCAAGGCAGTGGGCCGCCATATCACCATGATCGTCCTGGTATCCCTCGAAAGGGAAAGGGCGGACATCGTCGATCGATTCAAAGCGGCAATTCGCAACACACATGAGGTAATGATTGGCTTCTATGTTACGGGGGATGCGGACTTCATTCTTATCGTAACCGCCAAGGACATGGAGGACTATGAAGAGTTCACGCGTCGCTTCTTTTACGAAAACCATGACATCAAGGGATTCAAGACCATGGTAGTTATGGATCGCGTCAAGGCCAGCTTCGCCGTGCCTCTCGAGGTGACTCAGCACCTAGCGCAAACACCGGGGAAGTGATTGTCGTCCAAGGCGACAGGTTGCCCATTTCCATGGCGCCGCGGTAGTCAGCCATCGCTTCAGCCTCTCGGACGATCAGGCCCAGTTTCAGATTGAGGATTCAGGACCGGCTTTGCTTCTTGCGGTTCTCGGGCTGGGGCTCGGCGACAAAGGTTCCCGACGCCAAAACGATCTGGTTGTTTAGGGAGTACCACACGCAGGGCCGGGCGGTGGAGGACCGGTTGCCCGGTTCGACAAGCACCTCGGCAGGCCGGCAATCTGGCGAGGGGTCGCCAGATCGTGGATGCCACGATCGTGGCGGCGGCGAAGCAGCGCAGTAGCGATACTGAAAAGGCCCAAATCAAGACAGGAAAGGTGCCGCACCAGCGGCAGAAGAAGCCAGCCAAGCTGCGCCAGAAGGACCGGGACGCGCTGAACTGTGAAGTCACCAAGGCCACGGACGACGGGAGGGAAACACGAAGCAGCGCGACATTGCGATCCCGCCTTCGGCTGCAAGTACATGCCTCGATCGATCTCCGGCACCGCTCACCCTCAATGTCGCGCGCCGAAAGACCGTGTGCCGAAAATTCCACCGCCAGGTCTTCGAGCGCTTCCGTGCGGGCGCTTCGGATGCGCGCGGATCTCGGAGCGAAACGGCTTGTCCCGGCTCGCAACCCTACGACAACGCTTTTATCATCAACGCCACAAGGTCGCGACCTGTTCGCCAAGCTAAAGGACTGCCGGCGCATCGCCACCCGCTCCGACACATGCGCCCACACCTTCGTCGCGGGATCTGCATCGCAGGCCACCGTCACTTGTGGCTCTGATCAATGGGTCCTGAGCCGAGACCTTCCTTAGTCACCATCACTTGTTCCGAATGAGGTATGGTGTGGCCGCCCGAAGCCAGAGATGACTTCACGCTGGATCGGGAAATGGCATCTGAAGCTGTGCTCCGGGTCATCCGGGCTGGTTGAAGGTTCGGGGAAAATGCGGCTGCAGATATCCTGCGCGTAACGGCAGCGGGTGTGGAACTCGCAACCGGATGGCCGCCTCATCAGGCTCGGCACCTCACCCTTGAGCTCGATCCTGTTGAGCACCGCATCTGGGTCAGGCTCGGGATTGGCCGCAAGCAGCGCCTCTGTATAGGGGTGGCGCGGTTGATCGAAAATACGCTCGGTCGAGCCTACCTCAATAAAGCGGCCGAGATACATGATCGCCATCCGATCGGTCATGTGGCGCACAACGTTAAGATTGTGTGTGATGATCAAGATCGCCATGCCGAGTTCGTTTTGAAGCCGCGCGAGAAGATTAAGCACCTCGCCCTGCACCGAAACATCGAGGCCTGCGGTCGGCTCATCGGCAATAAGCAAGTCCGGACTTAGCGCAAGAGCACGCGCGATACCAACGCGCCTGGCCTGACCACCGGAAAGCTGATGGGGGTAGCGACGAGCAAATTCCGCCGACAAGCCGACCATTCGAAGCAGTCGCTCCGCTTCGCCTTCGGCATCGCGATCCTTTAGCCCATGGATGCGAAAGGGCTCTGTGAGAAGCGATCGCACCGTCAGCCTCGGCGAGAGCGAGCCGACGGGATCCTGGAACATCATCGCCATGCGCCGCAAATAAGGCTTGCGTTCGGCCCCGGTGAGCTCCTCAATTTCCTGTCCGTCGAAGCTGATGCTGCCGCTCACAGCCCGCTGCAAGCCGATTATCGTACGCGCGATGGTGGATTTGCCTGAGCCACTTTCACCGACAAGGGCCAGTGTCTCGCCCTTGCGGATTTCAAAGGACACACCACATACCGCGTCAATGAAAGGGGCTCTCGTCCCGGTTGCGAGCGCCTTAAGCGGACCCATAGTGCGGAAACGTACCAGCAGGTCCTCAACCCGGAGCAGCGCGCTCATACCGAAACCAACAGTTCTTTGTCGAGGAGATGGCATCGGGCGACTTGGTCTACGCCGATGCGGTACTCGACCGGGTTCTCTTGCCCACAGCGATCGAACGCTTGCCGGCAACGTGTCCGAAAGATACACCCTACCTTGGTGCCCAGGAGACCCGGCACCTCGCCCGGAATGGTCGGCAAAGTGCGCGTGCTTTTCTTGATCCGCCCGGGATCGCACTCAAGTAGCGCGCGCGTGTAGGGGTGAGCAGGATTGTGGAAGATGTCCCGAACGGCGCCCTGCTCCACCACTTCGCCCGCATACATGACGGCGACCCGGTCACACAACTCAGCCACCGCTCCGAGGTGGTGGGAGACGAACAGAATCGAGCAGCCGATCTCTTTCTGCAGATCCTTGAGCAAATGAATGATCTGCACTTCCAAGGTCGCATCAAGCGCGGTGGTTGGCTCGTCGGCCACGAGGAGCGCCGGTTTCACTAGAAGCGCCATGGCGATGCAAACGCGCTGGCGCATGCCGCCAGAGAAGTGATGCGGGTAGGCGCCGATACGGCTTTGGGGATCGGGAATTCCGACCCGGTGAAGCATATCGAGCGCACGAGCGCGCTTTTCGCTGCGGCTTCCTTGTTCGTGGTGCTGAATATCGATCATCTGGCTCTCGATGGTCCGCACCGGATTGAGTGCGGTCATCGGATCCTGAAAGATCATGGAGAGACGATCGCCGAGCAAGTTCCTACGCGCCTGAGCGGGCATTTTGAGCAGGTCTTTACCTTCAAACAGGATACTGCCGGCGGTCACATCTGCATTTTCAGAAAGGAGGCCCATTACCGTGTATGCGAGCGTCGATTTTCCAGATCCACTCTCGCCGACAATGCCAACCACTTGTGCGGCCGGAACGTCGATAGAAACCTTACGCAGGGCCTGGATGCGCCCACGCGGCGTACCAAAATCGAGACTCAGGTCACGGACCTCAAGAAGCGGGCGACTGAATGAGAGCGGCGGTATCGAATCGTCGTGTCTCATAGGTCTTTCCGCAGCTTGGGATCGAAGATTTCGCGTAGCGCCTCGCCCAGGAATGTGAAGCCAAGCGTTGCGAGGACGATCGGAACGCCGCCTGCAAATACAAGCCAGGGCGTCTGATCGATGTAGCTGTAGCCATCGTTGAGGATAGCTCCCCAATCAGGGGTCGGCGGTCGCACGCCCATGCCGAGGAAGCTGAGACCCGCCTCCACGGCAATCACGGCGGGCACGTCCATGCTCACCAGAATGACAAGCGGGCCGAGGACATTTGGCAATATGTGCACGGCCAGGATACGTGTTGTGCCAGCCCCCATGCTACGCTCTGCGGCGATATACTCACTGTTACGCAGCCCTTCTGTCTGCGTACGCACGACACGCGCGTAAATGGGCATGGACGTTATTGCAATGACGAGAATGACACTCGCCAGGCTTGGTCCCAGAAGTGCGATCAGGGCCAGCGCGAAAATGATACTTGGGAAGGAGCGGATCGTATCGAAGAACAGCAGAAGCAAATTGTCAAGCCAGCGCGGACCGAAGCCCGCGATCAAGCCAAGGACTAGCCCGACTGCCAGTGAACTGCCGAGAGAGGCGAAAGCCACGAAGAGGGGAATGCGGCTGCCCAGGATAGTGCGAGAAAACGTGTCGCGGCCCAGTTGGTCCGTGCCCAGCAGAAAATCCAGTGAAGGTGCGGCCAGACGCGGTCCGACCATGATCCGGATCGGATCATGCGTGACAATCAGCGGAGCGAAGATCGCAATTGCTGCTATGAGCACGACAAGCACTGCTCCGAGCATGCCCAGACGGTTCTTGCGAAATTGCCCCCAAAAGGTGCGAAAGGCGCCGACAGCCGTGGCATCGTTGGCTTCCGGACGGATGGCTTCAACGCTCATCATGTCAGAGCTTTTCCCGAGTTCGCGGATCGAGTAATGCGTTGACCACATCGGAGAGCGTCGTAGCGGCAACGATAAGGAACGTGGTGACGAGCACGACGCCCATCACAATCGGATAGTTGCGCGTATTGACCGCATTCACGATCAACGCGCCGATGCCAGGTCTCGCAAAGACCACTTCGATAAAGACCGCGGACGAAAGCAGCCAAGCGATGCCTACCCCGAGTATGGTCACGGTCGGCAGGATCGCGAGCGGCAGCGCGTAGCGCGCAACGATGCGCCATTCCGAGATCCCGAAGGAGCTAGCCATGCGTATGTGGTTTTCGCCCAGAACCTCAAGCATGGATGCCCGTACCAGTCGGGATATGTAACCGACCCAACCAATCCCTATGGCGAAAGCTGGGAGGATGAGATGGATAAGTCCATCCCAGAGGCCATTGCCGGCTCCGATCGCTGGCAACCAGCGTAGGGTCACGGCAAAAATCAGCAGCGCATAGACCGCCATGACGAAGGAGGGGATTGCGATCGTGGCCACCGTCACGACGCCGGCCACCTGGTCCACCAACGAGTTACGCCGCACCGCGGAGTAACAGCCGAGCGGCACGGCTATCACGACCGCCCATAAGATGGAGATCAAAATCAGTTCTAATGTAAAAGGCAGTTGCTCGAAGACAATGTCTGCAACAGGTCTCTGACTGAACACGTCAAAGCCGAGATTGCCATGGAGCAGCCCGCCGAAGAACGTGACAATCTGCACAACGAGCGGCTTGTCTAGTCCCATCTGCTGGTGCAGCAGCGCCTTCATCTCGGGCGTCGCTCGCGGGCCGAGCATAACCACGGCAGGATCGCCGGGTACTGCCATGATCATCAGGAACAATAGCGTCACCGCGACCGCAATAATTGCGACCGCGAGGATGGTACGTTTGGCAAAATACAGCCACATATTCTTACGGTGCCTAGAGCTAAACTGCCTTGAAATCTACGTACAGCGGGTAACCGTCAGGACGGGTTACGGCCTGCGTATGCGTGGTGCGATACATGACCGGATTGCCCCCATGAGTAAGGAACCGGTAGGCACCGGATTCTTCCATGAGATCCTGCATCTCTTGGTAGATCTTCGCCCGCTCGTTCGGATCGCTAATAGTGACTCCCTTGGCGCTGAGTTCGTCAAAGCGTTCGCTGCGGAAGCGCTCCCAGTTCCAGATCCCCACTCGGCTTTGTAGGAAGGATCCTGTCGCATAGAAGGGGTCTGGCAAATTGCTGAACCACATGACAGTGAGCTGCATGTCCTTCCAGCGATCGCCTTCGGATTCCATGCCGAGCGTCCAGAACGAGCCGGCATCCTGAGCATTGATCTCGACCGTGATGCCGATCTGCGACAATTGAGCTTGCACAGTCTGGGCTATAGTCAAAAAAAGGCTCTCGTTCAGGCAATCGATGGTCAGGTTCAGATCGCTCACACCAGCCGTTTCTAGGAACTCCTTGGCCTTCTCGAGATCGCCTTCCGGCGGGACAAGCGCTTTCTCACGATGCCCTAGAAGGCCAGGAGGAATTGTCCCTGTTGCGACCTCCGCCTGTCCCGCAAATGCGGCTTCCAGGATCTGCGGCACATTGATCGCCCACTGGATCGCCTTGCGGACGTTGATGTCCTTCAGTTTTGGATGATCCACATTCATGCCAATCCAGTGGTAGTTCAGTGAGGGATGTCCCTCAATCTTGGTGTCGGCCGGCGGATTGCTCTTGAACTTTGCGAGGGAATCCAGAGTGATACCAGTGAAGTCAATGTCGCCTGCCTGATAGGCGCGTTCTGCCGTCTTGGTGTCGCCGATCAGGACCACGCGGATTTCGTCAAAGCCTGGCTTCGAACCCGCCCATTCCGGATTGCGGGTCAACAGCAAATGCTGGTTTGGCTTATATTCGGCAAGCACATACGGCCCCGAGAACGCTGGCGGCTTCATGCCGAAATCGCCGCCGTCCTTGGTTGCCTTCATCACCGCAGCTTCGGATACGATATGGCCTACCGCGTAGGGGAATGCGATGTTAAAGAGTGGCATGAACGGGGTCTTGAGTACGATTACGCCAGTATAGTCATCTTCAATCTCGACATGATCGAGTGAACCCCAATTATCTTTGACCGGCGAATTGTGCTTGATCCCCCGCTCAAAGGAAAATTTTACGTCTTTGGCGGTAAGTTCGCCGTAATCGCCAGTGAATTTGATCCCTTTTTTTAGGCGAAAGCGGACATGGGTTGGATCGACCTGCTCCAGTTTTTCGGCCGCTTCCAACTCCCAGCCCCATTCGGAGCCCGGCTTGAATCGCGTGAGCTTCGAATAGAGACACTCCATCACGCTCACTTCAGAGACGGCAGTGTAGAATTGGGGATCCATCTTGGTAATATCGTTGGTTGAAGCAGCTGTGAGGACCTTTCCTTCCGCAGCCCAGATCGCGCTGGACAAGGGCATTCCAGCCGCGACGATCCCCCCTCCGATCACTGAAGTAGTCTTAAGGAAGTTTCTGCGGCTAACACTACCTTGATAATAGTTCATAGTTGTTCCCCTTAATTACCCGAACAGCTTGCAGATGGAGTGGGCCTGTTTTCGCGCGAGCAGCGCCAGACGGCATCCCACACCGTATCTCTCCTAGCCATGCGCAGACTGCTCTCAATCGCATTGAGAGTACGAATGCAGTAGCCAGTTTCACGCGAGTTCCATTGGGAACGATACTATATCGCACAATGGGGATCGCATTGACATATTCGGCCACTTTTTTGACACTTGCCGCCATATCGGCCCACCGAAGCGGAGCATCGCATGCCTGGTAAGGGCGAGCTTGCGGATGACCGAAAGCGGAGCGTTTGAAGCCGATCTTGTCGCGTAGTGTTATATCCCAATTGCGCCAGTCGCTGTTTGCCGGCGGCGGGTTAGGATTACTACCGCGGCGTCATAGATAAGCACGCACATGGGCGTTTCCGCGTCGAAAGATACTGCTAGCGCCGCGTCGTCTCCTGAGCCACGCGCCTACCGAACGCAATCGCTTAAAGTTCGCGGATTTTGACGGCGGCTAGGTAGGCCTGATCGGATCGAACTGCGATTTGGTCAAGTTGTGGAACGTTGGCGGCACGGATGACCCGTATGGCGGCGTCGCTTGAGAATTCACTCTTCGCAGACGGAGTGGATGTAGTTGCGTGTTTCGCTTGAGGCGTCGACAGCAATGGAGCCTCCCTTTTCCCGACATCGAATTTTTACGCAAGGCCGGCCGGGTCGAGGCTTGGACTGGCAGTTCGACTGAAGCTTTTCGTTCGCGTATGGATATTTTGCGACCGCGGCGGCTGAGGCTCCCGACGAGGTGGTTTAGTATCTGGCCGACGAGCTTGGCGTCAGCAGGTTGATTTCTGCCAGTATGATTTTTCAGGGCCGCGCCATTGCGCCGAGATTGTGCGGCTATCTTGTTTTCTCCCGGATGAAGCGGGCCGATCGAGCCGCGCTTGCGAGCTGGAAAGCGACGGAGCTTTGCCCCACAACGCAAGGCAACCGCCAGGGGAACTCAGGATCATCAAGGTGCTGATATGGCGGCAGATGTCAAAAAAATGGCCTAACGCGTCAATGCGATCCTGATTGAGCGATCTAGTATGGGCGGAGTTCGCATGAAATGGCTTGGCGAGCGGCGCGCCCTGCGCAGATCGCTTCCTTTGAGAGTCTTTTGTGTTGAGCGCCGATGAAGCCGCTCGTGCGTTCCGAGCAATTATTGGAAGTTTTGGCGTAATGACTGGCTCTAATAAGACAACATGCTTGCCCTTTCGATTGTGGCTTTGCGCAGACGACCGGGCGACGTGTTAGCGGCGCAGGACGGGGATCGTGGCCCCTCGCGATCCTTACTCCGCGCCATGCCGCAGGGCGACATTTTTGGTCTTGCCCCGACGCTCTGTCTGACCCGCGAGCAAGCCGACATCGTCTTTTCGAAGTCAGCGTACGCGGTCAGGAGTGTGTTTGCCAATCTCTGAGATCGATCACTACAACCCGCAAATCGGAGCGACCACCATGACAATCCGGCTTCCAATTGATCCAACTGAGGTCTTCCAGCCCAACGAACAGGCGCTCGAAGCTATCCGTAGAGCCGAAGTCCACGGATCGTGGGAGTTTCCTTTACACCAGAGGGCAAACGGCATGTCCGAAGGGACGGGCAACGGCCTTGAGTACTGGTTTTACACCAGTAGGCATCCCATCACGAAAAACTCGCGAGAGGTCTCAGAGGCCTTATCGTCGTTGAAATCTAGCGACATATCATTGCCGGCTGGCTGGGTTGAAGAGGACGCCCTCAGTCTAGCTGCGTGTGGCGATCTTATTCAGGCTGCGGGCCTGGAAGCCTCAAACAATCAGCTTTTCTCGCAAATTAAAGATGTCGTCTTCGATAAAGACGTGACTTTTGCAAACTATGAATCCGTGGTTGCTGATGCCCACATAGTCAATGAAGTAATGCCTGATATAACTTCGTTTCGCATGTGCTGCACAATTGAGCAGTACCGCACATTGACGTCTCATAACACTTCGCGTTTCGACGTCCTTAATATGGCAAATAATCACGCAAATGACCTTGGGGTTGACGTGCTTACTCGCACGCAGGACATCGCAGAAAGCGATGGAATACTTACCATTGGCGCGCCACGGAAGAAAGACGAGTATGGCAAATGCAAGACCATCACAAGAAACGGGATCAAAATCGGTTTTGTTTCCGCTACATACAGTCTTAACGGGTTTGCATTGCCTCCAGGGCATGAGTTCCGAATTCATGTGTCTAGACTCATGTCTCGGAATGTACCTACAGAGTTAGATTTGCTGCGAGCTCAGATCGCGGATTGTAAAGAACAGGATTGTGATTTTATCATCGCCTCCATCCATTGGGGTGTGGAATTCGAGTTTTTTCCTCTGCTTAGACAGATCGAAGCCGCTCACGCCCTGGTAGAAGAGGGTGTTGATCTGATTTTAGGCACTCATCCGCACGTCATCCAACCTGTTGAGTATTATCGCCCCAAGAGGGATCCGCACCGTACCGCGATTATAGCCTATTCCCTTGGCAGCCTCACATGGGACTGGTTTACGGCACCGCACCTCATATTAAGCCTTGTATTGAACTTAAATATTTCAAAGGGCAGGACAATTGCTGGTGAACAGCGAACTTATTTAAAGAACGCTCAACCAATCCCCATTATTCGCAACATATCCTTAGACAAAGGCAAGAGGACGATGCGGCTCGAAAAATTGGACGAGCGTCTTGACGAGGTCGGCAACGTTACCGGTGGTGACCTAATAAAGATGAAAGATTATTGCGATCTGGTTTTAGGGCAGGGTTGGTCGCGCTAGCTGTGGAGTCTCAACAGGTTGTCCCTGATCATCAAGCCGAGACGGCTGATAGGTGGTTTTGATTGTAAGCTGCCATGTGGCCTGTGCCAATTGCAGCGACGAAAGCGTGGCAGCTCAGCGGTGCGTTCATGAGAAGTGTTGTAGGCTCGGGCATTAAGCCCATTCGCGCAAGCTCGTCTGGATGAAGCGCTCAGCCTTTCCGTTGGCCTTGGGCGTGTACGGTCTTGTGAATATCTGACGTAGACCTGAGACGTTTGCTGCCTGAAAAGCTTTTGACCGGTAGCACGAGCCGTAGTCGCTGCGGAATGAAGGAGCCGCGGCGACCGAGAGAGCGGTGCGCGCAGCTTTTCGCTGCAGGCGCGCACCGCTGTCGAGGCGGCCATGGCCAGTCAAAGTTTCTCTAGAATGTGAATGTTCACACCATTCCGGAGAGACCGACCATGACCCCTTCAGAGTCTACACCCGCCGCCGCGGTGCTGGTAGCGATCGACATTGCCAAGGTGCGCAATGAAGTTCTGATCGAAGCACCGGGCCACAAGCGTCGGCGTCGCCTTTTGGTGCTCAACACCCGTGTTGAGCACGACCATCTGATCGAAGTGCTGCAGGCGTACGGCCGCCCTGTGGTGCGCCTTTGAGGCGACCGGGAACTATCACCGGCCGATAGCATGGCGCCTGGCTGAAGCGGGTTTTGAGGTGCGGCTGGTGTCGCTTGCGCTGGCCCGAACACGAGAAGCGTTGCACAACAGCTGGGACAAGAACGATCCAAAGGATGCCCAGGTGATGCTGCACATGCTCAGGATCCAGGCGACGCAGGTCTACCATGATCCGCTGCGCGCCGGCATCAACGACGCGCAGGAACTGTGGAAGACCCAGCCAACCAAGGCTGGAGACCTGCGTGGCTAGCCAAATCGAACGAAAGGTCCGGTTTCTGAGGGGCGCAAGTGTCGCTGGCGGCGAACTTAAATCCGCATCTGCGCCTGCCGTCTTTTTCATTTTCTCTTAGCCTTGCGCTTTTATCTATGAGATTGAGTGCTCGACCAGTCCTGCCACGCAAAGTGACCTCAAGGAATTGAAAGAGGCCCCGCAATCGCCAATCCCTTCGGCTTACGGCCGTGCGCCCTAAGCATATCCTCGGCACGACGTAACGCTGGAGCGCCGATCATCTTCCATCTGAACAGACTACCGCAGTCCCATTCTGATGAGCAGCTTCAGCCGCCCTGACAGGCCTGTCTTGCACACTCGAGTTGCGCTTCAGCGGCGCAAAGCCTCTATTTGGCTAGGATGTATGCAAAGCGTTGCTCTTAACCCCGCGGCCGGTGAAGTGAGCTCCGGTACCATGATGATCTTTCCCTGGGTTTGCGCTTCGGGCATGTCGAGCCACGAGTTCCGTATTGGTTTGTGCTGCAAACAACTTGGCCGTGCACCCCGCGGCCTCCAGCCATCAGGTACTTCGGTCATGCCTTCGCTGTTCGCCGATTCCGCATTGGAGAGCGTAGCGCGGGAGCTAGTCCCTATTCCTGCAAAAAGGGCCGAAAGTTTGCAGTGATCCGGCGCCCAACGAGTATCGCAGCCGAGCAGGCCTGTGCGAAGGTGATTTGGCGGTCAAATCGCGACGATGGTCGACGACAGAACGGGGGATCCATGAAACGTCCGTCGAAGGAAAGATGGCGACAGACATCATCAGTACGACGACGTGCGGCAAGCTGTTCGTGATGATGACCGTAGTAGCCGCGGAAGAAGTTCGCAGCTGCAAGTCCGGAGCAGCAAGTCACGAGGCTTGGGTCCAGGCTGTTAGGCCAAGTGCTGGGGAGGGGAGAACGGACTACCTCTGGGGACCCTAGTTAGTCAGTGGGGGAGCGGGGTTTCGCCGCCCGCCCTTAGCTGGGGTGTCGACGCTGGCCGACCAGGCGGGCCTGCACGTTGGTGCTCGCTTGTGCGCTGATCGAGGCCCAAGTGCTTGCCGCCGAGCGGCTGCATGGCAATGAGATGACGGCGGCGCGCATTGCTCGAGCGAGATGTTCTCGGCAGACGTTGCCTGAGCGCTTGCCACGGCTTTCGCGGAAGTGAATTAAGCGAAACTGTGGTCGTCTTCACCCAATTCAGTGCCGATATGGCGGCATATGTCAAGAAACTGACCGAACGTGTCAATACAAGCCTAATCGCGCAAGCTAGTCTCACCTGAATGGAGTTCGCGTAAATTTGCTTCGCGAGCGCCGCCTTTGGCAGGTCGCTTTTTAGGAACATCGGCCAATGAAACAGTACAAAGATCCCAACAGAGAACAGGTTCACATGAGCAGCATTAAGGCCTTCCGGGAACTGCAGAATGAAGTAACCGAGTGGCGTCGTTACCTGCACGAAAACCCCGAACTCGGCTATGAGGAACACAACACGGCTAGGTTCGTGGCCGAGAAGCTGGCCTCTTTCGGTATCAACCATATCGAGACGGGGATCGCTGAGACCGGTATTGTTGCGCTAATCCAGGGCGAAGGCGGAGACGGACCTACGATTGGGTTGAGGGCGGACATGGACGCCCTGCCAATACTTGAAAACTCGAACAAGCCCTGGTCGTCGACCATACCCGGCAAGATGCACGGATGCGGCCACGATGGTCATACGGCGATGCTGCTGGGCGCCGCCAAATACCTTGCGAAGACTCGCAACTTCAAGGGGTCCGTTGCCTTGATCTTTCAGCCCGCGGAAGAAGCGGGCATAGGCGGCCACAGAATGGTCCAGGAAGGTATCATGGACCGGTTCAGCATCTCAAAGGTTTATGGCATGCACTGCACGCCAGGAATGGAGATAGGCAAATTCGGGATTTGCCCCGGCCTCGCGTTGGCCTCGGTTGACGAGTTCGACATTTTTGTGAAGGGCCGCGGCGGCCATGCGGCGTATCCCCAAAGGGTTATCGATCCCATCGTTATTGCAGCGCAGATCATCGTTGGGCTGCAAAGTGTCGTTTCGCGCAACACGGACCCGCTCGAGTCGCTCGTCGTCTCCGTTACCCAGTTGCGGGCTGGGGAGGGCTATAACAGCATTCCAGAACACGCTCAGATATCTGGGACTGTTAGAGCTCTCTCACCCACATTGCGCGATTTTGCCCAACGACAGATCTCCGAGTCCGCGAACGGAATTGCGCGCGCCTTTGGCGGCAGTATCGACTTCAAGTACCACCGTCTGGAGCCCGTCACCGTCAATCACCCGGAAGAAACTAATCTGGCGATTAAGGCCGCGCGCGACATTGTGGGCCACGATGCAGTGACCGACCGGCTCAAACCTACAATGGGAGCGGAAGATTTCGCGTATATGCTGGAGGCGCGGCCCGGAGCTTACATTTATATTGGGAATGGCTCAACTGCCGACGTGCATAACCCTGCCTTTGACTTCAACGATGAAGCCATACCTTACGGCATCGGCTACTGGGTAAAGCTGGTCGAGACGTCGATGCTGGCGGCGTGAAGGCTGTGCAAAACCCATCCAGTCTAGTTGCCGGAACAATGAGGGAGAACAAATAACGAGCATATCCATAAACCGCAGAGTTTTCATCCACTCGCTATGGAGCCCGAATTGGTAGTCGCCGACGAGCCAGTCAGCATGCTGGATGTATCAGTTGATGTCCAAATCATCATAGCTGATGCTGGAACTTCGAGCATCGCGGGGGTTAGCGTATGTTCTTAATCATACATGAAATTTAATTGCCGACCGCGTTTTGGTTATGCGGGCGGGGAGGATCATCGAAGCGGGTTTGCCGCGCGATGTTCTGAAGCATCCCCGCGAACACTACACCCGCAAGATTCTCGCCGCTGCGCCATCCCTCGACGAGGCCTTGGAACTGAGGGCGGCACAGAGACGAGTGGTCGGTGGACTGAACCGCCGCCTCCAGATGCATCTGAGGATGTTCTGGTCGAAATTTGGAGGCTGCATGTGTACGCGACGCGGCCGTAAACTTGACAGACGGAGATGACATCAAATGAACAACCCTGTCGCCGAGATGTCGAGCGATCTGGCCGCAAGTCCCGCGAAGACGACGTCGTCGACTTCTCCTTACCTGCGTCACCTACCCCTGTTCCCTGGAAGGCAGGATCCTGAATTCTTCAAGATCTTCGATGTGGTCAACGCGCTCCCGCTTGATGACACGCATTGTCACCTCGTTACCGACCGCGATGCGATTACCACCCCCCAGCGCTATCTTGAGCGCATTTCGCTGGCCGGATACCCTTTTCCTAACTACTTCCCTGCGGGGATCTATAACCGTTGGCTCACCGGTGACGAGGCAACCCGGCACGACCTTGACAAGACATTCGGAATCCAGGCCAAGGTCGATGAGATGACGTACCATCTGTCCCAAAGCATTTTCATCAAATTCCTGACAAAGGAGCTGGCACAGTTCCTGAATTGCGAACCAACATTCGAAGCCGTCATCGAGGCACGGAATGACCGGGGCCGGGATTATTGGTCCTACGTCAACGCCCTTTTCCGCGACGTGAACCTGGAAAACATCATGCTCGATACCGGCTACCACGAAAGCTGCGGCCGGCCGGCCATCGAGAAATTCGAAGAGGCAATCCTTCCCTGCCGGACCCACAGGATTGCCCGCATCGAGGAGATCCAGCGCGAATTATTTAGCATGGATATTTCCTTCGACGAGTTCGAGAGTCTCTACTTCGAACGCCTTCTCGACGTCATGGATGGCACGGGCAATTTCGGCAAGAAGTCCGTCGGTATGAAGTCGTACCTGCTGCCGTATATCGGCCTGATCGAACCGCTTTACGATCGGACGCTTGCGGCAAAGTCGTGGAATGCGATGCGGAAATCCTACGCGGAATTGCCGTTCATGGAACGGCAGGCGGCGTTCAATGTCTCGAAGGACCTGCGGCGGTACACGTTCACGATGACGCTGGAGGAATGCCTTAAGCGGGACATGCCGATGCAAATCCACACTGGCGACGGCGAGGCGCCAGAGGTGATCCTGCGCAATCAGGACCCATTCTTTCTGGAGGAAGTGGTCCGGTTCGACAAGGACAACATGATGCGGATGCCGAAGATCATCCCGCTGCACGCCGGCTATCCCTCGGTCGGCAAGGCGGCGTGGCTCAGCCACCTGTATCCGAACTGCTATTTCGAGCTATCGATCATGACCCCGTTCGTCCACCAGAGCCTCTACGAGAGGTATAAACAGGTCATGGAGGCGGTTCCGCTCTCAAAAATCCTGTTTGCGAGCGACAACTACCACGTTCCCGAACTGTTCTGGCTCGCCGGACGGTGGGGTAAGCGATATCTCGCGAAAGCGTTGACCGATTATGTCGTCGGCGGAAGTCTCGCCTTCGAGGAGGCGATAGAGGCGGCGCGCATGGTCCTCCATAAGAATAATCGTGCAGTCTACAATTTGAACGACGTCTGAGTCAAAATAGTATTCAGACCCCGGTGGCCCTCTTCGCCGGCACGATCGAGTTCGACCTGCCCCGCCGCCTCAGCCGAATTGTCACCGTCACCGATCTGCGCATGGAGCGCATTCTTCGCCGCGCCGGCTGGCCGCTTGCTCGGATCGGCGAGCCGCACACAATCGGCGCCACCGGTGCCGTGGCCGGATATCCCGACGCCTCCACCGACAGGCTGGAGGACGTTCTTCATGTCCAGTGCTGTGGGCGTGAAGCGCGCCGGGTGCTCGTGAACCGAGCCCGCTTCTCTTTTCCGGGCTCAAGCGGACCCGGCTGTAGCCGTTCATCACCGTCCGTTCGCACGGCCGACGTGACTGCGCAGAGAAGCGCAACATCTATAAGATAGTTCGGTCACTCCCCAATCCTGCAGCGTTGGAGCGATGTTTGCAGGAAACCGGCCTTGAGCGCTGCAATTCTGCCGTCAATCGACGCTCGGGGAAAGCTAGTTTGAAGGCATCTAATCATCCACTTGGAGTAATTGATGAGGGGCACGGCAATCACTGCACTGCTGAGGCTCAAACGGCCGGACCTTTTGCAAGAATGTGCATATATCAATGGGACTTGGGCCTCAAAGTCTGAAAGCCTCGCGATAGTGGATCCTGCAACTGGCGAAGCCTTGGCCAAGGTAGCAGCCTGCGAGGTATCGGATGTGGACGATGCGGTTCTTTTCGCGAGAGCCGCGTTCCTGCGGTGGCGCGACATGCTTCCCCCAGAACGTGGCGCATATCTGCGGAAGTGGGCGACCGGTATGCGTCAAAACGCGGAAGATCTAGCCGTGATCATGACTGCCGAGCAAGGCAAGCCGATCGCGGAAGCTCGCGGCGAGATTTCATACGCTGCCGGGTTTCTTGATTGGTTCGCGGCGGAGGGTGAGCGGGCCTACGGCGAAACCATCCCTAGCCATCTCGCCGGGAGCCGGCTGGCAGTGCAGATGCAGCCGATCGGAGTGACTGTCGCTATCACCCCATGGAACTTTCCCTCGGCAATGATTACAAGAAAAGCTGGAGCCGCGCTGGCCGCTGGCTGCCCCATGATCGTCAAGCCGGCCCCAGAAACGCCCTTATCGGCGCTCGCGCTCGCCCGCCTTGCCGAGGAAGCCGGCATCCCTGCTGGCGTGTTTCAGGTGATAACTGGTGAGGCGCCGCCGCTGGCCAGGCGTTTGTTGGAGCATACCGAGGTGCGGGCGTTCTCCTTTACCGGCTCGACCGAGGTCGGTCGCCTCCTGCTCCAGGAGTCCGCGAAAACCGTGAAAAAAGCTTCGCTCGAACTCGGTGGCAATGCTCCCTTCATCCTGTTCGACGACGCACCTATCGAAGCCGCAGTCGCCGGTTGCATGGCTGCCAAATTCGCCACATCCGGCCAGGACTGCCTGGCAGCGAACAGAATCTACGTGCAGAGGAGAGTCTATGACCACTTTGTAGAGAAATTCGCGCAGGCCACCAGAGATCTGAAAGTTGGGCACGGGTTGGAGCCGGGGGTCGACATCGGTCCAATGACCAAGGCGTCCGGTGCCGAAAAGTGCAGGCAGCAGATCTCCGAGGCTCTCTCAGAGGGGGCCAGAATGGTGACCGGCGCACAAGACAACTTTCTCCGCGGGAACTTTGTCACACCGACGGTGCTCGCCGACGTGACTGACGACATGCGGGTGGCCAGGGAAGAAACCTTCGGGCCCGTGGCTGCTATCTTGCCCTTTGACGACGAAGGGGAGGTGCTCGAGCGCGCGAATAATTCCGAGATGGGCCTCGCGGCCTATGTCTACACCCGAGACCTCAACCGTGCGATGCGGCTCACTGATCGGCTCGAATACGGCATGGTCGCGGTCAACACGCCGAAATTCACTGGTGCGCCGATCCCGTTTGGCGGGTGGAAACAGTCCGGTCTTGGCCGGGAAGGCTCCAAACATGGCATCGCCGAGTATCTGGAATCAAAATACACCTGCTTCGGGAATCTTGTAGCGTGAGAGGATTGCGTCCAATGACGATCAACATCGGGGAAATCGGCGAAAAGGACAGGAACAGCGTCCTGCATCCATTCACGCAGCTTAAGGATTTTGCCAGCGGCAAGCTTGGCGATCCGACCATCGTCGAGACAGGCAAAGGGATTCGCATCCAGGATGCTAGTGGCAACCAACTGATCGACGGCTTCGCCGGTCTCTATTGCGTGAACGTCGGCTATGGCCGGACCGAAGTCGCCGAGGCGATCTCTCGTCAAGCTTATCGTCTCGCCTATTACCATTCCTACGCCGCACACACGACGGACGAACTCGCCATTCTGTCCGACCGCCTTGTGAAGATGGCGCCAGGCAAGATGAGCAAGATCTTCTACGGGATGTCCGGCTCGGACGCCAACGAGACACAGGCCAAGCTCGTCTGGTACTACAACAACCTTCGCGGCAAGCCAAACAAGAAGAAAATTATCTCGCGCGAGCGCGGCTACCACGGCTGTAGCGTAATCTCCGGCTCAATGACCGGCATGAGCTTTTATCATGACCATATGGACCTTCCCCTGCCGCGGATTCTCCATGCTGGGGTTCCCCACTTCTACTGGGGAGCGCAGCCGGGGGAGACTGAACATGAATTCTCCAAGCGTCGCGCGGCCGAACTGGATGACCTCATCCAGCGCGAGGGTCCAGATACAGTGGGTGCATTCATTGGAGAGCCGGTCCTGGGTACAGGCGGCATTACCCCGCCCCCAGCGGGCTATTGGGAGGCGATCCAGCCTGTCCTCAGGAAGCATGACGTCCTCTTGATCGCAGACGAAGTGATTACTGGCTTTGGCCGTACCGGCTCCATGTTCGGCTCACAGCACTATGGCATCGAGCCTGACCTCATCACGATCGCGAAGGGGCTGACATCCGGGTATTTCCCGCTGTCCGGCGCCATGGTGGGAGAGAAGGTCTATGAGGTGCTCGAAGCCGGAGCGGACCGCGTCGGCGCATTCTCTCACGGCTACACCTATTCCGGCCACCCTATTGGCGCCGCGGCGGCAAATGCGGTTCTCGATATCGTCGAAAGGGAAGACCTTCCGGGAAACGCACGCGAGGTCGGCGCGTTTTTCCAAGCCCAGCTGAAGGAGAAATTCTCGCAGTTGCCGATCGTTGGCGAAGTGCGCGGGGTAGGGCTTATGGGCGCAATCGAATTCGTGGCCGATCGCAACAATAGGAACCGCTTCGATCCGATGCTCAAGGTTGGCGCGCGAATATCCAAGGCAGCCCGTGACCGTGGTCTTATTGCTCGCGCGATGCCGCACGGAGACATTCTGGGTTTTGCCCCGCCCCTCGTAGTAACGAAAGCCGAGGTCGAAGAGATCGTCGCCATCGCCGAAAGCGCTGTCCGTGTTGTCATGGATGAACTCACCCGCGATGGCCAAAGAATCTGAGACATCGACCGCAGGAATCGCTCATCCGCGAGGACTTTGTAAGGCGAGTGATCCGAGTAAGGGAGTTCTCAATTGGGTTCGGTGACAATACCAGAGCTCCGGTCCGGCGGGCAAGTGGCGATTGGGCCGGGGAGGGCTGCTGTTCAGCTGCATTCCTCGCCCACCAGCTTTCTGCACAGCGTTGACCAGAATTTCCGCCATGCGATGGAGTTCCTCAATCTGCCTGAGGGACTGGCCGAGCGGATCATTCAGTGCAACTCGACATACACAGTGCGGTTTGGTGTCAGGCTGCGCGGCCGGATGTACAGCTTCGTCGGCTGGCGCTCCGTTCACAGCGAGCATTGCGAGCCTGTCAAAGGTGGTATCCGGTTCACGCCCGATGCGGATGCTGAGGAGGTAGAGGCGCTCGCAGCGCTGATGACCCTCAAATGCGCGCTGGTCGATGTCCCATTTGGCGGCTCAAAAGGAGCACTCAAGATCGACCCGCGTGAGTGGACCCCTCCGGAGCTCGAGCGCATTACCCGCCGTTTCACCCAGGAGCTCAGCAAGCGCGGCCTAATCGGTCCTGGGCTCAACGTGCCAGCTCCTGATGTGGGCACAAGCGAGAGGGAAATGGCTTGGATGGTCGACGAGTTCCGCCGGGCCAATCCGATGGATGTGATCAATGCGCGGGCCTGCGTCACCGGCAAGCCGCTCTCCAAGGGCGGTATTGCAGGGCGCACAGAAGCGACTGGCAGAGGTGTGCAGTTCGCCATCCGCAGCTATCTACAGGATCCGCGCACAGCCGGGCTGAAGCAGGGCCGGGACCTGAAGTGGATATCCGTGGCGGTGCAGGGCTTTGGCAATGTCGGCTATCATGCCGCCAAGTTCCTCTCCGAGGATGATGGCGCGTTGATCACGGTCGTTTCCGAACGCGATGGCTACGTCGCCCATCCGGAAGGCCTTCCCATCGAAGCACTCAAGCGACATCAACTCCGGACTGGCAGCATTCTCGGCTTTCCCGATGCAGAGTCATTCGAAGGGGATATCACAGGCCTGGAACGGCCGTGCGACATTCTCATACCTGCCGCCATGGAAAATGCCATCCATATTGGCAACGCTGAGCGCATCCAGACGCAACTCATCGTGGAGGCGGCCAACGGCCCAGTCACCTACGAGGCTGACGAGATGCTTCGCTCCCAAGGGATCACGATCCTTCCCGATCTCTACGTCAATGCTGGTGGCGTGGTCGTGAGCTATTTCGAATGGGTCAAGAACCTGACCCACATCCCTTTCGGTTTGATGGAGAGGCGGCGGCGAGAGCGGCGCAACCAGACGATCGCCACAGCGCTCGAGCGCATGACCGGCAACGCATTTCCCCTCGACATGCGTGACGAATTCCTTGAAGGCGGCGCTGAGATCGATCTCGTGCGGTCCGGTCTCGAGGATGTGATGCGCAGCACCTGGAAGCGGATAGCCGATCTGCTCGAGACGCAGCCGGAACTCGGCGACTACAGAACGGCCGCCTACGTTGTGTCTATTCGGCACATCGCAGGTGCATACGAGGCCATTGGGATATGATCGATTACGGCAACGGCCTCGATTTGGCTTTCCCTCTGAAGTGTTCAGAAAGGAAGATGTGGCTCTCGTGCCCACATGAGCGGTCCGCCGCCGCTGCCCGGTCGTCACGCGACCGACACCCGTCCGCGGCGCGCCCCGCTGGTGTCCTCCCCAACCGGCGGGGCGCAGTTATTAACGGGCGGGGTGGGAGTGCTTGCAGCCTATCCAATCACAGGCTTGCGACGGAGAGTAAATTCGAATCGCACATCGCGTTCCGCATCTCCGCTGCGCGACGGCTGACGCACGCACGGGAGCTTTGGGCGTCCACCAACGTGCTTGGCATCAAACGTTCTCACCATCAGGCGGTGCCTTTGCTGCTGCAAGCGGGTTTCGCAATTCACTGTTCGAGAAGTTCACATTTGGCGCGGCGGCAGAACTGCCGACGTCGCTCCATATGGAGACAGTCATCGGATGCCGGCTAATTCCGACGAGATTGGCCGCGGTCATGAAAGAAAGCTAGCCCGTCGGTATCCATAAGCCGGCGTGGCGCTCTGCAGCCAATCGAGGGACTTAGTTCAACGCATGACGAAGGACATGCAACTTCTCTTCGAGACCTTCCTGGAACAGCTGTCGGAAAGCGCCGATGAGGCGGATTTCCAAACCGCTATGGCTGCAGCGGCCGCTGGATTGGAGCTAGTCACCTTTGCCTATCTGTCAATGCCGCAACAGCGTTCAAGCGAACCCAGGTTGATCTCAAACTATCCAGCTGGCTGGATCGCGCACTATCTGCAAAACCGGTATGAGAAAGTCGATCCTGTTATCATTCGTGCAAGGTGTGGCGGATGCCCATTTCGGTGGGGATCGGACATACGCGGCGTTGCGACATCACAAGTTCAGCAGACGCTGTTCGAAGAAGCGGCCGAGTTCAGTATCCGCTGTGGCTTGACGATCCCAATCGTCGATCGCCGGAACTGGATGGCAGCGATGACGTTTGCCGCTGATGAGCCCAATCCGGCGTTTCTCCGGGTAGCCGAACGATACGAACAAGCGCTTCAGCTCATGGCGACCTGCTTTCACGTCTCCGTTCGCCGCAACCTGTCCGGCAATCGAACAGTGGACGGCGTTTCGCTGACACCGCGCGAATATGAGTGTCTGCAGTGGGCCGCACGCGGCAAGTCCGCCTGGGATATCGCCGGCATTCTAGGAATCACGCGGCGTACCGCCGCTTTCCATTTGGACAATGCCAAGAAGAAGCTCGGTGTGCGCACCCAAAATCAGGCCGTATCGCTCTTGGCCTCCTCACGATCTTCAATTCTCTGAGAAACTGAGTTTCGTCTTTGGTCCTCCTGTGCAAGTGCACAGGCTGTTTCGGGTGGCGCATTCGCCTCCAATGGCTAGTTCATTCCTTCCCGGAGGGATCGTGTCCCAGGGAGTGGTGTAGCTGGCGGCTTGGTCGCGGCGCCCTCCGGCATGGCGCCAGCTGATCAGCGTGCCAGGGCTGGCAGGGCTGATAAGAGGATCATCGCTCATTTGGCTGATGGTTTCCAGATGGGGTGGATGCCAGCCTTCTCCGACGACATCGCAATGTGCCAAGTTTGTCATGCTCAACGCCACAAAATGGAAGGAGGCACCCGTGGGAAAAGTCTGGCAAAAAACGTGTTTCAGCTGCATGGAGCGGCGGCTGACGGAACTGTCGCATTTCGCAAGAAGCTGTCGCGCCTGCAGTTTTGCAGGAGGATCAGCCGGCATGTGTCGTGGCGCATGATTGGGCTCGCGATTCATCGGCGCCATGGCTGTGGTCCGATGGGCATCCTGCAAGGCGCACCCGGGGGCTCCTGGCTCGCCCGCACGATTGGCGAGGAAGCCGCGCATGGCCATTGCGCTGGCCAACAAAATGGCGCGTGGCATCTGGGGCCATGCTGCCGAAGGGGGGATTACCGGAATCCGGCAACGGTGCCTGCATGAGCATTCACCAGCACACCTGAAGCCGGTCGGTCTGGGATGTGAGGAAGGCAAGAACTGCATGTTGACGATCAGATCGGGGTCAGAAAACCAGAATGACGCACCGAGCCTCACGCTCGCTTTCTAGATTTGGACCTGATCCGCGCATTACCATACCGGCCCGCGGCACGTCATGGCCGCAACTCAAGGCCTGACACAAGACCGCACTCGATCACGTGTTCAAAGGTTCAAAATCTTCCTTGCAAAGCGGCTGGCATCCACAAGCACGTCGGGCTCGGCGTCTTCCATAATTATCGGCAACTTCAGCACCTGCGGCCGGATCTGGTCGGCGACGGCGCGCCACTGCGTGCTTGCGGCCGGGCGTTTCCTGGGCGAAGGCGGTGGCGATGAAAGCGGAGACGACGCGGCGGCCGTTCTTGCCGGCATCGGCCAGCACGTTCTCATCAAGTGAACGCGACAGCGCTGCCCTGTCGCGCACAGCACCTTGGTGACGGCCGCCTTGATGCCTTCATGGGCATCGGAGACGGCGAGCTGACGCCGCGCAGGCCGCGACGGGTCAGCTTGCGCAGAAACTCCGTCCAGATCGGCTCGGCCTCAGAGGTGCCGACCTCCATGCCCAGCACCTCGCGCCGGCCGCCCGCATTGAGCTTGGGGATGCGCAGCTCGACCGTCCCGGCCCGTGTCTCCCATTCGCGCTGGCGATAGCCGGTGCGCTGGGCCGTGCGCAATGGGCTCTTCTCGCCATAGGCGGCGCCGGTGGCGGCTCCATCAGCCGCTCGGTGGCGAACCAATCATCTCGCGCAAGAGATCGGAGTCCGGAGTCTTCTCCACGAGCGCGCGCAGGTTCATCATGTCGTCGGTCATCGGTGGCCCTCCGAAATGGGTTGGCGTCAACAACCAGACCCTACCGGAAAGCGCCGATGACCACCTCGATGCCGCTCGCTCGCTACGGCACTAGCAACGGTGCGCTCGCGAGCGGCTCAAACCGCCGAGCTCGACTGGGACGTGCGGACCAATGGCGGGCACGAGATCGATTCCTTTGATGCGTTGAAGCCGCATTATCTGATCTTGCGAGGTTCCGAGGGTTGCGACCCGGCTGCTTCCGTCGACCGGCCAACGATGCTTCGTCATACCTTTCCGGTGCTGCTGGATGGGAGGATGGCGCCCGAGGAAGCGGGCCTCTGGGAGAGCAGCCGTTCGCCCTTGATATTCCGCTATCCGCGCCGAAGGGCGCTGGCGGAATTGCTGTCGGCATTTACGAGCTCTTCGCAAGCATGATCGAGTTCGGCCTGTCGCGCTGCCTCAGCCGAATTGCACCATCACCGATCGCGCATGGAACATCCTCCGACGTGCCGGCTGGCCGCTTGCGCGAATCGGTGAACCGCACACGATCGGTAACACGCGCGCCGTGGACGGGGTATCTCGACATCTCCGCCGACACGCTAGAGGACGTTCGGAGGGACGGCGGCTTTCATGTCCCATGCTGTGGGCGCCGGCGGTCTGCCCGGCCGTGTGATGTCTGGGCGTTGGCTCCGTGCTCCTGGCGGGCTTGGGTCATGAGTACGCCAGAAGGCGCCGCCGCCGACTGGGATAAGAGCTCGTATTATATGCCGTTCGTCTGACCCGGCGCGGCTGAGCCTGGGAGTTCTTGCGGCGCAATCCGGCCTTCCAGCGTGGTTTTGGCCCGTGCAGTGGAGCCGGCCCAATGGCTGGAACATCGGAGATCACTCGAAATTAGTGCGCCGCGCGTTGACCTGGCCTGCTGAGGCGTTCTGTTCCGCCGATTCTTTGGGTCGTGTATTGCTCCCCGTCCGACTTCATCTCGACGCAATCTGGCCCAAGCACTTGAAACATCGGCTGTGGGCACTCGAGTGTCTCAACAGTGTTGTTGGGCAAGGACGACTCCCAAAGCCCCTGTTTCCGCCGCAGGCTCGTAGTAGCCGCCTTCGCTTCGTACTTCAGGCGCTCGAGGATTCGCTCGCAGACGCTTCGCACCAGGTATCGCCGAAGCGCTGATCGGCGAACCGCGGGTCCAGGCCGACTGGAATGATCCTCGCGATCATCTGCGTGATCGCGTCCGCCGCGCCATTCGCCGCGGCCATAAGCTCATGAATGGCGGGTACAGAGAGTTTGCTTGAAGGCGCAACGGAGCGCCAGCGCGATTAGTCAGCTGGGGAACAATTCCTTGTAGCCAGCGGTCACCATCCAGTTCGCACGGTCAAGATGACTGCGAAGAGCTTTGCGAGCGCGCTCTGGCTCGCTTGCCGGATCAATGCCGAGGATCAGATGCGCCATCTCTTCTTCGCCGGCGCCATCGGCGAAAGCGTCGAGGATCCTCATATAGGTCGTGAAATGCTCCTTGTCATAGGCCGTGAGGCTTTCCGACCAAGGGACTTCTTGAGCGATTTCCGGCTTCATGACGAACGCTATGCCTTTTCACTTCGGTGCGATCCGCACAAGGAGGCTCTGTCGACCGGTCGTTTATAACGAATAGGAACGATCATTCCTAGAACGATCGTTCCTGTTCAGGTCTCTATCGCGCTGTGGATCTCAAGGAGATCATGGCCATCAATATGCGTCGTTTGCGCCATGAGCAGGACCTGACGCAAGAAGAGTTGGCTGCGCGCGCTGAGCTGAGCATGCGCTACGTGGGCTCGATCGAGCGCGCCCGTGTTTCTGCGAGTGTCAGTGTGCTCGGGCGCTTGGCGGTCGCACTGAATGTCGATCCCTGCGACTTGATCAGGCCACCGCAGAGGTACAAGAAGCGTTCCCGGTTGCCCGGGCTTGGGACCTTAGCTGCATGAATTCGCGCCGGACTGATGGTGCCACGGCAGTCGCTGGCCGCTTTTGCCTTGGCCGCGCTGAGTGACTTGGTCCCTCTAGGCGCAACATGGCGCACCGAATGAAAGGTCCGCTCTCCCTCGCGAGATAATGATGACGGCGATTCATGATGGAGTGCGCTTACGGCGATGTCCTTGGAGATCAGGGCGGTGATCGCCTGCGCAACCTTTTTCGGGTTGGCCAGCATTCCGATCCTGGCGCTGCTCCCCCTCGTGGTTCGTGTCAGTTGAAGAGCGGGCCGATCGTCTACGGCATTTATTAGCCGGCTTCGGCACCGGCGCTTTCATCGCGGGCACGAGCAACGGCTTCCTTGGGCGGATCACGTCTCAAAACAGGCTGGTGGTGGCGGCAATTGCTCTGGCACTTGGCGGCGCGGGTTGGCTGATCACAGGGACCGGCATAGACGTGGCGGTGCAACTCGCAAGCCCACGGTGGGTGGTCGGCCGTACACTCTCCATCTACTATGCCCTGAGCGCCGGCGGTTCTGGCTGCCGGCAGCTGGATTTGGGGTTCGCTCGCGCAGAATTACTCCCTGACCTGGGCTTTGGAGGCCGCCGCCGGGGGTCTGTTGCTGGTTGCAGCAGCGGGAATGGTGTTGCCGATACCTCCATGGGAAGAAACGGACAAGTCGCGCACCGGGCACTCGATCTGAAGCCAAGGAGTGACCCTATCGTTGCCAAAAGCGAGTATTTGATATCGGAGGAAATTATCGTGGCCTTTCTGGCCAGCATGCGCGCAAAGCGCCACGCTCTTAGCCGCGCCGACCGCGAACTGGACGCTCCAGCGCAACCTCCAAATGCCTTCACTTTGGACAGAAAGGTTTCGGGCCGCACGATTGCCGGACCAGGTGCCGAGATGCACCCGTGGATGTTCGCCACGCCGGTCGCGCAAATAATGAAACAGCGCGGCGGGCCGATCGACACCGCCGAATGGCCAGTCGTCGCTGACACAGAGCCACGGCCTGCCGGTAAGCCCGGGTCGGGGGCGGGTTGGCAAACTTGCCGCAATGTGTAGATCGGCGCCGTCTAATGTCATGCCGCTGTGCCTCTGGTCACGCAGGCTCCGGGCGAAAACACCTCCTCCAAACTCTGACGTCGTTCCTCATTGTTCCACGGGCGTGACGCCGCCGAGGCATCATACAGGCGTGCGAAGGTTCGTTCCGTGGCAATAGCCCACACAGCCTGTACTGATGAGAATGTCCGCATCCACGAGGGCGTGACGTTCCCCGTCGCTCAATTCCCGGGTTCCAAATCGGCCGCAACGCCAGCTTCCAGCAAGCCTAGATCCTGCGCATATCTAACGGCGAAATGATTGATCTAAGCCGACCAACTGGATATCGTTACGAAGACCTCGGTCGCGAAAAAAGGCGCGATGCTCGGTCTCCCTGTCGGCGCGAGAGCGATCCACCGCGATCCAGATAGGCAGCATACAAATCGTCAGATCGAGGTCGGTGCGCAGTAATGCAGCGTTGATGCCATAGGAGCAACCGACATCAATGACCTTCAACCTAGTGTTGTTTCGAACATGTCGATAATCGGCGAAGATTCTTTCGAAGACTGGCCCGATCCTGGAATCATAAAGTCCTTCAGGCGCTTTATGTGGTATGCGAGATTGGCCATGCCGACCTTCGTCGTGGCCCGCGCGATGCCGATGGTTCGGATGAACAGCCCCATACGGCTCTTCTGCTCGGTAAAGACATGCTCGACGCGCGAGCGGACCTTCGACTTGATGTTGTTGGCGCGCCGGGTGGTTTCGGGCATCAGCCTGCCCTTGGGCTTCTTGCGGTGGACCCGGCTAACGAAGCCTTGCTTCTCCATGGAGATCTCGTTGGCCGCCGATCTGTAGGCGGTGTCGGCCCATACGCTCTTCGAGGTGTTGGTCTTGTCAGCAGGCCTTCGCGCAGCCTGGCTCCTTCATAGGCGGCCGCATCCGTTGCCCGCCATTTGCGGATCAACCCATGCTCGCGGTCGATGGAGATATGGTTCTGGTAGCCGAAAGCGGGAATGGCGATGTCGACTGGCGGCATCGTACCGTTCGCCTGTGGCTTGGCCTTGTAAGCGCTGCCGTCGCGTCGTCGTTCAGATGACCGGTTTCTTTGGCCAGCCAGCCCTCGCGGCAGACGACGCGGGCCAACCAAGAGCCGATCGGGCCGATGCCGACCACAAGGCGATCTTTCAAACAGGGGTTTAGACATAGCACATAGCTATCTTTTCAGGAACTCGATGACTGCGACGACTACCCCGCGATTTGGCTTCTTCAGTCCGACCGTCATCCGCAGCGCATTGGGAAACCCTTGCCTGCAACGCCTCGCAGATAGTCGCGCGCCATGAGATCGTCGGGCAAATGCGGACATGCGGCTTGATCTCGTCCTGGCTAATGGTCTCGTCAAAAAACCCCTCTCTCTCGTGCTCTCAATTTACCAATCTTCGGCGACGAATCACTCTTCACCTGAGGGCGCCTGCGCAGGTGCGAAGACGTGAGAGGTCGCTAATTGTTCCTGTTCCGTTGGAAATGGTGTGATCGACCAATGAATTGAGTCAACGGCACGCTGAACTATTGCGTTTGTCCGAGCGCGGCTGGGTGATGCGGCGAGGACATATCCGATGAAGTCTCGGTAATCGCCTTTCCTGACGATCGGCGTCTTGGGTTTGATATACAATTTGGCCTCGACGACGCCTGGTATGGCAGCCGCTCGACTTTCGCCATCGATCCAATCCAGGATACCATCGCGATCAGGAATCAGAAGCCGCTCGGTCGCAACATGCGAATGCCTCCTGTGCAAATTCCATTCCTCGCCGATCACGAGCTTGATGTGTTCGGTGACAAGATCGATACCGTGAGCCGCCTGAACCGTTTGAGCACCGCCACCAAGACGCGGATTGACCTCAATCACGACTGGCCCACGCTTGGTCCACCGCAGTTCTACGTTCGTTGGCCCCCAGTCAAGGCCGAGAGCTCGCAAACAGCTCAGCGAAGCATCGGCAATACGC
>NZ_SRUN01000279.1:0-290 GCF_004791595.1 Mesorhizobium sp. M8A.F.Ca.ET.202.01.1.1 | reverse complement strand
GCCGGTCTGGAGGCCGAGCCAACCCCTGGCACGGCATTCGAGGAGATCATTCGCCGATCCGCCGAGCGCGGCTACATCAGGGATGCCGAGGGGCGGGTCGATGAGTGGGTTGCGGAGCGCCTGTGGCGGCACCGCAACCCTGGCGAACCATGGGTGCAGCGGCGGGGCGATGGACGATGGATCATGATAAGCGAGCGGCGGATCAGCTCCGGCGGCACGGTCGCCGTCTATTCGGACATCACCGAGCTGAAGCAAAGGGAGGAGAACGTTGCCGAGAAGTCCACGGCCCT
>NZ_SRUN01000278.1:0-290 GCF_004791595.1 Mesorhizobium sp. M8A.F.Ca.ET.202.01.1.1 | reverse complement strand
GGTCGGCGTCTGCAATCTTTCGACGCGGGCGCCGATCGCCTTCGACCACTTCGCCGAGAACCGCACGACCGGCGCCTTCATCCTGATCGATCGCATCACCAATGCCACGGTCGGCGCCGGCATGATTCTGCATTCGCTGCGCCGCGCCGAGAACATCCACTGGCAGTCGCTCGATGTCGGCAAGCGGGGCCGCTCCGACCTGAAGAACCAGCGCCCGGCCGTGTTCTGGTTCACCGGGCTGTCCGGCTCGGGCAAGTCGACCATCGCCAATCTCTTCGAGAAGAAGCTGT
>NZ_SRUN01000277.1:0-290 GCF_004791595.1 Mesorhizobium sp. M8A.F.Ca.ET.202.01.1.1 | reverse complement strand
CCTTCTCGTCGATCCTGGCATCCTCCAGCGCATCGAGACCGACGAGAAGGCTCTGGCGCGCGACCGCGCGCAGGGCGTCTTCACGCAAACCTTCGTCCAGTTTTCCAACCGCATGATCTCAGCCTACCGGCTGAAGCAAGGTGCGGCGAACATGAAGAAATACGCCGATATCTTCGCCCGCGCCGACCGGAAGCGGCGATCCCGTCCTTACTGGAACCCGATCGCGTCGACCGTGCCGGTCGGGCAACCGGCCTTGTTGGTCGGCACCGAGGCCAGCAGCAGGTCCTTGA
>NZ_SRUN01000276.1:0-290 GCF_004791595.1 Mesorhizobium sp. M8A.F.Ca.ET.202.01.1.1 | reverse complement strand
TGTCGAAGGTCTCGTCCACGGTGGGAATCTCCACCAGCTGCACCGAGCCCTCGCCCCATTCGCCCTTCGGCTCCACCCACAGGCACGGGCGCTTCTCGTAGAACACGCCGTCATCCTGGTAGTGGTCGAAGTTGCGGTCGCGCTGCAGCAGGCCGAAGCCGCGCGGGTTGCGGTCCACGAACATGTTGAAGCGCAGGTTGCGCGGGTTCAGCAGCGGGCGCCAGATCCATTCGCCGGCACCGGTCCACAGCGACAGGCCGTCGGTATCGTGGATCTCCGGGCGCCAGTCC
>NZ_SRUN01000275.1:0-290 GCF_004791595.1 Mesorhizobium sp. M8A.F.Ca.ET.202.01.1.1 | reverse complement strand
GCAACAGGCCGAGCCAGGCAGCGCGGAAGTCGGGCTCCCTTCCGGCAACCGCGCCCATCACCTCATGCAGCTTCTCCACCAAGCCGTTGAGCCGCCAGTATATTTCGCCATTGGCTTTGAGGTTGAGCTGCGCCGCCAGCACGGTCTGGCGCAGCTCCAGCGCGTCGCGAATGATCGCCTCCGCGTCCGACCGGAACAATCTGTCATAGCGGCCCTTCCGTCTGCCCAATGCGGCTCTCCCTGATCCCGAGCAAACCGCCCCATCTCCTGACAAAATAGGAACCCATTCC
>NZ_SRUN01000274.1:0-290 GCF_004791595.1 Mesorhizobium sp. M8A.F.Ca.ET.202.01.1.1 | reverse complement strand
GCCGTTGCGGCGCCGTGGCCAGGACTCGCGTCCATTCGATGGCGAAGGCGTCGAGGGCGAGAGGCTCCTGATGATTGAAAAGGGTGTCCTCAACCACTGGTTCCTGTCGACGTCGGCGGGGAGGGCCTCAGCTTGGACAAGGTGCTCAGCGCCGCCGACAAGGCGCTCTACGACGCCAAGCGGGAAGAGCGAATGCGCTCGAGCCGTTGAGCACGCGCGCGCCTTGAAGTGCTGATTTGTCCGAAGCCGGGATGACATCCCAGGCGCCGAGCTCGCGAAGGGTTCTGATC
>NZ_SRUN01000273.1:0-290 GCF_004791595.1 Mesorhizobium sp. M8A.F.Ca.ET.202.01.1.1 | reverse complement strand
CCGGGTGCCGGCCGCAACATCATCGAACTGGCACCCGGGATGGTCACCTGCAGCGGCATGGCCTGGCCGACGGTGGCATGCTCGACCGAAACCTGCTCGCCATTGACCGAGACCCTGACATCGACCGGTCCGGTCTCGTTTTCGGTCGAAATGACGCGGTAGCTCATGTCGAGCGGCTTGCCGACAAGGCCGAAACGCGGCGCGTTCTCGAAGCGGATGCGGCGATCTTTTTCGTGATCGTTGCCGGTGATCAAGGCACGCCCGATTTCAACGCCCCGCTGCATGCCTTG
>NZ_SRUN01000272.1:0-291 GCF_004791595.1 Mesorhizobium sp. M8A.F.Ca.ET.202.01.1.1 | reverse complement strand
GCACCGCACCGATGCCTTTTTCCGCCATCAATCGGATCGCATCGATCACCGCCGCTTCCGGCGCGACCGCATGTACTTCAGGAGACTTGCCGTCCAACAGTTGCCGTACCGTGGTCATCTGCCTGCCCTCCGAGGGTGGGTTGCAGGGCCGAGTCTGCCACGGCGGATGCTAGCCAGGCGTCAACCAGGTACAGCGGCCGCTGCTTGGACTCTTCGTACAGCCGCCCCAGGTACTCGCCGATCAGGCCCAGCGCGATCAGCTGCACCCCACCCAGGAACAGGATCACCGCC
>NZ_SRUN01000271.1:0-291 GCF_004791595.1 Mesorhizobium sp. M8A.F.Ca.ET.202.01.1.1 | reverse complement strand
GGCTCGACGCCGATGAAGCCGGTCTCTGGCGCTTCCTTGGCGCGGTGCAGGAGATGCTCGCCGCCGCCGAAGCCGATCTCCAGCTGCAGCGCCGAAACCTCAGCCTTGAACAAGGTCTTGAGGTCAGCCGGCGCTTGCGCCGTCAGGTCGAGCCGGTATGCGCGCAGACCGCTTTCGAGGGCGATCGCCTGCTGCGGGCGTATGGTTTTGCCGTGCCGGCGACCGAAAAATCCTTCGGTCGCCCGGCTCGGCCGATCCTTGGCGTCAACTGGCGTCAGGCGGCGACGGCGT
>NZ_SRUN01000270.1:0-291 GCF_004791595.1 Mesorhizobium sp. M8A.F.Ca.ET.202.01.1.1 | reverse complement strand
TTGCGGGCCAGGCTGCGTTGCAGGGTGCGCAGGTACAGCTCGTCGTCGTCGACCAGCAGGCCCTGGGGGGAGGGATGAAGGCTCATGGGGTGTCCTCGCGTGGGGCCAACGGCAGGCGGAAGCCGACGCGGCTGCCGGCCCCCTGGGCCGGGCGCATCCACATCTCGCCGTCGAGGCGTTCGATGGTGGCATGGGACAGGGCCAGGCCGACGCCCATGCCCTCACTCTTGCTGCTGCCGAACAGCCGGCCCGGCAGCACGGCGGCACGGGCGTCGAAGCCATGGCCGTAAT
>NZ_SRUN01000026.1:0-38089 GCF_004791595.1 Mesorhizobium sp. M8A.F.Ca.ET.202.01.1.1 | reverse complement strand
CACTCCAGCCCAGCATTACCGCCCGTCGCAACGAGCCATGCCAAGGACGCCACCCGAGCCCGATTATCCGCAAGAGGCCGCGGTTCGCTGGGTGCGCCACAATGGCGAGATCAGGTGGAATGGCGGCGTCGTCTATGTCTCGCAATCACTGGCCGGCGAAGCCGTCGCGGCCACCGAAGCCGAGGACGGCCAATGGGCACTTACCTTCCATAATTATCCGCTTGGCATCATCGACACCAGACGCATGAAGCTCATCCGCCGCAGCGCCGCGCCAACCAAACCGCTTGGCGCTGCGGCGGATGCATAGGGGGAGAACTGTTACCTATGTATCCGGTTCAATCTGTTACCCATCTATCGGCTGGACAGCTGACCTCGGCGGCAAGCGCCCTGTCCCCGTGACTATACGGGGAGTTGAGGAATGGTCCGCGTAGCGGACGAAAAGCCAACTGCTTGGCTTTTCGAATGACGAGTGCCGGCAGGCAGGTGAGGGCAGCACCGCCCGCCGTTCTGACTCACCAACTTTGTCCCTGTCACATTTTTTCGTTGGCATCGCGCAAGCCTTTCCGTGCACCATGGCCGGATCGCATCACGACAGGACCCGTCATGACCGCCCCTCCCGGCATCGCCGACATCCACGCCGCCGCCGCACGCCTCTATGGCCTGATCGTCGAGACCCCGTTGCTCGAATCGCAGGAGCTGAACCGGCGCTTCGGCGGCCGCATCCTGTTCAAGCCGGAGACGCTGCAGCGCACCGGGTCGTTCAAGTTCCGCGGCGCCTACAACAAGCTGTCGTCACTGAGCGAGGAAGAGCGGTCCCGTGGCGTCGTCGCCTTTTCCTCGGGCAACCATGCGCAAGGGGTGGCGGCTTCCGCCGCCATGTTCGGCGTCAAGGCGGTCATCGCCATGCCGGCGGATGCGCCCGACATGAAGATCGCCAATGTCCGCAAGATGGGAGCGGAGGTGGTGCCCTTCGACCGTTTCAAGGACGACCGCATGACGGTGGTCCGTCCCTATCTGGACAAGGGCATGGCGTTGGTGCCGCCCTTCGACGACCCGGCCATCATTGCCGGCCAGGGCACGATCGGACTGGAGCTGGTGAAGCAGGCGCGGGCGCTCGGCGTCAGGCTCGACGCGGTCGTCATTCCCTGCGGCGGTGGCGGCCTGACCAGCGGCATTTCCGTTGCGGTCAAGGATGCCTCGCCCGGCACTGCGATCTGGGCGGTCGAGCCCGAGCATTTCGACGACACGCGCCGCTCGCTGGCGGCGGGCGCCAGGGTTTCGAACGAGCCGGGTTGCAGTTCGATCTGCGACGCCATCCTCACCGCCGAGCCGGGCGCCATCACCTTCGAGATCAACCGCCGCAACCTCGCCGGCGCCATTGCGGTTTCCGACAGAGCGACCGCGCAGGCGATGCGCGACGCCATGGCCCATCTCAAACTGGTGGTCGAGCCCGGCGGCTGCGTCGGGCTGGCGGCGCTGTCGTCGGGCGAGATAGACCTTGCCGGCAAATGCGTCGCCGTGGTGCTCTCCGGCGGCAATGTCGATTTCGGCACCTATGCCGAGATCATGGCGGCGGCTTAGAGGCGTCGGTCATTCGGTGGCCCCTAACCTCTAATCCAGCGTGCGGCGGAACCGGAGCAGAGCCGTGCCTGCAAACACCACCACGAACAGCACCAGCCAGCCGACCTCGGCTCCTATCGCATGGAAGTCGGCACCCTTGAGCATCACCGCCCGGGTGACGCGCAGGAAATGCGTGAGCGGAAAGATCTCGCCCAGCACCTGCGCCCAACCGGGCATGCCGCGATAGGGGAACATGAAGCCCGACAGCAGCAGCGACGGCAGGAAGAAGAAGAAGGTGAGCTGCATCGCCTGCATCTGTGAGCGTGCCATGGTCGAGATCGTGTAGCCGAGCAGCACCAGCGCCAGCACAAAGACAAGCACCGCAGACAAAAGCAGCGTCAGCGAGCCGACGAACGGGATGCTGAACAGGAGCTTCGCCGCGGTCAACACCACCGCCACCTGCACCGCGCCGACCACGAGGAAGGGCAGCACCTTGCCGAGCATGATCTCGGCCGGGCTGGAAGGCATCGCCAAAAGGTTCTCCATCGTGCCGCGTTCGGTCTCACGGGTCAGCGCCATGGCGGTCATCATCACCATGGTCATCTGCAGGATCACGCCGAGCAGGCCAGGCACGATGTTGTATTGCGAGATGCCTTCGGGATTGTAGCGCTGGTGCACCACCACCTGCAGCTGCCCCCTGGCGCTTTCAGCGGCGGCCGCCTGCATGCCCTGCGCGCGCAGCAGCGCTTGGCTCGCCACCTTGCTCAATGTCGAAACGGCGCCGCTCGCCGCCGACGGGTCGGTTGCGTCGGCCTCGATCAGGATCTGCGGGTTGTCGCCGCGCTCGACCCGCCGGGCGAAATCGGCGGGGATCGTCACCACGAAAGAGACAGCGCCCTTGGCCATCAGTTCCTCGGCCTCCGCGGCGCTCTGCGCGACAAAGTCGAAGTGGTAGTAACCCGTCATCTGCAGGGCGGAGGCCATGGCGCGCGTATACTGGTCGTTGCTGATGGCAACGAGCGCCGTCGGCAGGCTCTTGGGATCGTTGTTGATGGCGAAGCCAAACAGCACCAGTTGCAACAGCGGCACGCCCAGCATCATGGCGAAGGTGATGCGGTCGCGCCGCATCTGGATGAACTCCTTGATCAGCAGCGCGCCGAGCCGGGCAAAGGAAAAGACGCTGTTCATGCCATGTTTCATGTCATGTTGTCCTTCGAACCGGACATGAACTGGATGAAGACGTCCTCGAGGCTGGTTTCGCCAGGCGTCACGGTCACGCCCTTGTGCTCTCTCTCGACATCGGCAAGCGCTGCTTCAAGCTTCTTGCGGTCGGAGCCGACGACATGCAGCGTGGCGCCGAACGGCGCCACCTGGTCGACGCCGGCGCGGCCCTCAAGCGCTTCGGCCACCTTGTCAAGCCGCGGCCCCCGCACCACGAAAGTGGTCAGCCCTGCGTTCTTCACCACTTCGGCCACGGTGCCGGTGGCCAGCATCTTGCCGTAGGAGATGTAGCTGATGCGATGGCAGCGCTCGGCCTCGTCCATATAGTGGGTGGAGACCAGCACGGTCAGCCCGCCGCTGGCAAGGCGATGGATCTCGTCCCAGAATTCGCGCCGCGCCTTCGGGTCGACGCCAGCCGTCGGCTCGTCGAGCAGAAGCAGCTTCGGCTTGTGCATGATGCAGGCGGCCAGCGCCAGCCGCTGCTTCCAGCCGCCGGACAAGGTGCCGGCCAGCTGGTTGCGGCGCGTCGCCAGGCCGAGCTCCTCCAATGTCCGGGCGACATACTCCTCGACTGGTCTCAGCCGGTAGAGCCGCGCCACGAATTCCAGATTCTCGCCGATCGTGAGATCCTCGTAGAACGAGAATTTCTGCGTCATGTAGCCGACTTCGCGCTTGATCCTGAGCGAGTCCGTGCGGATGTTGAAACCCAGCACCGTGCCTTCGCCCTCGTCCGGCGTCAGCAGGCCGCACATGATGCGGATGGTGGTGGTCTTGCCCGAGCCGTTGGGGCCAAGGAAGCCGACGATCTCGCCCTCGGCGACCGACATGGTCACATGGTCGACGACGATCTTGCCGCCGAAGCGCTTGACCAGGCCGCGGACGTCGATGGCGTTCATTTTCTCATATCCGCGAGATCGACATCGACGATCTGGCCGGGCTGCAGCGGCCCCGCATCGCCCTCCGGCCGCGCCTCGACGAGGTAGACCAGCTTCTGCCGGTTTTCCAGGGAGTAGATCACCGGCGGGGTGAATTCGGGATCGGGCGAGATATAGCTGACGCGCGCCCTCACGTCCGGGCCGCAGCCGTCGCAATGGACGCTGAGCAGGCTGCCGACCTTGACCGAGGAGAAGGCCGCTTCCGGAATATAGACGCTGAGCTTCACCGCGCCGTCGGGGAGCACCGAGATGACAGGCGCGGTCGGGCCCGCCGTGTCGCCGGGATTGCGGATGACGTCGTTGACGCGGCCGGGCGAAGGGGCCGCGAGCGTGCGCTTGGAGAGGCGCCACACCGCCTGCTCCAGTTCGGCCTGCGCCTGCTTGACCTGGTTGTCGGCGGCCTTGATCGTCTCGGCGCGCGCCGGCAGGCCGCCGACGGCGAGATTGGCCTCGGCCTGGCCGACCTGGGCGTTGGCGGTTTCCAGCGTCGCCGAGGCGGTGTCATAGTCGGCCTGGGTGCCGGTGCCGCGCTTGAACAGATCGGCGGCGCGAGCGTATTTGCGTCTTGCGTCGTCTGCCTGCGCCTTGGCCATGTCGACTTGAGCCTTCAGTGCGGCGATTTCTTCGGGCCGCTTGCCGACCTGCAGGTCGGCCAACTGCGCCTGTGCTTGGGCGAGGCTTGCCTGCGCCTGCGCCACCGCGATCTTGGCGTCGGCATTTTCAAGTGTCACCACGGTGGCTCCCGCCGTGACGCGATCGCCGCGCTTCACCGTCACCGTCTCGACCTGTGCCACCTCGATCGGCGCCAGCAGCACGTATTCGCCCTCGACATAACCGACGGCGAGCGGTGCCGCCGGGGCGCAGGCACCGAACAGCTGGGTGGCGAGCGGCAGCGAACACAGGAAGCTCATTGTCTTGGTCCCTTCATCCCTACCCTTTTCGGGCGGCCAGCATGGCGCCGAGGTTGTCCGTGGTGGCCGCCACCACCTTGGCGGCCTCGGCGGCACCGATGTCTTGCCAGCCCATGCGGCGCATCACCGCCTCGCGGCCGATGCGGAAATAGATGACCTGGCCGATCAGCGTGAACACGGTGAGCCGGGTCCGTTCGCTCTCGGCCGGCTCGCCGGTGGCTTGCTCCCAGAGCAGGCACAGGCGGCGATGCGCCGGCTCGAAGACGCCGTCATAGATGCGGTCGAGCGCCGCCGTCGGATGCGACAGTTCGCGCAGCACGAACTGCACGATCTCCCCGGCCTGCGGGCTGGCCACGACAAAGCCGACCATCCGTTCCAGGGCCGCGAACAGCTGCGCGCGCGCCGCCTCCGGGTCGCCAGCCGTCGCGGCCTGTTCATTGAGCGCCTGACCGGCGACGGCCTGAATGGTCTCGACGATGAAGTCGGCGGCAGCGGCGCGAAGACCTTCCTTGCCACCGAAATGATAGGCGATCGAGCCGATATTGGCCCCCGCCTCGGCGGCGATTTCACGCGTCGAGGTGCCGTCGAAGCCCTGCCGCCCGAACAGTTTCAGCGCCGCCCGAACGAGCGCGGCACGCGTTAGCTCAGCCGGGGATGTCGCGTGGCGGGGCGGCTTGGCGTCCGACAATTTGATCATGGTAAGCACTTTAATCAATCGATTGATTAAAGTCAACTTGTGTGCGGCGCCGTCTTGCCATCGCCTTCGGCAAACGCTTTAGTGCGCGGCCATGGGCAAGGAAGTCGAGCGTAAGTTCCTGGTCTCCAGCCCCGCGTGGCGGGATCTGGTGGAAGCGGATATCCGCATTCTCCAGTTCTATCTCGCCACGGCACCCGGACGAACCGTCCGCATCCGCATCAGTGATGGCGCCTCGGCCAAGCTGACGCTCAAATTCGGCAGCAGCGCGCGCGAGCGCGACGAATTCGAATATCCGATCCCGCTGGCGGAGGCGGTGGAGATGCTGGACTTCGCCATCGGACGTGTCATCGAGAAGACACGCTACCATGTTAGACATCGCGGCTATCTCTATGAAGTCGATGTCTTTGGCGGCGCACTGGCGGGACTTGTGGTGGCCGAACTCGAGACTCCGGAAGACGTTCCGGATGAAATGCTGCCGGACTGGCTCGGCCGTGAAGTCACCGGTGAACAGATGTTCTACAACGCGTCGCTCGCCCTCGGGGGGATACCGGAGATCGCCGCATGAGCTTTCGCATAGACCCGCGCCTGCCGCTGACCGGCGAGGTCAGACGCATCCTTGCCGAGGAAATCGGCAAGGCCCTGCAACATCTGGACGTGGCGCGCACTCGGCCCGAACAGGGGCTACACAAATGCCGCAAGCGGCTGAAGAGCGCGCGCGCCTTGTTGCGCCTCGTTCGTTCCGGAGACGAAACGTTCTGTGCCACGGAAAACCAATGCTATCGCAATGTGGCGGCGCTGCTTGCCGGCCCGCGTGAAGCGACAGCTCTGATCGAAACCATCGATCGGCTGGCGGCGGCCTTTGCCAGGGAAAGCGCCGATGGCGGGCTCGATGCCGTGCGCGACCGGCTGATCGCACGCCAGCATGATTTGCACGAAGGCGCCGGGCTGAAGGCAGCGATCGGCGCGGCCGCCGCTGCCTGCGAAGACGGCATGAAGCGCATCGAAACCCTTACCCTGCCCGACCAGCCGGAACAGGCCGCCGACGTGCTTGCCGAAGGCGCCCGCGCCACCTTGCGCCGTGCAAGGAGGGCCCTCGACAAGGCCGGCTCGCACGGCGAGGCCGGCGATTTCCACGACCTGCGCAAGGCGGCCAAGACGCATGGCATGCACCTGTCGCTGCTCGGCAGGCTGTGGCCGACCCCGATCAAGGCGCGGCGCAAGGCCGTCGACGCACTGGGCGAACGGCTCGGCGAACTGCATGATGTGTTCGTCATGCGTGCGTTGCTCGAGGCGGACGACGAGCCGCTGGGGCCGTCCGACGATACGAAACTTCTCGGCAAGCTGCTCAAGCGTTCGGAAAAGAGCCTGAAGAAGGCGTGCCTTGCCGAGGCGGCCGAACTGTTTGGCGACAGCCCCAAGCGCTCGACGAAAAAGCTTGCCCGCAAGGCCCGCGACGATCTTGCCGGCTCGGCCGAAGACGCCCGCGCACTTGCGGCCACCGGCTGATCCGGACCGAACATGCTTTGCCCTCGGGCACCGGCCTGTGGTAATCGCCATAGCCGATGACCGAGCCTGGCGACATGCTTCTGGATCGACTGGGCCGCTGGCTTGCCGGTCGGCTGCAGGAAGAATCGTCGGGATACGAGCCCTACACGCCTTCCGACGCCGAAACACTGCGCCGCACGTTGGAGCCGGGCGACGTCCTGCTGATCGAAGGCAACCAGAAGATCTCGGCGGCGATCAAGTATCTGACCCAGTCGACGTGGTCGCATGCGGCCTTCTATGTCGGCGATGCGTTGGCCGAACCGGATGACGGCTCGGAACGCAGGCGGCTGATCGAGGTCACGCTCGGCGAAGGCTGTGTCGCCGTACCCTTGTCGCGGTACCGGACCTACAATACCCGCATCTGCCGGGCGAGCGGCCTGGCACCCGAAGACCGCGACAAGGTCGTCGCCTTCATGATCAGCAAGCTCGGCCTGAGATACGACCTCAAGAACATCTTCGACATGCTGCGCTATTTCATGCCGACGCCGCCGGTGCCGGTGCGCTGGCGCCGCCGCATGCTGGCCTTCGGCTCCGGCGACCCGACGCGGGCGATCTGCTCGACGCTGATTGCCGAGGCTTACGGCCAGATCCGCTATCCGATCCTGCCCGAGATAACCCGCGCGCCCGGCCGCGCCTCGGCACAGTCGAACTATTCGCGCAGGGAAATCCTGCACATCCGCCATCACTCGCTCTACACGCCGCGCGATTTCGACCTGTCGCCGTTTTTCCGCATCGTCAAGCCGACGCTGGAATATGGTTTCGACTACCGGCAAATGGTCTGGGACGACAAGGCAAGCACGGACGCCGCAGCCGCAAAGGCTGGCGCAACCGCGACGGACACGTGATGGCTTTCCGCCTAGGTCAGGACATGCCTGGCGCGGCCTACCGCTGTCCTGCCGAGGTGCAGCGTTTCACATGGCGGCCTATGTCACGCCGGAACCGCAACAACACCCTGGTTTTCGGCTCTGCGTTCGACCCAGACATGGACCGGTTCGTCCCGGCCGCGGATGCTCATCGGTCCATGATCGCGCGCATTCAACGGTGTCGTGGGCGATTCCGCCTTCGCCGCCTCAATCAGTCGTGACCCAAAGCAAATATTCGCCTGAAGCTCACGGCAGAGCGACTGCAAACGGCTGGCGACGTTGACGGTGTCGCCCACCACCGCGAAGGACAGATTGCGCTCGCTGCCGACCGCGCCGATGACCACTGCGCCATATTGTACACCGATCCGAACGTCCAGCGGCGGGTATCCCCTGGACACACGCTGTACATTCCAGTCCTCGAGAGCGGCGACCATCGCTTCAGCGCACTGGATGGCCCGAGTCGCGTCGTCATGGCTGGCTTGCGGAACCCCGAATGTCGCCATGATGCAATCGCCGATATAGTTATCGACGGTGCCACGGTGGTCGAAAACGACTTGTTCCATGCGACGGTGGAACTGACGCAGGAGTTCGAACACTGCTTCGGCCGGATGATCCTCGGAATAGTGTGTGAAGCCGACGATGTCGGCGAACAGCACCGCGATATCCTGCCGGCGAACCGGGCCGAAGGGCTCGTCATCGGCGGCGAGCTGGTCGACGACATTGGGCGAAAAATGCCGGGCGAGATTGGCGCGGGCGCGCTCTGCCTTGACATAGTCTTCCGACAGATGTCGGGAACGAAAGACGACCAGCGCCATGATCGCGCCGATAATCAGCACAACCAACACGTTGGTCGCCTGCGCGAATGTATCGACGAAATTGGGGTTGAGATAGAGGTTCAGTCGCTCTGTCATTGGCAGCGAATAGAGGTTCGTCGCCGGAATTACGGTTCCCGGATGGGAAATCACCCATCCCACCCCGATCGCCCATGTCAGGGCCGCGAGCGCGCCGAGATAGAGTGCCAATCGTGTCGAAAGGGTCAGAGCGCCAAGGCATACGAAAATCAGCAGGTATTTAAAGCTGCCCTCGCGCAGTTGCATCGCGGCCGGCGCGACCTCGAGGGAAAACGGGTTGGGCGTTATCAGCAGAACGGTCAACAGAATGATGTCCAGCGTACCGGTGAGGTAACCGATCCACCATCGCGCCGTACGACGGCGAGCAAAGAGAAACTGGATCAGGCCGACCAGCTGGAACAGCACGAGGCCCGCCAGCACGAAGAGCAGCGAAGCATCCCAGCGGCTGGTCAATGAAAAGAAGCAGGAGATCACGGCGAGCGATGCCGTACGCGCCCAGAACTGTAATGCAGCACCCTGGCGTTCTGCGCGCGCCCGCAAATTTTTCAGGCGCGAATAGCGGCGAAGTTCAAGTGTTGGCGCGGTCGACATAGGATCACTTCGATTTCATGGGGACGTGTCACGCATTCGGCAAACCCGCCTTCTACAATCTGACAAATCAGTGCGCGAACTATATCATGAATGTGATTTCGGTTTCTGTATCAGGCCGGTAACGGGCGGCGTCCCTTTGCAGGAGCGGCGGGCCGATCGAACGCCCCGGTGTCGCGCGGATGCGGGCCGATCGGCATGATCGCCTCGAACGGCGTGGCGCCGAAGGCGAACGTCCATTTGTAGCCGACCAACCCGTCCTCGGGCGTGGTGTGCTGGTCGTGATGGGCGAGCAGTTTCGCGCGGTCGGCCAGTTCCTCGGCCTCGCGCCGCACCATTTCCGCCGTCTCCGGCCGCATCCGCCTGGAGAAGCTGACGAAGGTCGCCTCCTTCTCGATATGGGTGATCGCCCAACCGATGAAATTCTTGTTGGTCATCTCGAACAGCGGCCTGAGCGGCCCCTCGAAATTCCATTGAATCGGCGTCTCGACCAGCAATTTCGCGGACAGGCCACGGCCGAGCGCGATCAGGCCGAGCTGCTCGAGGTCGCGCAGATAGAGGAACATCGAGGCTTCGCTCAGGCCCTGCGAGCGCATGATGCCTTCAGGCGTGAACTTTTCCGACAGCATGACGAAGACGAACAGCAGCGCCGGACGGCCGGCGAGCCGGCGCTCGATCTCCGGCGCGACGTGGTTGACCGGCCCCGGCCCCCTGCTCATCGAGCCGAGCACGTTTTCCAGTTCCACGCCGGCGGCGGCGCAGATCTCCACCAGCCGGTCGAGCTTGCAGTTCTTCTCATGGAAGATGCGCTTCACCGTCGGCTCGGAAACGCCCATGCGTTCGGCAAGCTCGCGATACGTGACGCCCTTCGCCTTCAGCGTCCGCTTAAGCGCCTCGAAGACCAGACCGTTCATGGGATGCACCTCTTGCCGTCGGTTTCGTATCGGTATTCGATACTAGTGGCAATCTGGCTTCCCGAAAAGTATCGAAAAGCCTAGCTCTTCGCCGACATCAAAGGAGAGCAGTCATGAATATCTTCGTCACCTCAGCCTTTATCGCCACCATCGGCATAGCGGCCGCACCGCCGGCCCAGGCCGGAGAACTCTGGCGGGCAACGGGCCTCGAACAGCCGGAATCGGCGCTGTTCGACGCCGCCAATAACCGCATCATCGTTTCCAACATATCAGGCAATCCGGGCGACGCCGACGGCAATGGTTATCTCAGCGTGCTGTCCACGGAGGGCAAGATCGTCACCCAGCACTGGACCGACGGCATGGACGCGCCCAAGGGCATGGCGATAGCGGGCGGCAAGCTCTATGTCGCCGACATCACCAAGGTCCGCGTCGTCGACCTCGCCAGCGGCAAGCTCATCGCCAGCATCGTGATCCCGAATGCCGTCTTCCTGAACGACATGACGTCGGACCAGTCGGGCAAGGTCTATGTCACCGACATGCTGGCCGACACGATCTACCGCATCGACGGCGACAGACCGGAGCTGTTTGTCAGGGACGCCATGCTCGCTTCACCCAACGGCGTCTTCGCCGATGGCAGCAGGCTGATCGTCGCCTCCTGGGGCAAGGGCATCAAGCCCGACTTCAGCACGGCCGAGCCGGGCGGGCTGCTGGCGGTCGACCTCGCCAGCAAGGCGGTGACGCCGCTGGCGGGCGCGCAGAAATTCGCCGACCTCGACGGCGTCATCGCGCTGGGCGACACCATCTACGCCACCGCCTACATGACCGGCACGCTCTACCGATACAGGACCGGCGGCGCGCCGCAAGCGGTGGCGCATTTCAAGCCGGGCAGTGCCGACATCGGCACCGACGGCAAGTCGATCCTCTATGTGCCGCTGATGAACGAGGGCGAGGTGGCGGCGCTGAAGATCGATTGAGAGCCCATACCGGCCGCTCCAGAACTGAGAGTGCGCGTCGACGGACAGCTGACCTTCAATTCGACGATCCCCATGATCGACGCCGCCGTGAGCGGACTAGGGATCGCCTACGTGCCGGAGAATTTGGTGACCGACGAGATTCGGTCGGGCCGGCTGGTGCTGATGCTCGACGAATGGTGCCCGCTGTTCCCGGGCTATTACCTCTACTATCCGACCCGCCGGCAGAATTCGCCGGCCTTCGCGGTGATCGCCAATGCCCTGCGCCATGCGGATGTCTAGTGAAAAGTGATCGACAAGTGCGGCCGGCGGCGCCTCGGCTGGCTTTGCGAACGCCATTCGGCGCAATCTCGAAGGTCCGCTCTAGGCAGGCATATATGGTATGACGGCCCGGCATCGGCGGCCAAGGAGTTCGAGATGGAAGACCGAGAGATCAGAGCGGCCCTGGATCGTCACTGGGCCGCTTCCGACACCAGCGACTTCGAAGCTGAGCACGAGATCTACCGGGAGGACGCAGTGCTCGACTATCCGCAATCGGGCGAGCGCATAAGCGGGCGGCGCAACATCCAGTCGTCCCGCGCCGCGCAGCCGAACCGCAAGCGCTTCATCGTGCGCCGCATCACAGGCACCGGTGACCTCTGGGTCACCGAATATGTCCTGACCTATGACGGGCGGCCGTCCTACACGGTCAGCATCATGGAGTTCCTCGACGGCAAGGTGGTCCGCGAGACGCAGTATTTCGGCGATCCGTTCGAACCCGGACCTTCGCGCGCGCAATGGGTCGAACGGATCCCGTGAACCGCTCGACAAATCATCCACCGCTCGCGCGGGAAGAACTGCCGGACGATACGGCCGCCCTTGCCCGTTATCTCATCGGCAAGCTGGTGGTGCGCGACTTGCCCGACGGCAGGGTCAGCGGGCGGATCGTCGAGACGGAAGCCTATGTCGCCGGCGATGCCGCCGGGCATGGCTTTCGAGGGATGACGGAGCGCAACCGGTCGCTGTTTCTCGAGCGCGGGCACGCCTATGTCTATCTCGCCTATGGCATCTCGTTCATGCTGAACGTTTCGAGCGAGGCGCAAGGCACGGGAACCGGCGTGCTGATCCGGGCGCTGGAACCGCTGGAAGGCATCGAGATCATGCGGCTGAACCGTGGCGTCGAGCGCCTGCGCGACCTGGCGCGCGGGCCCGGAAGGCTGGCCGCGGCATTGCGGATCGATCGATCGCTCGACGGGCTCGACCTTTGCCGGGAAGGCTCGCTATGGCTTGCACACGATGAATTCGAGGCCGGCGCGATCGGACAGGGCATCAGGATCGGCATTTCGAAGGACGCGGACCGCCTGCTTCGCTTTTACCTGAAGGAAAGTCCTTTCGTCAGCGGCCCGGCATCGCTCAACCGTTGAGCGACGGTTGCTCCGCCTCTTGTTTTCCCGCCAGCTGCGCCCGCGCATCGCCGATCGACGCGGCATAGGTCACCAGCGGCCGCTTGACGCTTGCGGCACGTTAGCGTCTTCGCCTGATTGTCCATTTCTCGATATTTTCCGAGGATTTCAGCCTAAGGTGCCGCACATTCGGGGCAGGGGATAACGAGGTTGAACGTTTTCAAGATCTTGATGACATCAGCAGGCTTGCTACCAATGGCTTTGGCCCTGGCGGGCTGTGGTGGGCACCTCATCAACAGGTTGATCTGACGGCGAGGTCAGGCATCGTCGCTCACCGCCTGGCGCCGTTGCAGAATCCTCGCCACCAGCCAGCATAGCATCGCCCAGGCGAAGCCGGCACACCAGCCCGCCAGCACATCGGACGGCCAGTGGACGCCCAGATAGACGCGGCTGACGCCGACCAGCACCGTCGTCAGCACCGCCAGGAACAACACGTAGACCTTGGTGGTTCGGCCTGGCAGGAAGCGTGCCGCCAGCGAACCGAGCGTGAGATAGGTCACCGCCGACAGCATGGCGTGGCCGCTCGGGAAGGAGAGCGAGGTCTCGTTGACCAGATGCGAAACCAGTTCCGGGCGTGGCCGGTCGACGCCGACTTTCAGCAGGCTCGACAGGAGCTGGCCGCCCGCCACGGCAACGAAGATGAGAAGCGCGGTGCCTCGCCTGCGGATCAAAAGCAGATATATGATCGCCGCCGTGGTGATCAGCACCAGCACGCTGGTACTGCCAAGACTGGTGACGTCGCGCATCGCCCCTTCCAGCCATGATGGACCGATGGGAACGCCGGGCTGGCCCGGCTGGCGGAAGGCAAGCAGGATTTCGGTATCGAAGGCGTGCGGCGTGGTGGCCCGTGCCACCTCCATCAATTCCTCGAACGCCCACAGCCCACCAGCGATGACCAGGCCGGCCAGCAGCACCGGGAATTCGACCCGGTTGAGCAGCGTTTTCGCAGCGTTTTTCATCGGCACGGTTATAACCGCCCTTGCAGATAGGGCCCAAGGGTGATCAGCGCCACGGCGGCGATCGCCAGCATGATGCCGGTCGCCTGCAGCGCGTTGACGCGCTCGCCGAAGAACACCAGCGCCACGACATTGACCGAGACCAGCTGGATGACCGCCGAAAGGCTGAACGACACCGACATGCCGAACTCGCGGATCAGCCGCAGCATGATCAGATTGCCCAGCGAATAGAGCGCCAGCGTCAGCAGGATCTTGCCCAGGCTCGGCGCCAGTCCCCATTGCTTGGCGGCGGTCGCCGCCAGCAGGAAGATCACCGTTGAAAAACCCAGCTGCAGCAATCCCGAAAAACTCAACGTCCGTCCCCCTCGAAGTGGCTTTCGCCTGATATCGCGGACCTTGTTTCCGAAGCGCGCCGAGACGTCAAGCGAGGTCGTTGCAACGAAGGTCTTGGCAACGGCGAGACTGAAGCTCAATGTGCTGGAATCGCCCAGCATATCGATAGAAGGGCGGTCAGGGGACCATGATTCGTATTCTTCAGAACTTGGCGCGGCGCTGGAGCGAGCTTTCCCTTGCCCTGCAATTCGTCGTTGCCGGCGGCTTTGGGCTGCTGGTCGTCATGCTGATCGTGGGGACTTGGGTGACGACGCAGATCCGGGACGGCGTCATTCGCAATTCGGCCGCCACGACGGCGCTTTATGTCGACAGTGTGATTGCGCCGCTGCTGCCCGACCTGCGCAAGAGCGAGGAGCTCAGCGAATCCGTCAAACAGGCGCTCGACGAGACACTCGGCCAGGGCGCGCTCGGCAAACGCCTGGCGTCGTTCAGGCTCTGGCGCCGCGACGGCACGGTGCTCTACGCGAAGGACGCGGATTTGATCGGCCGCCGCTTCGAGCTGAACAAAAATCTGCGTTCCGCCTTCCAGGGTAGCGTCATGGCCCAGTTCGATACGTTCGACGAGGACGAAGACAAGGAGCGGGCCGCGGGTGTGCCGTTGCTCGAAATCTACAATCCGGTGCGCGAACCCTGGTCCGGCGACGTGGTCGCCGTCACCGAATTCTACGAGCTCGCCGGCGATTTCAAGGCCACCCTGGCTTCCGCCCTGCTGTCGAGCTGGCTGATCGTGGCCGGCACCACCTTGACGGCATTCCTGCTTCTGTCGGGCATCGTCCTGCGCGCCAGCCGCACCATCGACGACCAGCGCGGGGCGCTGCGCCGCCAGGTGTCGGAACTGCAGGGCCTGGTGACGCAGAACAGCGCCTTGCGGCAGCGCGTGCAGCGGGCGTCCCGCCGCGCCACCGCGCTCAACGAACGATACCTGCGCCGGATCGGCGCCGACCTGCATGACGGCCCGGCCCAGCTCGTGGCCCTGGCGGCGCTGCGCATGGACAGCCCGGTGTTTACCGGCGACGGCCATGGCAGCGAAGGCCGCTCGACCGAGGTCGCCATGATCCGCAAGACGCTGGAGGACGCGATGCGCGAGATTCGCGGCATCTGCACCGGCCTGGTGCTGCCGCAGATAGAAACGGCGGCGGCGGCGGACGTGTTGCGGCTGGCCGTCGAGGAACATGAGCACCGGACGGGCACGTCGGTGACGCTTACGCTGCCCAAACATTTGCCCGAGCCCGGCGCTTCTGAGAAGATCAGTGTCTATCGCTTCGTGCAGGAGGGGCTGAACAATGCCTACCGCCACGGACGGGGCAAGGATCAGGCGGTGCGTGCGGGAATGAAGAATGGCCGGCTTTTCGTCGAAGTGTCGGATGGCGGGCCGGGCTTCGATCCGGCTCGGGCCGAGGGGTTGGGGCTGGCCGGCCTCAGGGAGCGGGTTGAAAGCATTGGCGGACAGTTCGAAACCCTGACGGGGCCGAAGGGCACGAAACTGGTGATCCGTTTTTCGGTCGAGGAGCAAGCATAATGGGCGCCATCCGCATCGCCATTGTCGACGACCATCCTCTCTTCCGCGAGGGTGTGACACGCAGCCTGTCGGAGATCGGAGGCTTCGAGGTGGTCGGAGAAGGGGCTACCGCGCAGGACGCGGAACGCATCGCCTCGACCGTGCAGCCCGACATATTGCTGCTCGACATTTCCATGCCCGGCGGCGGCCTGGCCGCGGTTGCAAGCATCCTTGCCGACCATCCCGCCCAGAAGATCGTCATGCTGACCGTTTCGGAGGCCAATGCCGACGTGACCAAGGCCCTGAACGCGGGGGTGCACGGCTATATCCTCAAAGGAGTCGGGTCGCGCTCGCTTGCCGATATCCTGCGCAACGTGGCGGCCGGCGAAAGCTATCTTTCGCCGATGTTGTCGGCCCGGCTGCTTTCCGATGTGCAGTCGTTGCAGCCCACCAACGGCGTGGCGGACCGGCTGCGGCAACTCACCGGCCGACAGACCGAAATCCTGCGGCTGGTGGCGGAAGGACTGAGCAACAAGGAAGTTGCCTTGCGCCTGGAACTGCAGGAGAAGACCGTCAAGCACCACATGACGGGGGTGCTGTCGAAACTCAGCGTGCGGAACCGCACCGAGGCTGCCCTCATGATGCGCGAGTTTCGCGACCGCGAGAGGGACTTCTCATAGAGCGGTTCGGCGTCGTTGGAATCGCCGACTTACGGCAACGCAGCCAGGGAAAGCGCTACGTGCTTTCCCTGGAATTCTCCAAGTCATCGCAGCATTGGAACACAGCGCGAAAACGAGGTCACCTCCGCCGGGGGGCGGCGGAGGTGACGTGTGAAGCTGGTCGTTGCCTGTTGACCAGCTTCACAAGGCCTAGATTTCAGAAGGCCGAGATTTCAGAAGGCCAAGGTTCAGAGGGCCTTGAGGCGGCTGACATCGGCCGGTGTGGCCGGGCGGTCGATGATCGTGCGGTCGAGCGCATCCTTCATCCTGAAACGGCCGTTCTCGATCTTTTCCGTTATGCCGTCGGGGTGCTGAACCGTAATCTTGTTGCCGTCCACGTCGATCTCGTCGCCGGTGATGGCGTTGACATGGCTGCTCTTCCCGCTCTGGCCCTTGCCGGACCCTGAATTGCCGCCACCGTTATCAGCGCCATTTCCGTTGCCGTTGTTGCCGCCGCCGTTGCCGTTTCCATTGTTGCCGCCGCCGTTTCCGCCGCCGCTATTCCCACCGCCACCGCCGCCGTCATTGCCACCCCCACCCTTGCCGGCGAGTGCGGTCGCGGCCTCGATTCCAGGCACGAAGCCATGAAAGGCAATTCCATAGGGAGCGATGGTCAGCGCCAGAAGCGCCGCCGATCCGAAAGCCAGCCGGCAACAACGGGCCGTTATCGATCCGTGCATCCTGAACTCCGTCGATTGAGCCGGCGCGCCCACCCCAACGTTGCAGTGCAACCAACATCGCCGAAACACGTGGTGACCGGAAGCGACCTCCGACCGTTGCGTTTGTCCTCCAGGACCTTTGCAGGCGCAAGATTGGACTAAAGTCCGAGGTCCGACGTGAAAAACGATGTCGTGAGGGGAGCGGCAGCGCGGATACCATGTCACGAAAATGTGATCAGCCGACTGTAAGGCGGTCGATCAGGCAACAAGCTCCAGCCAATCCAGCCAGAGGCTCTCATGACCGAACATCGCTCCCCCGACGCCCGATTCCGCACCAGCCTGCTCGAGGAAAACGAAGGCCCGGCCAACAATCCCAGCGAAAACCACACGATGGGCGAGATCATCGCCGCGCGGTTTTCGCGCCGGGGTTTCCTCAAGGGTTCGCTTGCCGTCTCGGCGATCGCCGCCACCGTCAGCCCGCTGGCGATGATCGCCGCCGACGATGCCCGCGCCGCGGAAGGCTCGGCCTTCAAGTTCGACGAGCTGGAGGCCGGCATCGACGACAAGCACCATGTCGCGCCGGGCTACGACGCCGATGTGTTGCTGCGCTGGGGCGATCCGCTGTTTGCCGATTCGCCGGAATTCGATCCGACCAAGCAGTCGGCACAAGCCCAGGCCAGGCAGTTCGGCTACAACAACGACTATGTCGGCTATATCGCGATCGATGGCTCGGCGGAACATGGCCTGCTGGTGGTCAACCACGAATACACCAACCCGCATCTGATGTTCCCGGGCATCGTCAAGATCGTCGAGAAGGACGGCAAGAAGGCGGCCGAGGTGGCGCCGCTCTCGAAGGAGCAGGTCGATGTCGAGATGGCCGCGCATGGCGGCACCATCGTCGAGATCCGCAAGGACGGCGGCAAATGGCAGGTTGTGCGTGACGGCAAGCTCAACCGCCGCATTACCTCCAACACCGAGATGGCGCTGTCCGGCCCGGTCGCCGGCCATGACCGCGTCAAGACCAATGCCGATCCGTCCGGGACGAAAGTCTTCGGCACGATCAACAACTGCGCCGGCGGCGTCACGCCCTGGGGCACCTATGTGATGGCCGAGGAGAACATCCATGGCTATTTCTCCGGCGAGCTGCCGGAAGGCCACAAGGAAGCCGCCAACTACAAGCGCCTCGGCATCCCGGAAGGCGCCTATGAATGGGGCGCGCATTACGACCGCTTCAACCTGGCCAAGGAGCCGAACGAGCCCAACCGCTTCGGCTGGATCGTCGAGGTCGATGTCCACGACCCGGATTCGGTGCCGCGCAAGCGCACCGCCATGGGCCGCTTCAAGCATGAGGGCGCCGAATCGATCGTCGCCAAGGACGGCCGCGTCGTCTTCTATCTCGGCGACGACGAGCGCTTCGACTATGTCTACAAATTCGTCACCAAGGGCATGTTCAATGCCGGAGACCGCGCGGCCAACAAGGACCTGCTCGACGACGGCACACTGCATGTCGCCAGATTCGCCGAGGACGGCTCGGTCGAATGGATGCCTATCGTGTTCGGCCAGGGTCCGCTGACGGCGGAAAACGGCTTTGCCGGCCAGGCCGACGTGCTGATCGAGACGCGCCGCGCCGCCGACCTGCTTGGCGCCACCAAGATGGACCGGCCCGAAGACATCCAGCCCAATGCCGGCAACGGCAAGGTCTATGTCATGCTGACCAACAATTCCAAGCGCAAGGCCGATCAGGTCGACGCCGCCAACCCGCGCGACGGGAATGCCTTCGGCCACATCATCGAGATCGTCGAGGACGGCGGCGATTTCGCCGCCACAAAGGGCAAGTGGGAAGTGCTGCTGAAATGCGGCGACCCGTCGGTGGCCGATGTCGGCGCCACCTTCTCCACCGCGACGACGGCCAATGGCTGGTTCGGCATGCCCGACAATTGCGCGATCGATTCGGCCGGGCGCCTGTGGGTCGCCACCGACGGCCAGGGCCCGAAGGCCACCGGCCGCACCGATGGCCTGTGGGCGGTGGACACGGAAGGATCGGCGCGGGCGACCTCGAAACTGTTCTTCCGGGTGCCGATCGGGGCCGAGATGTGCGGCCCGCTGTTTACGCCGGACGATCAGACCGCCTTCGTCGCCGTCCAGCATCCGGGCGACGGCGGCGAGGACTGGGACGCGTTTGGCCGGCCTTCCTATTATGAGGACCTGTCGACCCGCTGGCCCGATTTCAAGCCCGACATGCCGGTACGGCCTGCGGTCGTGGCGATCACCAAACAGGGCGGCGGCAAGATCGGCGTCTGACGTCGAGCGAGACAAAACGAGAGGGGCTTCGGCGATCCGCGGCCCCTTTTTTTTGCGCGGCATTGCATTCAAGCCTCGGGAAAGATTGGCAATTTACACATGGCGCCCTAAATCGTGATGAGGAGATCATCGCCATGCCCAAGTCGATCTACGACCGTGGCCTGCTCAAACCTGACGAAGTGGCCACGTTGCAACGTGTCTTCGATGAGGCCTGCCGCCGACGGCAAGCGCATCCCGAATCCACGGAGGCGCGTGAATTGGCCCTCACCTTGCTTGCCCTCCACAATGCCGGCATGGTCGACGAGGAAATGCTGACCGAGGCTGTCGGCTTCCGGCGGCTGGAGCCGAAATCAGCGTGAGGTGCCCGGCTGGCCGGGACCGGCGATGCGCCTGGCTATCGCCTTGGCCAATATGCCGGCATTGGCGAAACAGCCGCGGATGCTCGGCCGCATGCCGGTGAACCACAGGCCGGGCAGTTTCGGATCGGCCTGACCGCCGTTGAAGAGCGGAACGCCCTTTTCGTCGAGCACGCCGAGATTGCCGACCATGCGCTCCAAGCCGGTGCGGTAGCCCGTCGCGGCAATGACGATGTCGGGAGCGATCAGGCTGCCATTGGCCAGGATGACGCCATCGCGGGTGAACTCCCGTATCCCCGGCACCACCAGGATCCTGCCCGATTTGATGGCATTGACGGCGCCATCGTCGGCGGCGATCGCGGTGTAGTCCGAAGTCAGGCGGCTGGCGCCGCCGGCAGGTGCCCGCGGCATGCCGAATTTGGTGAGATCGCCGAAAACCAGGCGCTGCGTCACCGCCATCACCGCGTCGGCGACGCGCAGCGGCAAGCGCGCCATGAGCGGCGAGAGGCGATGCACGGCGATCTTGCCGATACGCTTGGGCAAGAGGACGGGGCCGTTGCGGGCCGACAGCCAGGCGGCGGCGGTATCGATGCCCGCCAGGTGGTTGAGGGCATCGAAGCCCGAATTGCCGGCGCCGACAACCAGCACCTTCTTGCCCGCATAGGCCTGGGCGTCGCCAAAATCGGCCGAATGGATGATCCGGCCCCTGAACGCCTCCATGCCCTTCCATTGCGGCGTGTAGGGCTCCCTGTCGCGGCCGGTGGCGACGACGACATGACGCGCCAGGCGCGAGCCGGCGCTGGTGCGCACGATCCAGTGGTCGCCTCCGGACATGATGGCCTCGACGGAAACGCCAAACTCCACCGGCAAACGGTTCGCCTCATGGAAATCGTTCATATGGCCGATGACGACATCCCGGTGCGGAAAGGCAGGGGTACCCTTGGGATAGGCAAGGCCGGGCAGCGCCGAGAGATCGCGGTGGGTGTTGAGGTGCAGCTGTTCGTGGCGCCGGCGCCAGGGCTCGGCCAGCCGGCTTTCCTTCTCCAGGACCACCGTCGCCACGCCGGCCTTCATCAAGGCCCGCGCGACAGCCAGCCCCGCGGCGCCGGCGCCAATGACGATCGCCGGCTCGACAGCCAGCAACTGCTCCATCATCGTCCCGGGTGTCGTGTCAGCCATTCACACTCGAATCCCATTCGCCCTTGCGGCAACCCCGAAGGCACGCAGGCCGCTGTAACAGTTTGATCGCGCGCCGAGCCCGAACGGCAAATCGAAGCCGATTTTCAATGGGCCTGCGCCGAGCCGTGGTCTCGCCCCGGAGCATTCCGCCGCCGGGCGAAAACTACCGGATCGCGCAACCGCGGCCAAAACCACGACATGAAACGGTTGCCCGCTTCTGTCCGAATACATCCAGCCCTATATGGCATATCGGCGGCATCGGCGATAACCAGGTCGCGGCAAAGTGATTGATTCGAGGTCCGGGGGCTGGTGGACCTCTTCTGACGATGCAGGAATTCGAACCCGTAACCGACTCGGCTTCCCGCTAGAAATCAAGGCGCCACGGCGGTCTTGCGTGCCATTCAAGGCATGCGGCGCCGCAGACGGCACGCGGAATCTCGACCATGCCCTCCTTGCGGATCTATTTCGACAACATCCTCGAGGGCGCCTCGCCCAAGGTCGAGCGACTGGCGCTGACGCATGTCGAGCGGCTGGCGCTGGTGCGCCGCTATGGCGATTTCTCGCTCGCCTATTCCACCGCCGCGCAGCGCAAGCTTTCCTATTTTGGCGACGCCGACGGCTACATCGCCTTCGGCACCAAGATGAGGCATCATTTCGCGCTCGGCGATCCGGTGGCGGCGCCGGCGCAGCGGCCCGATTATATCAGACGCTTCGTCGAGCGTGCCGGCGGCCCATGGTTCGTGCAGATCGGCGAACAGACCGCCCAGGTCCTTGCCGGACTCGGCTACAAGGTCAACCGGCTGGGCATCGACACCCGCCTTGTCCTGCCCGACCATGATTTTTCCGGCAAGCGCAACGAGACCGTGCGCTATTCCGAGCGCTGGCTGCTGAAGAAAGGCTTTTCGTTCGAGGAGGACAAGCGCACGATCCATCTCGACGAGATCTCCCGGCTCTCCCAAAACTGGCGCGGCGACCGTATCGTCAAGCGCTGGGAGATGGGTTTTCTCAACCGTCCGTTTTACGAGCAGCTCGGCACCGACATGCGCCGTTTCGTCCTGCACGGTCCCGATGGCGACCTGGTCGCCCTGCTCGACTTCGATCCGCTGTTCGCCGACGGCAAGGTGATAGGCTACACCACCGCCTTCAAGCGCAAGCATATCGATGCCTCGCCGCATGCCGAGATCGGCCTGACCAAATTCGCCGTCGACCGCTTTCGCGAGGAAGGCGTTTCGGTGGTGACGCTCGGCCTGTCGCCGCTGGTCGATGTCGGCCCGAGCGGATTTGCCGAAAGCGAGTTCTGGCGCAACACCTTCCAGCGCGCCTACGACTCGCCCTGGATCAACCGCCGCAGGTTCAACCTGCAGGGACAGGCGGCATTCAAGCGCCGCTTCCATGGCGCCGAGGAGCCGGTCTATATCGCCTTTCGCGAGGGGGCCTACATCGAGATGCTGGGGTTGCTGCGGCTGGTCAAGGCCGTCTGATATCCGCCGATATTCAGGTGAGGTCGGGCTGAGCTGAATCTCAGCAATCTCGGCTGCGGCTCAGGACGCCTTCAGCCGATCAGTTGCGCAGCCGGTAGCCGGTCCGGAAGATCCAGGCGACGATCGCGATGCAGGCGGCCAGGAACACCAGCGTCATGCCGAGGCTGATGCCGACCGAGACGTCGGCCTTGCCGTAGAAACTCCAGCGAAAGCCGCTGATCAGGTAGACCACCGGGTTGAACAGCGTGATCGTCTTCCAGATGCCCGGCAGCATGTGGATCGAATAGAAGCTGCCGCCGAGGAAGGTCAGCGGGGTGACGATCAGCAGCGGCACCAGCTGCAGCTGCTCGAAGCTTTTCGCCCAGATGCCGATGATGAAGCCGAACAGGCTGAAGGTGACCGCCGTCAGGATCAGGAAGGCAAGCATCCAGAAGGGATGTTCGATCTGCAGCGGCACGAACAGCGAGGCCGTCGCCAGGATGATCAGGCCGAGGATGATCGACTTGGTGGCCGCGCCTCCGACATAGGCGATGACGATCTCCAGATAGGAGACCGGCGCCGACAGGAGCTCGTAGATCGAGCCGACGAATTTCGGGAAATAGATGGCGAAGGAGGCGTTGGAGATCGACTGCGTCAAGAGCGACAGCATGATCAGTCCCGGCACGATGAAGGCGCCGTAGCTGATGCCGTCGATCTCGGTGATGCGCGAGCCGATGGCCGAGCCGAAGACGACGAAATAGAGCGATGTCGAGATGACCGGCGAGATGATGCTTTGCAGCACGGTGCGGAACGCACGCGCCATCTCGACCCGGTAGATCGCCCATACCGCACGCAGGTTCATGGCTCTTGCCTCAGGAGACTGACGAAGATCTCTTCGAGCGAGCTGTTCTTGGTGTCGAGATCGCGGAACTGGATGCCGGCGGCCTCGAGATCCCTGATCAGCGAGGCGACGCCCGGCCGGTCGCTCTGGTTGTCATAGGTGTAAGTGAGCTGGGTGCCGTCCGGCGACAGTTCGAGCGCGTAGCGCGAGAGCCCGTCGGGCACGCTGCCGAGCGGCGCGCGCAGCTCCAGCGTCATCTGCTTGCGGCCGAGCTTGAGCATCAGTTCGGCCTTGCCCTCGACCAGGATGATTTCGCCGCGGTTGATGACGCCGACGCGGTCGGCCATGGCCTCGGCTTCCTCGATATAGTGCGTGGTGAGGATGATGGTGACGCCGTCCTCGCGCAACCGGCGCACCATTTCCCACATGTCCTGGCGCAGCTCGACGTCGACGCCGGCGGTCGGCTCGTCGAGGAACAGGATGCGCGGCTCGTGCGACAGCGCCTTGGCGATCATCAACCGCCGCTTCATGCCGCCCGACAGGGTGATCGCCTTGGCGTCCTTCTTGTCCCACAGCGACAGATCGCGCAGCACCTTCTCGACAAAGGCCGGATTGGCTGGCTTGCCGAACAGGCCGCGGCTGTAATTGACCGTTGCCCAGACGCTCTCGAAGGCGTCGATGGTGAGCTCCTGCGGCACCAGCCCGATCAGGCTGCGCGCGGCGCGATAGTCCTTGTTGATGTCGTGGCCGTCGACGGTGACGGTGCCCGACGAGCGGTTGACGATGCCGCAGACGATCGAGATCAGGGTCGTCTTGCCGGCGCCGTTGGGGCCGAGCAGGGCGAAAATCTCGCCGCGCTGGATATCGAGATTGACTTCCTTGAGCGCGGTGAAGCCGGTGGCGTAGGTCTTGGAGACCCCGGAAATGGACAGAATGGAGGGCATGGTTGAAAACGGCTGCCTGAAAGAGGTGACTTCATATAGGCCTGTTGTCGCCCAGTGCAACCGCAAGTCAATGCCGCTGCTGCCAGTTCTCGACACCGGGGCGCGGGCTGGCTGAAAACAGATCGCCTGCATCCGGTAAAATTGTCCTGTGGCGTTCAGCCTCGCGGCGGGACGCCGCTTTGACCTGCCCCCGCTTCGGGCCTATCCTTCGCCAGTATTGGAGCAATTCCAGGAAAAGTGTAAAGCGGTTTTCCGCCCGGAATTGCGTCGAAATAATAAGCAGCCGGAGCCCGCCATGGACCCGCTTATTCTCTCGCGCATGCAGTTCGGCGCGAATATCTCGTTTCATATCCTGTTTCCGACGATCACAATTGCCCTTGGCTGGGTGCTGCTGTTCTTCAAGCTGCGTTACAACGCGACCAATGATTCCGCCTGGATGCGCGCCTATTTCACCTGGGTGAAGGTGTTCGCGCTGTCCTTTGCCATGGGCGTGGTTTCGGGCGTCACCATGAGCTTCCAGTTCGGCACCAACTGGCCGGGCTACATGGAGCATGTCGGCAACATCGCCGGACCGCTGCTCGCCTACGAGATCCTGACCGCCTTCTTCCTCGAAGCGGCCTTCCTCGGCATCATGCTGTTCGGGTTCCGTCGCGTTTCCAACCGCGTCCACACGCTGGCGACGGTGCTGGTCGCCGGCGGCACCACGCTGTCGGCCTTCTGGATCATCGCACTCAATTCCTGGATGCAGACCCCGGCCGGCTTCGAGATGCGCGATGGCGTGGCACATGCCGTCGACTGGTGGGCCATCGTCTTCAACCCGTCCATGCCCTACCGGCTGGTGCACATGCTGCTCGCCTCGGGGCTTACGGTCTCGTTCCTGATCGCTGGCCTGTCGGCGCTGCGCTACCTCAAGGGCGACCGTTCGGAATCGATGTGGAAGGCGCTGCGCACCGGCGTCTTCACCGCCGCCATCCTCATCCCGATCCAGATCCTGGCAGGCGACCAGCATGGGCTCAACACGCTGGAACACCAGCCGCAGAAGATCGCGGCCATGGAGGCCAACTGGAACACCGGTCCCAACGTGCCGCTGGTGCTGTTCGCGCTGCCCGACGAGGCGGCCAAGGAAAACAGATTCGAGATCGCGATTCCGGACGGGGCCAGCCTTATCCTGCGGCACAGCGCCGACGGTGTCGTGCCAGGGCTGAACGACTATCCCGGCAACCACCCGCCGGTCTTTCCGCTCTTCTGGAGCTTCCGCATCATGGTCGGCACCGGGCTTTTGATGCTCGCCGTCTCATGGTCGGCAGCCTTCTTCCTCAAGCGCCGGCATTCGCTGCCGAGGCCACTCGCCTTGCTGATGGTGCCGATGGCGCTGTCGGGCTGGCTGGCGACACTGGCCGGCTGGTACACGACCGAGATCGGCCGCCAGCCCTGGCTGGTGACCGGCGTGCTGAAGACCGCCGATGCCGTCGGGCCGGTGGCCGGCAGCCATGTCGCGCTGACGCTCGCCATCTATCTCCTGCTCTACGTGCTTTTGCTGATCGCCTATCTCGGCGTGCTGGTGCACCTGGCGCTGAAGGCGGCCAAGGATGGCGATTCATCGCCGCTGCCGGGCGTGATGAAGACGGCCATGTCGCAACCGGCGGCGGGGGAGTGAGCATGCTTTCATCGCAGGTCCGCGCCGCCCCTCACCTGCCTGCCGGCATCCTCTCCCCGTATAGGGACGGGGAGAGGGGCGCTGTCGTCGCCGATTTCGCTTCTCGTCAGCGTTGCTGGATGGGTGCCGGCGTTGCGGCCAGCCCCCTTCTCCCCGTCACTATGCGGGGAGAAGTGCCCGGCAGGGCGATGAGGGGCGGCGCCAACCCCGACAATCGATTTGAAACGATCGCTTCAAGCGGTAAGGCCGTGCACCGGGCCTATCGCGGCTGGGAGATATCCCGATGACCTATGACTGGCCAACCCTGCTCCCCCTCATCTTCGCCGGCCTGATGGGCCTCGCCATCCTGATCTATGTCATTCTCGACGGGTTCGACCTCGGCATCGGCATCCTGTTCGCCGCCGCCGAGGACACCGAGCAGGACACGATGATCGCGGCGATCGGCCCGTTCTGGGACGCCAACGAGACCTGGCTGGTGCTGGCCGTCGGCCTGCTGCTGGTCGCCTTTCCGCTGGCGCATGGCGTCATCCTGACGGCGCTCTACATTCCCGTCTTCGTGCTTTTGGTCGGGCTGATCCTGCGCGGCGTCGCCTTCGATTTCCGCGCCAAGGTTCCGGCCGGCCGCAAGCACCGCTGGAACCGCATCTTCTTCCTCGGCTCGATCACCGCGTCGCTGGCGCAGGGCTACATGCTGGGTGTCTACGTGCTCGGCCTCGATGTCGGGCCGGGCGGCATGGCGTTCGGCGTGCTGGTGGCGTTCTGCCTGGCCGCCGCCTACGCGGCGATGGGCGCTGCCTGGGTGATCTACAAGGCCGAAGGCGAGTTGCAGAAGAAGGCAGTGCGCTGGCTGCGCACGGCACTGGTGCTGACCGCGCTCGGCATGGCCGCGGTGTCGCTGGCGACGCCCTTCGCCAGCCCGCGCATCTTCGACAAATGGTTCGTCTGGCCGCAGATGCTCTATCTGTCGCCGCTGCCGATCCTGTCGGCGCTGCTGTTCCTCTGGCTGTGGCGGCAGACCTTCCACCTGCCGAGGCCCGACGACCGCCATTCGCTGACGCCGTTCCTGACGCTCGCCGCCATCTTCGCGCTCGGTTTTGCCGGGCTGGCCTGGTCGTTCTATCCGTTCGTGGTGCCCGATCGCCTGACCATCTGGCAGGCGGCGTCGGCGCCCGAAAGCCAGGCGATCATCCTGGCCGGCACCGTGGTGGTGCTGCCGGTGATCATCTTCTATTCGTTCTATGCCTACCGCGTGTTCGGCGGCAAGGCGACGGATCTGACTTACGATTGAGGCTCTGCCTGCGAGCAGGGCGGGCGGCGAATCAAGCGTGCCGGCTCAGATCAGCCCGCTGTCGCGCGCGGCGGCGGTGGCCTCGCCGCGCGACACGGCTTCCAGCTTGCCCAGCACCGCCGAGACATGGTGGTCGACCGTTTTGGGCGAAATGGCGAGATGCTCGGCGATGCGCTTGTTGGACAAGCCGCGCTCGATCAGCTGCAGCACTTCCATCTGGCGCTCGGTCAGGCCGGCGCGGTTGGCGCGCGTGGAGCGGCGCGGGCCACGGGCGATGTGAATGACACCGCTTCGGCGCATGATGTCGCGCACGTGCTGGGCGACCGGCCGGGCGCCAAGCGCCTCGAATATCTCCAGCGCCACCCGCTGTGCGACTTCGTCGCCCTGGGCAAGCGCCAATGCGCGTTCGTAAGGCGCGTCGAGCTCGACCCAGGCCGAGGCCGCGCCACGCCAGTCCCCGGTGAGCAGCATCCTGTAGGGCAAGGCCATGCCGGCCGTGTCTCCGGGATCGACATCCGGTACCAGCATTCGCCGCCAGACGGCCAGTTCGGCAAAGACAGCCCGCGTCGGTGACAGGCCTTCGGCAAGCCCGATGAGCCGCAGCGCCTCGTCCTTGTCCGCCTGCCCAAGCCAGGCCTGTTCGGCAACCACCGCCGCGTAGGGCAGCAGCCGCTGCAGCTCGATGCCCTTTTCCAGGAACCGCTTCATCTCCGCCAAAAGCGGCTCGGCCGATGGGTCGCCGCGCCGAAGGCGCAGTTTCGCCAGCGCCACCAAAGCGGGATAGCGCACCAGGGCCGTGGCCTGATCGTTGCCAATCACATCCAGCGCCTCGGAAGCCGCCTCATCCCAGCATCCCTGACGCAGCCGCAATTGCGCGCGCACGCCGTGCATATAGTCGCGCCATGTCGCCAGATCGTTCTCGACGCAGTAATCGATGCCGCGATCGAGGAAGGATTGGGCCTCGCGATAGTCGAGCTGGTTCATGCCGCCACAAGCGCAGTTGGTGAAGGCGCGTGCCGCGTGCTCCTGAAAATTCTCCTGCAGCGCGATTTCGAGGCTGCGGGCAAGATGCCGCCGGCTGCTGGCCAGATCCAGCCACTGCTCGGCGGCGCCGACATTGTTGAGGGCGTGGCAGACGACATCCGGCCGGTTCAACCGTTCGGCGAGCTCTATCGCCCTGGAGCCCAGCGACAACGCTTCGTGCAGTCTCTCGGCCAGCATCGCCAGCTGCGAAAGGTTCGAATAGGCCATGGCAAGCTCGGCACTTGGCCCAACGCTCTCCAGCAACGCGACCGCCTGGGCGCCGAACCGGTCGGCGGCCTGCCGGTCGCCCAGGAGATAGGCGAAGCGGGACAGCCATCTGAGGCTGTCGCCTTCTTTCAGACTGTTGCCGAGCGCCTGTTGCAGTGCGCGCGCCTGCTCCTGCGCCTCGATGGCGTCGGCGATGCGCGCGATCAAATGGCACTCGAAGGCATATTGCTCGTAAAGCCCGGCGCGCTCTTGCGCGGGCAAGGTGTCGGCCTGGCGCAAGGCGACCTCATAATAGCCGGTGGCGTCGCGATGGGCGCCAACGCGGGAGGCCTCGCGCGCCGCGACCGGCGCCAGTTCGCGCACCGTCTCCAGATTGTGCGCCTCCACCGCGTGATGGACCAGCCGCGCGGTGGCGACGTCGCCCCTTTCGAGCAGCGCCGACAGCGCGCGCTGGTTGAACGCCCGTCGGTGGCTGGTCGTCAGCATCGTCTCGATGGCGTGGCGGGCGATCTCGTGGCGAAACGCATAGGCGTCGCCCAGATCGTCCAGCAAACCGTTGGAGACGCATTCCGCGAGCTGGCCGGCACTGGCCACGCCGCACAGGCCCGCCAGCGCCCAGGCGTCGGCGCGCCTGGGAAATACCGAGACGGCGTCGAGCATCGAGCGGGCACCGGCCGACAGACGTTCGGCGCGCGCCAGCACCGCGTCGCGCACGCTGGCCGGCAATGCCGTTTCGCATTCGCAGCTCAACAGTTCGGTGACGAAAAAGGCGTTGCCGGCGGTCGCCCGGTAGATGGCATCGCCGTCTCGGCCGGCGGCGCCGGCGAGCGACAGCACCGCCGCCTCGCTCAAAAGCGGCACGTCGATGCGTGCGACGCTTGCGGCCGGGATTTCGCCCAGCGCGCGGCGCACGCGCATCTGGCCCTCGCTGCGGTCCGTGCGCGCCGTCAAAAGCAGCAGGATGTGGGTGTTGGCGATGCGGCGGCCGAGAAAGCGGACGAAGTCGAGCGTCGCGTCATCGGCCCAGTGCAAATCCTCGATCACCAGAATGGTCGCGCCCGCTGTCGCGTCGAAGACGTCCAGCGCGTCGGAAAACAGCGGCAGCCGCTCTCCCCGCCGCGCGTCGACGGCTTGCGGCATTGCCCATTGCGCCTCTCGCGCAAGGTCGTAGAGCGGCCCGAGCGGATCGGGAATCGATAGGTCTTCGCAGGCGCTGCGCAAGATGCGGGCCCGCGCACCGGCTTCGCCGATGAAGGCCTCGACAAGCGCCGACTTGCCGGCGCCCGCTTCGCCCGACAACGCCGCCACGTGACCGCGGCCGCGGCCGGCCTGTGCCAGCAAGCCGTCCAATTGCGCCAGCTGTGTCTGCCGTTCCAGAAGCATGGTCATCGGCTCACGTGATCCTGGTTGCGGCCGCCGCGCCCCAACTCGACCGCCAGGGTATCCGGGCTCGGTATCTGCTGTGTGGCTCCTGGACTAAACGCCGTTAACATGGGGAATCGTCCCGCCAAACATAGGGAAAGGTTCCGATGCGCGCCGTTGACGGGCGTGATCATGTCCAGCCGCGCTCAATTCGAGCGTGTCCAATGGAAAAGGGAACCTCGATATGCCCCGCTATGTGGTTGAACGTACATTTCCTGCCGGCCTCAGCGTGCCGATGAACGATGCCGGCGCCGATGCACTGGCCGGAGTGATCATGCGCAACGCCGAGAAGGGCGTCACCTGGGTGCAGTCCTTTGTGTCGCCCGACAGGAAGCAGAGTTTCTGCATCTATGACGCGCCTTCGCCGGAGGCGATCCGCAGCACCGCCCAGAAGAACTCCCTGCCCGTCGACAAGATCACGGAGGTGCGGGTTCTTGACCCTTACTTTTATCGCCCATGAAAGTCCGGCCGCCCAGCGCAATGGCGGCATGCCCGACATGCCGGCCAACGACGCGATGCCTGCCCTGGGAGATGATCGCCGGGCGTGGGGCGTGCCCCGCCGCCTGCGGCGGATCGTGTCGGCGCTTTCCGCGCACTTGCCGGGCAGGCGCCGGCCACCGGAAGGCGACTATCTGAGGCGCGACATCGGCCTGCCGGAGCGCGAAGAGCTGCCCCACTACTGGGACTTCACCCGGTTATAGCCACCGATACGCCCGGCCATACCGCTTCGCCGCGAGGAGCGGGTGCTCCCGCGCGCATCAACAACGAGGAGAGAAAATGAACATCCATCTATGGACCAGACATCTCATCAACCTGTCGATCCTGTCGATCGCGGCCACGGCGGCGAATGCCCATGAAACCGGCGCGCTGGACGAGAAGGTGCGGGCGGCCAATAGCCGCTTCGAGAATGTGGCGATGGCGACCGCCGAAGGCTACGCGCCGATCGCATGCGCCAGCGGCATCAGCGGCGGCGCGATGGGCATCCACTACGTCAATGCCGCCTATCTGAAGGACGACGCGATCGATGTCGCCAAGCCGGAGGCGGTGATGTACGAGCCGATGTCCGACGGCAAGCTCAGGCTTGTTGCCGTCGAATACATCACCTCGAAAGGTCCGGCATCGCTCGGAGGGCAGCTGTTCAACTTCAACAGCGCACCCAACCGCTACGGCCTCGGGGCTTTCTACGAACTGCATGTCTGGGCGTGGAAGAAGAACCCGACCGGGACCTTTGCCGACATGAACCCCGATGTGTCGTGCGATGCGATGAAGGCCATGTAGGCACAAAATCTCCCCCCTCGAGGGGGAGATGTCGCCGTAGGTGACAGAGGGGGTCGCCGGACGTAAGGCGCTAGCCTTCTTCTGTCGCAACAGGTCGAGCCCGGTCGGACCGACCCCCTCTGGCCGCTTCGCGGCCATCTCCCCCTCAAGGGGGGAGATTAGGCACTCAGTTGCTCGCCGAGAGCACCAGTACCGGCTTTTCGCTGTAGAGCGACGGGAACAGCGTCTTCAAATTCGCCACCTTGGGCAGGTCGTTGTAGACGATGTAGGGGTAGGTCGGGTTCAGCGTCAGGAAGTCCTGGTGGTAGTTTTCGGCCGGGTAGAAGGTCTTGCCGGTTTCCAGCGTGGTGACGATGGGCTCGGAAAACACCTTGGCCTTGTCGAGCTGGGCGATGTAGCTCTGCGCGATCTTCTTCTGCGCGTCGTTCTCGGCGAAGATCGTCGAGCGGTACTGGGTGCCGGAGTCCGGTCCCTGGTAGTTGAGCTGGGTCGGGTTGTGGGCGACCGAGAAATAGACCTGCAGCAGCTGGCCGTAGGTGACGACAGAGGGATCATAGGTGATCTCGACGGATTCGGCATGGCCGGTGCGGCCGGTGCCGACCGTCTCGTAGACGGCATCGTCCTTGGCGCCGCCGGTGTAGCCGGAAACCGCCTTGCTGACGCCCTTGACGTGCTGGAACACACCCTGCACGCCCCAGAAGCAGCCACCGGCGAAGATTGCCTTTTCGCTGCCCGTGGCCGCCTTTTCGTCGATTGCCGGCGGCGGGATTTTCACCGCGTCCTCGGCGGAGATGGCAGGCGTCAGCCAGAAGGCGGCGCCCGCGACGGCAAGGGCGAGTGCGGCGAGCGCGCCCCGGACAAGACCGGCCGAACGGTTGTTGATACTGGTCATGGTTGCACTCCTCATGGCTTCCCCCGTTGATCAGTGACTTGGGGGATCAGTCTATTGGATCAGCTACGGTGGCGCGATGCGCGAGTTGCGGCGGCGCCTCACATTCACGTGCGCCCGGACTTTTGCCTTGACGTAATTCCCGACGCAAAACCGCTTCAAGCCTTTGCCGGGATTGTTCCAGCGACTGTCCCCGGATGGACAGGGAGCCCGCCGGGGACAGCCACGCGCCAAGCTCAATTGGCGGTGGCATCCGTTGCCGGCTTCATGGCATCGGTCGCCGGTTTCATCGCATCCGCGGCGGGCTTCATCGCGTCCGCGGCGGGCTTCATGGCATCGGCGGCGGGCTTCATGGAGTTGGTGGCCATCGGGTCGGCCGGCTTCATCGCATCGGTTGCCGGCTTCATCGCGTCCGCGGCCGGCTTCATGGCGTCCGCGGCGGGCTTCATCGCATTGGTGGCATCGTCGGCGCGCGCGATGCCGCCGGCAAACAGCGCGGTCGAGCACAGAGCGAGCGCGAGCGCCGGCAGCGTCAGGCGGGAGAAATTGGTCATGGTCGGTTTCCTTGTGGGGTTGGTGGCACGCCCTTTTGGACGGCCGGGGTCTTGCGCCGCCGCCCATGCGGTGGCGCAAATCTCTGCTCGGCAAATCTCTGCTCGAACGCGATCTAGTTGGCGGCGGCGGCCAGGATCGGCCCGCCGCCGGGCGACTGCACCAGCACGGCGGTGCTGAGACCGCCCGAGGCTGCCGGCAGATCGAGCGTCTTGGCCTCGCCGCTCCAGCTGCCGAGTTTTGTCAGCGCGTGCACGACATTGGCGTGCGGCAAGGTGCGTCCGGTGTTTTCGCCGCGCGCCACCGGCACCTCGACGACACCCTTGGTGTAGCGCACCAGCCAGACATCGGCCTTGCCGCCCGGTGCCGCGCCGGCGCCGATCGCGACCTTGCCGCCGTCGAGCGAAAGCGACGGACCGCCGGTCTTGGCCGTGGCAGTGATCAGATGTTCGATCTCACCGGGTGCGGCGCCGACGACGTCGGCATGGCCGTTGACCACCACTTGCGGCGTGAACGGCCCGTCATGGCCGAGCGGCGGCTCGTAGGAAACCTGGCGCTGGGTGAATTCCTTCTTGCCGAACGTGTCCTTCCAGCCGAGATAGTCCCAATAGGTGACGTTGAACGACAGCGCGAGCACGCCGGGCCGGTCCTTGACCTTGATGAGGTTGGCATTGGCCGGCGGACAGGACGAGCAGCCCTGGCTGGTGAACAGTTCGACCACGCTGAGCGGCTGGGCTGCCGCCGCGCCGAGCGAGGCGGCGAGCGCCAGCGCGGCGAGGCCGGACAGTGCGAGGACCCTGCGTGACATGACTGGCGACATCGGCTTGCTCCGTGGGAGGGCGCCACGATGCGCCCGTCATATCCCCACTTCGCCGCCACTTGCCGCTTCGTTACAGCGCTCACCGGTTTGTGATTGAAGAGCGCCTGCCCCTCTTCCTTGCGGCGCTGGAGATTGGCGAAAACGGTCGCGCGTCCAATCTCCCCCCTCGTGGGGGAGATGTCCGGCAGGACAGAGGGGGGCGTAGAGCGCCTATGCTCGCGCTTTTAAACAGATGTCGGCGCACGCGGGGGACATGGCCGGTCGACCCAGGGCGGAACATCGTGAACTTGGCAAGGTCGGCGGGACAGCGCCCCCCTCTGGCCTGCCGGCCATCTCCCCCACGAGGGGGGAGATCGGCAGTGTCACTGCGTCAGCGCGGTGTCCGAGGGCCGCTTGTTGAAGTCGCACTTGCCGGTCACGTTGTAGAAGAAGTCGGCGTTGCTGACCGGCGCCGGGACCGCGTTGCCGCCGTCTTCCCAGGCCTGATAGGCTGTCGAACCGCAAGGCACGAGGCCGAAGATATCGACGACCTGGCCGGTCGCGATCTCATTGTAATTGATAGCGTTGGTCTGCGGATCCTTGATCCCGCTGTAGAGCCGGTTGGAGGTGGTCGGATCATTCGTCTTGAGATATTGCGGGATGCCTGATGGCACATACATCTGCAGACTGAGGCCACCCATCTGGCTGACATCGATGGACGCGCCAGTGCCATCGGCGGGATACATCGTGTCGACACAGTAAAATTTTGTCTGGAACTTGTCGGTCTGGATCACCGCACCGGCGGGCGGGTTGGAGCCGGCGAGCTTGCAAACCTGCGTCTGGGCCACCGTGGTGACGGTCTTGCCGGTCGAATCGGTCGTAAGGATGCTGGTGGTGGTGGTGCCATAGCCCTTCGGGTCTCCGGTCTTGCCATAGACGTAGTCGATCGTCATCAGCGGCTTGGCCGTCGTCGCACCGAATTGCGTGCCGTAGAGCGTCATCTTCTTGTTCCAGTAGCCCGATACGCCGGTGACCTTGAAGTTGGCCGCGACCAGCGCCGGCGGCTTGCTGACCGCCGAGGCCACGGCGATCGGCACGGTGTCGATCCTGGCGATGGTCATGAAAACGGTCGGCATGGCGAAACTTGCCGTGGCCCGCGCGGTGGTCGCGGTGGCGGTGGTCCCAGCGACGAAGCTGGTCAGCGTCGCTGTGCCTTGTCCGCCGTTGGCGATGAAGGAATCCTGCAGCATCGTCTGGCGCTGCGGCAGCGTCGACGTGGTGTCCATGGTGGTGATCGTCAGGATCGCGGCATCCAGCGCCTGCTGCTGGTTGGACCTGGTCTGGACCGCGCTGGTGTAGTCGACCGAGAAGCCGACGGCCGCGATCAGCGGCATCAGGCTCACCAGGAAGAGCGGCATCATCGACCCGCCGCGGGAACGGGCAAAGCCGCTTGCAAGCTTGAACATTTCCAACCCCCAACAGGCATTAGCGAGCGTGCGATTACCACGCAGCCGGCAAACCAAGGTCTAATCTGAACGATTAAAGTTTATGCATCGTTGGCGCGCAGACCGGTTTTTCGATTCTTTTGCCGATTTCACCGCTTTGTGTGCGGCGGGCAGCCCTTGGGCGCCAAGCCTTGCCGCCGCTTGCCGCCCCTGCTAAAGCGCGCGGCATGAGCACGCCCCTCGACCACATCCGCAATTTTTCCATCGTCGCCCATATCGACCATGGCAAATCGACGCTCGCCGACCGCCTGATCCAGTCGACCGGCGGGCTGGAGCTGCGCGACATGAAGGAGCAGGTGCTGGACTCGATGGACATCGAGCGCGAGCGCGGCATCACCATAAAGGCGCAGACGGTGCGGCTGAAATACCGCGCCAACAATGGCGAGGACTATATCCTCAACCTCATCGACACGCCCGGCCATGTCGACTTCGCCTATGAAGTGTCGCGGTCGCTGGCCGCCTGCGAAGGTTCGCTGCTGGTCGTCGACGCCAGCCAGGGCGTCGAGGCGCAGACGCTCGCCAATGTCTACCAGGCGATCGACAACAACCACGAGATCGTCGTGGTGCTGAACAAGGTCGACCTGCCGGCGGCCGAGCCCGAGCGCATCCGCGAGCAGGTCGAGGAGGTGATCGGCATCGACGCGTCGGGCGCCGTGCTGATCTCGGCGAAGACCGGGCTGGGCATTCCCGACGTGCTGGAAGCGATCGTCCACCAATTGCCGCCGCCGCGCGAGGGCGACGCCACGGCACCGCTGAAGGCGATGCTGGTCGACAGCTGGTACGACGCCTATCTCGGCGTCATCGTGCTGGTGCGCATCATCGACGGCGTGCTGAAAAAGGGCCAGACCATCCGCATGATGGGCACGGGCGCCAAATACCTGGTCGAGCGCACCGGCGTGTTCACGCCCGCCCGCATCAATGTAGAGGAGCTCGGCCCCGGCGAGTTCGGCTTCTTCACCGGCTCGATCAAGGAAGTGGCCGACACCCGCGTCGGCGATACCATCACCGAGGACAGGCGCCAGACCGCGCATGCCTTGCCCGGCTTCAAGCCGGCGCAGCCGGTGGTGTTCTGCGGCCTGTTCCCGGTCGACGCCGCCGATTTCGAGGACCTGCGCGCCGCCGTCGGCAAACTGCGCCTCAACGACGCCAGCTTCTCCTATGAAATGGAAACCAGTGCGGCGCTGGGCTTCGGCTATCGCTGCGGATTCCTTGGCCTGTTGCATCTCGAAATCATCCAGGAGCGGCTGGAGCGCGAGTTCAACCTCGACCTGATCGCCACCGCGCCATCGGTCGTCTATCGGCTGCTGCTCAATGACGGCTCGGTCAAGGAACTGCACAACCCGGCCGACATGCCCGACGTGGTGAAAATCTCGGCCATCGAAGAGCCATGGATCCGCGCCACCATCCTGACCCCCGACGACTATCTCGGCGGCATCCTGAAACTCTGCCAGGACCGGCGCGGCATCCAAGCCGACCTCTCCTATGTCGGCAAGCGCGCCATGCTGACCTACGATCTGCCGCTCAACGAAGTGGTCTTCGATTTCTACGATCGCCTGAAGTCGATCTCCAAAGGCTACGCCTCGTTCGATTACCACCTGACCGACTACCGCGAGGGCGACCTGGTGAAGATGTCGATCCTGGTCAATGAGGAGCCGGTCGACGCGCTCTCGATGCTGGTGCACCGCACGGCGGCGGAAAAGCGCGGCAGGCAGATGTGCGAGAAGCTGAAGGAGCTGATCCCGCACCACCTCTTCAAGATCCCGATCCAGGCCGCCATCGGCGGCAAGGTCATCGCGCGCGAAACCATCTCGGCGCTGCGCAAGGACGTCACCGCGAAGTGCTATGGCGGCGACGTCTCGCGCAAACGCAAGCTCTTGGACAAGCAGAAAGAGGGCAAGAAGCGGATGCGCCAGTTCGGCAAGGTGGATATCCCGCAGGAGGCGTTTATCCAGGCGCTGAAGATGGGGGATTGAGGGGTCCGGCCCGAGGCAGCGGGTCCCACCCCAGTGCGGGTGATGGGACATCCCTGGATACCTACCGCCTTTCCTTTCGCCGGCCACGCCCAAGCTCGCCAAAATCAATTTGAACTGGGCTAACGCGCTTCACACCGGACGGCGGACCGCCCCTTTGAGTATACTCCGTTCCGACGTATCCTCCCCCTAGCTTGGGGAGACACCACATGCGCACCACCCTCGACACCATCGCCTCCATCGGTCTCGCCATAGGCGGCATCTTCGGCCTTGCCGGCACCTTCGTGGCGAGCGATGCGCTGCGCGAGACGCTGTGGGCGATCGACGGCGTGGCGCTGGTGGTGGCGACCGCGCTGCTGACCATGAAATACCAGCGGCTCGGCAATGATTGCGTCGCCGCGGGCTTCCTGACCTTCCTTGCCGGCGAGAGCCTGCTTCTGGCCGGCAATGCGGCCGGGTTGCAGGCCAGCGTGCCTTCCTATGTCGGCGGCATCTCGCTTTGGGCGGCGGCGCTGATCCTGGCCAGCGTGCCCAACACTTTTGCGCTGTGGATGCGGATCACCGGGCTCATTGCCGCCGTGCTGTTCCTGGTGTCGGTGGGCATGGTGCTGTGGGGCGCGCCCTTGCAGCCGACCTCGGCGCCGCTGCCGGCCGCCGGCTATCCCTTCCTGGTGCTGACTTTCGCCGGCTGGATCTGGACCTTGCTGAAGCCCGGCCGGTGAGTGCGCCCCCATGTCCGCCCCCGTCGAATTCCGCAACAGTCCCACCAACAAGTTCTCTTCCGTCGCAGGGTCGTTGCTGATGGCGGCGATTTTTGGCTTCTATACGCTGAAGGGGCTGGCCAACGGCGCCGATGGCGGGCGGGTGTTTTTGGTGGCGCTGCTGGCGCTGGGCTTCCTCGGGTTCGGCGGCTACATGGTGCGCGGCGCCTTCGACACCTCGGTCAAGGTGGTGCTCGACGAAAACGGTTATCGCGATCGCCGCCTCGGCGACGTGCTGGTGCCCTGGGAGACGGTGAAGAGCGTGCGCCTCTCCTCCTCCGGCAAGGGCTCGGGCATGGTCAGTTTCGAACTGACCGGTGAGCCGTCCGACGCGCTGGCCAATGCGCTATTCGGCGGGAACACCGTGCGCATGGAAGTCAACTCGCTCGACATGAGCGGGCTGGACATTGTCGCCGCGATCAAGCGGCTGGCGCCGCATGTGGCGGTGACGGGGTAGACTCTCCCTTCCCGCCCTTGTGGGGGAAGGTGTCGCCGAAGGCGACGGACGAGGGGTGCGCGACGGAGTGAGAGGGTACGGTTTCGCGCCTATCCGATGCGTATCGAGGCGATCAGGGTGTTCGCGCCGCATGTGAGGATCACAGGTTAGGGTAAAGACGACGAAGGTTGGTGCTGCCCCTCACCTGCCTGCCGGCATCCTCTCCCCGTATAGGGACGGGGAGAGGGGTGCTGTGGCCGACGCTTTCGCCAATTATCAGCGCTGCAAGAAAAGTGCCGGCGTTGCGGCCAGCCCCTTTCTCCCCGTCCTATACGGGGAGAAATGCCCGGTGTCCGAACCGGATAGATAGGTAACAGAATGGACCGATAGCATGGGTGACAGTTTTCTTGTCCGCCGGGAGGACCGGCGATGGTTTGGCGAGAAACTGGGATCATGGACGAGCGGCTACGGTTTGTT
>NZ_SRUN01000269.1:0-292 GCF_004791595.1 Mesorhizobium sp. M8A.F.Ca.ET.202.01.1.1 | reverse complement strand
CGCTCGGCTTGAACCGCTTGAAGAGGGCGTTGTCCTCGGTGATCATCCCGTGGGCGGGCAGAAAGCTGTTGTCGGCGACGTCCTTCGTCGGCGCCAGGATCAGATATTCGCCCATGGCGCGCTGGTTCATGATGAGCGCCGTCACCATGATGCCAGCCGCGATGGTCGACTTCGCGTTCTTCTTGCTGATCAGGAGGACAAATTCGCGGATCAGCTGTCGTTTCGCCGCGCTGTCATGGGCGCCGAACACCACCCAGCCTAGATCGAAGATCCATTGCGGGCAGACCTCGCC
>NZ_SRUN01000268.1:0-292 GCF_004791595.1 Mesorhizobium sp. M8A.F.Ca.ET.202.01.1.1 | reverse complement strand
TCCGCATCCTGTTCCTCGATAAGCGCAATGTCCTCATCGCCGACGAAGTGCAGGGGCACGGGACCGTGGACCATACACCGGTCTATCCACGCGAAGTGGTGCGCCGCGCTCTCGAACTATCCGCTACCGCCTTGATTTTAATCCACAATCACCCGAGCGGCGACCCGACACCTTCGCGTGCGGATATCGAGATGACCAAGACCATCATCGATACGGCAAAGCCGCTCGGTATCGCCGTCCACGACCATATCATCATCGGCAAGGATGGCCACGCCAGCTTCAAGGGCCTGCG
>NZ_SRUN01000267.1:0-292 GCF_004791595.1 Mesorhizobium sp. M8A.F.Ca.ET.202.01.1.1 | reverse complement strand
GAGTTATGCCAGGGGTACGTGGGACGTGGGCGCGCTGGGTATCATCGGCGGCGTGCGCGTGGAGAACACCCGCTTCTAGGCGATCGGCACCCAGGTGGACGTGGCCGCTAACGGCCGCAGCTTCACCGTCACCCCGCGCGTGGCCAACAGCAGCTACACCAACGTGCTGCCGGGCCTGCACCTGCGCTATGACGCGGCCGATGACTGGGTGCTGCGCGCCTCGGCCAACAAGACCGTATCGCGCCCGTCCTTCGGCGACGTTTCGCCGCGCGTGGGCTACAGCCGCGGTGAC
>NZ_SRUN01000266.1:0-293 GCF_004791595.1 Mesorhizobium sp. M8A.F.Ca.ET.202.01.1.1 | reverse complement strand
CGACAGCAGCCGCTCGCGGCCCTCGCGGTTGAGGCTCTGGATGGCCTGGCGCAGCTTGCGGATCGCCTCGATGATGTCCTCGCGCTCGGAAACGATGGTCTCCAGCCGCTCGGAAAGCTCCCTCTGTTCTTCCTCGGCGCGCAGATTGACGGCGCCGAGCCGCTCGCGCTCGATCTTTAGCCGGTCGAGCTGGCGCTCTATCTCGGCCATGTCCGGCATCGGATCGTCGGCATCGAGGCCGGTGTGCTTGATGACGAGATGCGGCGGCGTGTTCAGCGCTTCCTGGATTCGCG
>NZ_SRUN01000265.1:0-294 GCF_004791595.1 Mesorhizobium sp. M8A.F.Ca.ET.202.01.1.1 | reverse complement strand
ACCCGGGCCAATGGATGTGGTTCCACAAGCGCTGGGAAATCAGCGGCCGCCGTCGCAAGCGCGGACAGGCGAAGGCGACGGCCGGCGAGTAACCGGCCGGTGCTGCCCACCCGGATCTAAAGCATGTCTCCCGAAAGTGGGAACCGGTTTCGGGACAAAGACATGCGTAGAATCAAAAACCTAAAGCGCATGGAGCGAATCTGAAAGATCGTGCGCCTTAGACTGGATCGCCGGCGCTCTGTCGCGCCTTGCGCTTGGCTCCGAAGCTGAGCAACGCTGAGCGCTCGCGCTTTT
>NZ_SRUN01000264.1:0-294 GCF_004791595.1 Mesorhizobium sp. M8A.F.Ca.ET.202.01.1.1 | reverse complement strand
GCCCCGGCAGGGCCCCCCGTCTTGAAACTGCAATGGAACTCTGCCTATTTAAGTGGTGTCACCTGATTTGGCGGGTGATTTGGTTGTTCTTGTTGGGAAAGGAAACACACTGAGAACAGCACTGCGGAAGAAGGCCGATATCGTGCCTTCGCCGGCCGGGATCAGCGGAAACGATGCTGCGTCCCTCGCCATCACGACAGTCCTTGCCAGTCTGGAAGACTCCAAGGCCGAAAACATCGTCTCAAGCGACATCCAGCGTAAATCGAGCCTCGGCGACTACCTGGTCATCGCCTC
>NZ_SRUN01000263.1:0-294 GCF_004791595.1 Mesorhizobium sp. M8A.F.Ca.ET.202.01.1.1 | reverse complement strand
GGTGCAAACCGGTGTCTGTGCCGCGCTGCCGGATCGCGCGCCGCACGACCTCGCGCGCAACCGCGCTGTCCGCCCGGCATACGGCTTTTTCTTCGAGCGTCGCGCCTTCTCCTGCGGGCAGAAAATGAAACGGCGCCCACACGAGCCGGTTCTGGTCGTTCTCGGTATTCGCGTAGTCGAAGGTCTTGTGGGCAGTGGCAAAGCGCTCGAAAGTTTCGCCGCCTTGGAACCGCAAGATGCCCGGCGTCGTCGCGTCGTCGACATACTGGCACGCGTGGGCGACGGTCAGCGCCT
>NZ_SRUN01000262.1:0-294 GCF_004791595.1 Mesorhizobium sp. M8A.F.Ca.ET.202.01.1.1 | reverse complement strand
GTTCGGCGGACTTTCGGTGACGACGCCCGGCTTCTCGCGCATCGGCGAAGCGATTGCCGGGCTTGGCCTGCCGACCGTCATCGTCCAGGAAGGCGGCTATCTCTGCGATGCGCTCGGCGACAATCTCACCGCTTTCCTGACCGGTTTCGGCAGCAAGAAGGACTATCTCAGGAACGTTGCTGCCGCAGCATAGCGATCACGCGGTGCACGCTTTCCAGCGTCTCCTCGATCTCGGCTGCCGTATTGTAATGCGCAATGCCGATGCGCACGACGCCCTGCTCGGCCGGGATGCCC
>NZ_SRUN01000261.1:0-294 GCF_004791595.1 Mesorhizobium sp. M8A.F.Ca.ET.202.01.1.1 | reverse complement strand
GGCGTGATGCTGCTGCACACGATCGGCCGTTCCGGCGTGCCATGGGCGACAAGCGCCTTCATCCGCAAATACATTTTTCCCGGCGGCTATATCCCTGCGCTTTCGGAGGTGATGCCGGCGATCGAGAAGTCCGGACTGGTGGTCACCGACATCGAGGTTTTGCGCCTGCACTACGCGGAAACGCTGAAGCATTGGGGGCTGCGCTTTGCCGCCAACCGCGACAAGGCCAGGGCAATCTATGACGAGCGCTTCTGCCGCATGTGGGAATTCTACCTGGCCGCCTCGGAAGCCGCC
>NZ_SRUN01000260.1:0-294 GCF_004791595.1 Mesorhizobium sp. M8A.F.Ca.ET.202.01.1.1 | reverse complement strand
GTTGGATGGCGCTTAGCAGCTTCCAAAGCGATCCCAACTAGGGGAATCTCGCGATGACGAGCGCCACCCGTTTTCAGTCGCTTTCGATTTTCGTTCACGTCGATGCGAATGAAGGGGACTGGGGCATCAAGAACAATATCGCTGCCGGAGAGTAGGCAAATTTCCTTCGCATGAGCGCCGGTATTCTGTGCGATCTGAAGGATTGCTACCAACTGGTCGTTGGCATCCGATTGTTCGAGTCGTTTGGCAACAGCCGCAATTTCCGTCTCGGTGAACGGCTTGCGGGTAGATTTG
>NZ_SRUN01000025.1:0-40553 GCF_004791595.1 Mesorhizobium sp. M8A.F.Ca.ET.202.01.1.1 | reverse complement strand
GGCGTGGCTCATATTCACGCGTGCCTTCAGACCTTGCGGATGAACCTAGCATCGTCAGCGGTCCGCGGTTGCAAAAGATTCTGTAAAGTTATTTGAACGATCTGTTGCAATGTTTCCATGCCAGCGGGCGCCCTGCGAGACTTGGACATGATCTCGTTTCATCGTCCTGACGAAAGGTCTCGCTTGCGGGCTCTGAAACTGGAGTCGCCCTCGGCTCCAGTCCAATGTCGCGGACCTGATCTCGTTGGCGATGTAGTTTCGCTGCAGGCGCGCAACGCTGTCGAGGCGGCCATGGCCAGTCAAAGTTTCTCTAGAATGTGAATGTTCACAACCCATTCCAGAGAGACCGACCATGACCACTTCAGATTCTACACCCGCCGCCGCGGTGCTGGTAGCGATCGACATTGCCAAGGTGCGCAATGAAGTTCTGATCGAAGCACCGGGCCACAAGCGCCGGCGTCGCCTTTTGGTCCTCAACACCCGTGTTGAGCACGACCATCAGATCGAAGTGCTGCAGGCGTACGGCCGCCCTGTGGTCTGCGCCTTTGAGGCGACCGGGAACTATCACCGGCCGATAGCATGGCGCCTGGCTAATGCGGGTTTTGAGGTGCGGCTGGTGTCGTCGCTGGCGCTGGCCCGAACACGAGAAGCGTTGCACAACAGCTGGGACAAGAACGATCCAAAGGATGCCCAGGTGACGCTGCACATGCTCAGGATCCAGGCGACGCAGGTCTAAATGATCCGCTGCGCGCCGGCATCAACGACGTGCGGGAACTGTCGAAGACCCATGAAGCGATCGCCAGGGCCAAGACCGAGATCCAGCACCGTATCCTGACGCACTACCTGCCACTGTGTTTTCCCGAGATCGATCGATTCCGGGGGAACAGCCGCAGCGATTGGTTCTTCGCCTTCCTCCATACCTTTCCGACGCCAGCAAGCATCACGGCGCTGACAAAGGAGGAGTTTGTGACAGCAGCTTGGGATGTCGTCGGCCGCAAGGTCAGCAAGACACAGATTCTGATGGATATTTACGAGACGGCGCGCTCATCGATCGGACTGCCGCTGCCGCTTGATGCCCCTGCCATTCGCATGTTCCGGATGGTCATTGACGAAGCACGCAGCCTGATCCGGCAGCGCAATGAGATCGAAGCGCAGGCCGACGAGCTGTTGCGGCACAGCCAGGATTATCAGCTCCTGCGACAAATCCCGGGCATTGGACCGATCAACGCATTGACCATCATTGCCGAAGCCGGCGATCTTCGCCGTTTCGCTCATCATCGCCAGTTTCTAAAGTTCTGCGGGCTGGACCTCTCGACACAGCAGTCAGGCCAATATCGGGGCCAGACCCGCCTTTCCAAATTCGGCAATGCTCGGCTGCGCCGCACCCTGTGGATCGCCGGACAAGTCGCCATCCGCCAGCGGGAGAATGGCTTCCGTCATAAGTTCGAACGCTACATTGCGCGGGATCGCGACAATCCCGATCTACGCCGCAAGGCAGTGACCGCTATTACCGCCAGATGGCCCGCGTCGTGCACGCTGTCGTCAAAGGTGGTTCCGACTACCGGCCCTTCGTTGAAGGGCCGGTAGTCAGGTGTCAGCTAGGGCCGTGAGGGCATCGATTCGATGACCCTGTAGATAATGTTCGGGTCTTCCGCCTGGATCAGAAGCTCGTGTTGAGGACGGTGAGGGCCGCCTGCGTGCGGATCCTGTGTTTGCTATGGACGAGACCTTTTCCCTTGCCGGTGGAAGCCGCCTGGCTCGACGACTTGACCAACGTCACGCAGCAAGGGCATGCTGACGAACAGAGAGACCTGACTGCAGGCTCCATTTCGTTCCGCGATTAGGACGGTGTCGCTCAGCCGCTCGATCGTGTCGGGTCAACCGGTTGACCTAGCCGAAGCGGCCTTCGACAGCGATGATGATGAGGTCGGGCACCTCCTTACCCCCTGATGCCCAATTTAGTGGCAATATGGGCGATGGCCTCGCGGTGGCAGCAGTCGAGCGCGAAAGCGACGCGAACCCCCTCGCCATTGTCGCAGCCGATCTCGGCCCGTCGTCAGCGGCGGCGATCCGCCCGTCAGGACGGGTTTCTTGCGGCGGTAGCATATCTCGGCGGCGTCTCAATGATCCCATCGATCCGGGAGACCAGTTCGCCATTGGGCGGCCAATTCGGCCGTGTCCATGGCCCTGAACGCCCAGCAGTATTGGAGCGCGGCGACGCTTGTCTCGCATACCGCCTCCATTGGGAACGCTCCCAAAGCGACCGCCGCCGCCGCTTCTTTTTGCCGAGCAGGCGCCGCAACTGGCGCACCGGTGCTGGAGCGCCCGAAAGCCAGCCGAGTTGCGTGTTATGACCGGCTTTGGGCGAATGCCCAAATCCATCGGCACCCTGAAACTCTCTTCGTCGGCGCCTCGAGATTCCTAACGCTGCAGCCCGACGCCTCCACCGGTGCGCAGAGCTGTCTCGAACACCGCGCTGGCGACTGCAAGGTCGGCAAGGGCAAAGCCCGGAAATAGAAAGAGTGTGCGCTGGCTTGGATCCGAAGAGCGACCGCGCTCAACTCCACTCGCCAGCATTGCCAAATCCGAATCAAAGGGGCCGGGATAGGCGAGCTTGGATCGGTTTTCTGGATCCTCCGCCTGCGCGCGATCGTCCACGACGCGAAGATCGAATACGTTGAAAGTTTCCACGCGCCACGACCGACCGAGGTCGACCGCGCTGACGAAGCTGCCTGGACGCAGTAGGCTCGCATCGAGGAAGGGAGTGAGCGTAGTGGTCCCGGGCACTGTCGTTATGACGATGTCACAGGCGAGCGCGTCATCGGCCGCCGTAGTTTCGCGGCTTTGCAGACCCTTCTCTCGTGCGATGACTGCCAACCGGCGCGCAGAGGTTGCGTTCCGGTCGAAGCAAACTGCTTCGGCCAACCCTGGGAAAAGATCGTACATTGCTTCAAGGTGCCCAAGCGCCTGTTGACCGCAGCCTACAAATCCAATGGAGGTACTGTCCGGGCGAGCAAGATATTCCGCAGCAAGTGCCGACATGGCGGCGGTTCGTAAAACTGTGAGGCTGTTGCCATCCATGATAGCCAGAGGTCGTCCAGTATTAAAATCACTGAGGATAACAAGACCGTTTACGTTCGACAGCCCTCGTCCGGAATTTTCTGCGATGCCGACCCATTTGGCTGCAGCATAAGGAGGCTCGGGCGAGGCTGCGCACATCGCTTGAAAGAAATGTCCAGGAGCGATTGCAAGGGTCTGTTTCGGACGCACTTGAACTCGGTGTTGCGCGTGCAAACGAAACGCTCGCGCGAGGCTCAGGCGTAGATCGGCTGGATTGGGCCTAAGGGCCGCGATTTCAGCCCCGCTCAGGTAAAGCAACTGATCATTCATCGCCGACTCTCCTCAGCAATCGCCCAAGCGCATGGCTCACCACTCGCGAGCTTCTCGGGATGCTCTTTTCCGGCTTCAGCAATCTTCTGCCCCTGTTGTGTTTTCTCGACCATGAATCCTACCGCGACGCCGAACTTATTGTAGGAGCCGCCGGAGATCGCGTTCTAGTTCATTCAGTGCATGGTCGCATAGTTCGGCCTCTCCAGACGACGTCGCAGTTGTTGCGCTTGGCGAGCAAGTCCAGTCCTTGCTCGAGGAAGCACATCAGCGACTGCCGGGCGCTGCCAAGTACCGCGACCTTTCAAACACCAAGTGATGGCCTCCTGCACGCGGCGATCAGGAAACTGGTCACCGACCTTCGCGAAGAAGACGGGGCTGCAACCGCGAGCGCGAGGAGCCTCATCGTAGAGACGAGAGTGAGCGCAGGAGCAGAAGGTCGAGCTCATACTCGTTTGAGGTTCCCCTTTCAATCCCGGCAGCAATCGGTCATTGCCCTGGCGTGGCGCATAGATTGTCTCCTGATCGATTAGCACGGTGTCGACGTGGCACACTAGATGAGTTGCTGCCGGTCGCGGCTGTTGCGGGCAAAGCGCGAGATCTCTTCCTGTGCCGCAAACCGCACTCACCCGGCCAAGGCAGAGCTCGGCGACCGTCGGGTCAAACCGGCGCGTGCGATGCCGCCAGCGGCAGAGTGACCGAGTCATCGATCGTCTCCATAGGGGACCAGCCGAGCGCCATCAGGCGGTCGTGCATTGCATGTTGAAGCATACTGCTCTCGCGATTGTGCAGAACCTGATGGGCGCGGAGCCGCCGGGCACGGTCTTCCGGGAGTCGCGTGCCACGCGTCACCGCAGTCGTCTTCGTGGCGGGCTGATCGAGAACAGATCGAACTGGGGTGTCGTCAGCTGCCGCGGCATGGACATATTCCGATTTCGGATCGTGAGACAATGCTGCGCCTATCCCTGTGTTATGAAGAAGTCTCGCCAGCGATCAAGCACTGCAAGGTGGTCCCGCGGAGCAGTCGTGATGCGCCAGCTCGTGCTGAAGACCCACTCAGCCCCGGTCCATTGACTGGGCCAGAAAGGCTGCAGTGAAAAACCGTCGTGCTACCCTTCTCGATCACCTCAACGATATGGGGCAAGCTAACCGCTGCAATCACCCAGCGTGTTGAAACCTTTTTGCCACAGCTGAGAGCCGCAGGCGCTAACGTGGTCCAGTTTGCAGCGGGCATACTGACGCGCACCCGAGGGCAGCGCCTGCGGCATCGGTGGCCGTCACGATCCGTCTGCTCCCGTCACGGCCGTCGACCACGAATGGCGCGCCAGCGCGCGGCGCCGCTACGCCGGTCATCCGCTGCAGACGGTCGGTGGACCAGCTCGGCAGGTACAGCACGACGAGCCTCGTGCTCTGGTGCATCACCCAGCCGATATTTTGCGCCCGCCGTCGCCCATGCGGGCCTGCCGCCCGATCGGGTTACCTGGAGGCCGGCGGCTAGGCCAGTGTCCTTGCCTGCATGGAGGAGGGCCGCGGCATGGCGGCTTAAGAGGCCGCTGTCGGGGATGTCGCCCAGGTCTCAATGAAGGCCTCGCGACGCCTCATGCTCGCCGCGGAGGGGACCGGAACCATCGGTCTCGCGCTACGGCTGGCGGCGAGACCGACGTGACCGATTTCGGGCAGCCCGCCGCCCCACGCGCTGGCGGGTGTCGGTGCTGCCCTCCACGTCAAGGCAGGTTCCCGGTATGAGCCGAGCCAGCTGGCCGGTCGAGTTGATCCCCACCCGGGCTGGCGAAAGCGCTAATTTCGAATTGGAAGCCTGTGATGAAAAGGGGCGCCTTCCATGCGCGCGGCGATGCCGGCGATGAACCCGCATGTGGGGTTCATCATCGTCAAGTGGGAATATGGCGGCAGATGTCAAAAGAATGGCCGCAAATGTCCATGCGTTTCTAATTTGCGCGATCTAATCATCACCCGGTGATCTCGCGTGAATCGGCGTCACGAACGCCGCCATTTGGAGACCGAGCGGTTAGGCGAGTTTCGAGAAGCATGGTTCGGTGCTATGCGGACTTGTCCTCCTCGATTGGCATTTCCGTGCCAATGGCGGCATGCGATATGCAAGAGGAGCGAGCCGCTCAGCTTGGGCAATGGGATAAATCCCAGAAAAAGAGTTCGGAGCGTCCGCCGTGCCCGAACTGATGCGGCCAGATCTGAACGACCTTGGATCGGGGGGCGCGGGCTTGGGTCAAACGGGGGCTGTTTTGGAGGTAACCCACCTTCAGATTGTTTTCTGCTTTAGCGCAACCAGAATGCACGCAGCTAAATGTATCTATGCTCAGCTCCTGCCTGCGACCTCCAACCGTCGACAAGCATCACGTTAATCAACTGCGCTAGCTGCATAAGGTCGATCATGGATGACAATACCTGCCAATGTCCGAGGCTACTTTGAGCTCGCCATCGGGAGAAACGGCCCCGCAACTATGACGAGGGGCGGCGACAACGTTGTGGCCGCTCTACCTTGTTCTTTTCATGCTGCTGCTCTCGGCGGTGGTGCTGGCCTTCGCCATCGTGCTCGGCCGTGCCCGGAGGCATTGGTTCTGATGGCGGCGTTAGCGATGTCTCCTTCACTCACGCCGGCAACGTCGCATCGACCCCGCGCGGGATTTCGGTTCGGGCCGAAGCGGGTGCCGTGCTGCCAGAACCGCCGATGTCGGCGGAGTCGCCAAACTAAGCGTTCGATGGCGGCAGATGTCAAAACTGTGGCAGAGCGCGTCAAGGCGGTCCCAATTGCGCATCTAACCTTAGCCGATGGAGCTCGCGTGAATTTGGCTTCGTGAGCGCCGTCATTTGCCGGTAGGGATTGAAGCTCGAGGCGCCCAAAAGAGCCCAACTGAGAAGAGACGACACGATACGATCGGAGATTTCAAGCAAGGTCTCCAGGTTCCTTGAAGAGACCGGTTGTGAAACTGGCTATGGATTGGGCCGTAGGGGCCTTCGCGTGAACAAAATATCGCTAGTATAGACCTTTGGCTGCTTGCCGTGCCCGAACACATGCAAGTAATTGGCCGAGCTTGCAACTCAGTTTACCCATTGTGTGAGAGGAGCTGAAATGACTGATTGGTTCCGGCTGGAGCGAACCGTAGTACTAGCCGTTGATCTGCAAGGCGAGAACCTCCCTGAGGGCGCTTGCGCGGTGGAGAATTATCCAGACGTTCTGAGCAAGGCTCACAAGGTGTTGGACTCTTGTCGACGAACTGGTTTTCCGATCATTTACACGCGCCATTGGCTCGACCCGAGGGGTATCGACGCGCCGCGATATGAGTCACTGGATGACCGCGGCCGGCCGCCGCACAGCGTCGCCGGTTCAACGCGCGGCGAGATCTGTCCCGAGGTCGCCCCGCAGGACGGGGACACCGTCATCGACAAGCAGCGCTTCACCGCCTTTTACGGCACGAAGCTCGATCTTGTTCTGAACCGCATGGATATCGAGCACCTGATCATCTTCGGGGTTTGGACGGAGGCCTGCCTGGAGACGACGGTATGGGATGCTCTTTGGCGCGATTTTCGGATCACGCTGGTGAAAGATGCGTGCGGGAGCGCGACCGGGACAATTCACAAGACTGCCATGCTTGACATGGCTAATTGGCTGAGGGGCGGGATGATCTTTGGGGCGGAGGAATTGGCTAAGGCGGATGGGAATGACTATCGCGCATGGCGCTTCGAAAAGCCGTTCTCGATGCCGTACCGGACCGAAACAATCGATTCCTTGTACGAATCCCTGTAAGCGCGGAAATCGCGGCGCACATCAGATTGCATTCAAAGAGGGCGACAGACGAATTCCTGGAGACATTATCGCACCGCATCAGCAGCGGGATCGCGGCGCTGACGCGATTTGGATCGGTGCTAACCAGCTCAACCAGCAGCACTAGCCTGCCACGATCCGATAGGTGCGCTTCCAACATCGACGATATGGCGGATACTATCGGTAATGTGGCGCCATATGTCAAATGGTTGTCGCGGATCCCCAACTATGTTCAGCCTCGAAATTCAACAGGACATTGCTCTTATGGGACTTCCGAGTCACGTCAAATACGTCATCGTAGGCGCCGGCATCCACGGCCTGTCGGCCGCTTGGCATCTGGGCGAGAATTTGCGCAAGAGCGGCAAGGGCAGCGGCAAGGACATCCTGGTCGTCGACAAGACCGCCATCGCGGCGGGCGCCTCCGGTATTGCCTGCGGTGTGGTGCGCAACAACTACTTCCAGCCCGCCATGCGCCGCCTGATGGCGCACAGCGTCTCGGTCTGGGAAGGCGACCCGGAGGCCTTCTCCTACCACCCGGTCGGCTATATGCAGATCAGCCCCGAGGTGATGCACGCGGACGTTGCCAGCATTTACCAGCAGCAGAAGGAGATTGGCTATCCGTCGGTCTTCATCGAAGGCGAGAAGGACTGCATGAAGTACATGCAGGGCATCTTCTCCGACTGGCAGGCCAAAGGCATCACGTCGGTGCTGCACGAGGAGAAGGGGGGCTATGCCAACAACACGCGCTCGATCTACGGCCTCGCCAAGAAAGCGGAGAACGAGGACGTGCGGATCGCGACCGGCGTGAAGGTCCTCGGTTTCGAGAAGGACGCCAATGGCGCGGTCAAGGCCGTCGTCACCGACAAGGGCAAGATTGGCTGCGACCAGGTCATCATCGGCGCCGGCCCGTGGGTCAAGCAGATCTGGGACATGCTCGAACTGCCCAAGGCGATCTCGATCAAGGGCCGGGACGGCAAGATGCACCAGGACGTGCCAATGTGGACCTTCTGGTCGCTGCAGGAAGGCACGCTCGGCGTGAACCCGGAGCTGCAGCGCACCAATGACGGCAAGATGCCGCCAGTGATCCATGTGGACACCGATGCGCCGCTCCATTCCGATGTCGACGGCACGGTGATCACGGACAAGCTGTGGGGCATCTACTACAAGCCTGATTTCCACTTCGGGGGCGTGCAGGGCGGCGCCATGCCGTTCAAGGTGCCGACTGCGCCAGAGCAGGTGAAGATTGATCCCTACGGCCCGGAGAGCCCGGACTTCATTGTCGGCGACGACTTTGCCCACATGTGGGTATCGGCGCTGGCCTTCTGCCAGAAGCGCTTCGAAGGCACCATGCCGAAATACAAGAAGGAGCCGTCCGGCGGCATCGGCAGCTTTACAGCGGATTCGTTTCCGGTGTTCGACCGCTTCTGCGAGAACGTATACGTGATCGCCGACAGCAACCACGGCTACAAGATGATCGGCGTCGGCAAGCTGGTGGCCGACGACATCTGCGGTAACGAGAGCGACCTGCTGCGGCCGTTCCGCTTCTCGCGCTTCGCCGAAGGCAAGCTGCATCCGACCTCGCACTCGCCATTCCCCTGGAGTTGACCTGGCAGTCACAGCCAGACTTGGGACGGGATCGGGTGGACCCAATGAAGGCATTGCGCCTGAGCTCTCTTGCTTGACCGGAGGAAATAACTCGTGAGAGGATCGAACGAACCTCGTGAAACTCAGCTCGAGAGGTGCTCGGCAACGGGCTTCGCTCTTGAGCAGACGCAAGACTCAATTTTCCACCTTGATCTCCATAGGACTGCTGCGGGGCGAGCAAAGCCCGGCCCGCTGGAATCGGTCTATGTGACCATTCCGCGCGACGGCGTGAGGCTTGCTTTGGATATCTTCCGTCCACTGGGCGACGACCGCAACACCAAGCGCGACACAATTCTGGTGATGACACGCTACTGGCGTGGCCAGAAGGCAGACCTCTCTGCCGGTGATGGCGACCAGCTCGTGCTGCACAAGAACTTTTCGAGCCTCTTTGTGCCGCATGGTTATGCCGTGGTCGTCGGAGACGTTCGCGGCACCGGTGCATCTTTCGGGGTTTCGCTGTATTCCCGCTCGCGCGACGAGACCCTGGACTTCTCGGACGTGCTCGACTGGATCGTTGCACAGCCTTGGTCCACGGGCCGTGTCGTCGGCTATGGCTTGTCCTATACCGCCAACACCGCGGAATGGATGGCGGAGCGCAACCATCCGGCGCTGAAGGGCATCATACCGATGGCTGCCTCCTACGACCCCTACGAAGAGGTTTACTTTCCCGGTGGAGTGTCCACCGCCTACGGAACGGCATGGGCTGACATGGTCAGAAACCTGGACCTCAATTTGCCCTCGCCGGGCGTTCGTCCCGTCGGGCCTAGCGGCGAGGCCGACCTTGCCGCGGCCCTACGAGATCACCAGCCGGGACGATCCTTATCTGAGGGTCTTCGGCAAGTGACGTTCAAGGATGATCGCCTCGCGATTGGGGCGGAGCGTCCATGCTCGATTGGAGCAACAGGGAAGCGGCGGACCGGGTCTCTCGCTCGGGCACCCCATACCAAAACTGGGCGAGTTGGTTCGACCTCGGGATGGCGCACGGAGCCGTTTGCCGCTTCCTGCTCCAGTCAAATCCGATGAACGTAATCATAGGCCCGTGGAACCACGACGGCAGCGGCACCTACGATCCGCTCCAGGCAGATGGCGCGCCGATCCTGCCCACGCCCTCGATGCAACACGCGAATAACCTCCGCTTTGCGAACTTGTGCTTTTCTGGCCGGGCTGCCCGGGAGCAAGGGAAAGTCCTCCACTACTACACGCTAGGAGAGGGTTGGAAATCGACCGCGGTTTGGCCAGTCCCGGCCACCCGCCAACGTTGGTACATTTCAACTGGCTTCCGACTTACAGCATCGCCTGATCGTGCCGGCTTAGACTCGCTTCAGGTCAACCCTGCGGCGCAGGAGGACGACACGTCGATGCGGTGGGATACCGACCGCCTGGGGTTTGGAAATCGCCGAACGTTCCTCGATGGGCGCCTCGCCTATACGAGCGAGCCGTTGACGCGCGACCTCGAGATCACCGGACATCCCGTAGTCTACCTGAACGTCACCTCGACCTGCGAGGACAGCGCCGTTTTCGTCTATCTCGAAGCCGTAAAGCCGGACGGGGAGTCCTATCTCCTCACGGAAGGTCAGCTGCGAGCGCTGCACCGGAAGGTGTGGACCGACTCACCGCTCAGCGCGCTTGGACCTCAGCATAGCTATTTGAAACGCGACGCCGAACCGCTCATTCCTGGCGAGCCCGCCATTTTGATCTTTACCCTGTTCCCGATCTCCGCCCGTCTTCCCTCAGGTTACCGCCTCAGGGTGTGCCTTGCTTGCAGCGACAAGCCGAATTTTGCCAATATGCCCGCCGATGGCGCGCCCCCGTTGCTCAAATTTCATCGGGGCGCGGCGGGTTGTTACATCGACCTGCCGATCATCGAAAGCTGAGCGAAAGCCAATCAGCCCATTACGAACGACAATGGAGGCCGATAACAGCTAACTGGACCCTGGGTGCGTGTAGAAGGTCTTCCCGGATTCCGGTATGACGCCACGGCCACCAGGAGCCGTTAGGACGTGAGCACCAGAAGGCGGCCTGTAGGTCTAAGACTGACAAAACAATCCTGCCATTTGGCAACTGACATTTGACCGGTCGGAGCCAGAATATTTACGGGCAAAATCAATGTGGGCGTTGTGCCATTCGCGCTCGACCGGAGCAAACTGATGAGTGTATCGAAGGAATGTGGCGCAACCCAGCTCGATAGCCGCTCGGAAACGGGCTCCGATCGTGAGCAGACGCACTTTCGCCTAGATCTCAATGGCACGGCCGCGGGGCAATACAAGCTCGGTCCGCTGGAATCTGTGTACGTGACCATGCGCGACGGCGTAAGGCTTGCGTTGGACATCGTCCGTCCCCTGGGCGACGACGCCAGCACAAGGCGCGACACCATTTTGGTGATGACGCGCTACTGGCGCGGCATCAAGGGAGACCCGCCCCACCGCGATGCCGGCCGGTTTGTGCCGCATGGCTATGCCGTGGTCGTTGGTGATGTTCGCGGGACCGGTGCTTCCTTCGGCGTGTGGCCATATCCCTGCTGGCGCGAGGAGACACTGGATTTCACGGAGGTGCTCGACTGGATCGTTGCACAGCCCTGGTCAACGGGTCGTGTCGTCGGCTATGGCTCATCTTATACCGCCAACACTGCGGAATGGATGGCAGAGCGAAACCATCCGGCGCTGAAGGGCATCATACCGCGGTTTGCTTCCTACGACCCCTATGAATATGTCTGGCTTCCAAGTGGAATTCCCGCCGTCTCCGGCGCGCGGCTCTGGGGCAGCCGCAGCAAGAACCAGGACCTAAATATGGTCGTCAGCGGGGATGGCGAGCGCCGACCGTCGCCAGGAGTTCGTTCCGTCGGGCCGGGCGGGGAGGCGGACCTTGCCGCGGCCCTGCGCGATCATGAGTCCGTGCCACCGGTCTGGGAGGGTCTCGAGCAGGTGACGTTCAAGGACGATCGCCTCGCGGCTTGGGGCGGAGCGTCGATGCTCGACTGGAGCGTCATGGAAGCAGCGGACCGCGTCTCTCGCTCAGGCGCGCCAATCCAAAACTGGGCGAGTTGGTTTGACGCCGGTACCGCGCAGGGAGCCGTTCGCCGTTTCGTGGGGCAGTCAAATCCGATGAACGTGATCATCGGTCCGTGGAACCACGGCGGTGATTACCCTTGGGATCCCCTCCGTGCCGATGGCGACGCGATCCCGCCAACGCCGCCGACCCAGGACGCAAACGACGTCCGCTTCGCGGACTTGTGCTTCAACGGTCATGCCGCCCGCGAGCAAGGGAAGATCCTCCATTATTACACTCTTGGAGAGGGCTGGAAATCGACCCGCTTTTGGCCGCTCCCGGCTACCCGCCAACGGTGGTACATGGCAAGTGATTCGCGGCTGAGTTCGTCGCCCGGCGGGCCGGGGTTCGACTCGTTCCAGGTCGATCCTGCGCTGGCAGAGGTTCCCTCAAACCGGTGGGCCACCAGTACTGGCGGCGCGCTGAAAGTCGATTACGGAGATCGGCGACAGCTTGACGGAGTGCGCCTCGGCTATACCAGCGATCCGTTGATCAGCGAACTCACGATCACCGGACATCCTGTCGTGCACCTGAACATCACCTCCACCCGCGAGGACGGCGCCTTTTTCGTATATCTCGAAGCCGTTAAGCCGGATGGCGTATCCTGTTATCTCACCGAGGGCCAACTGCGCGCCCTGCACCGGAAGGTGTGGACCGACTCACCGTTCAGCGCGCTTGGACCCCAGCATAGCTATTTGAAGCGCGACGCCGAACCGCTCATTCCGGGCGAGCCCGCCATCCTGACCTTCACGTTGCATCCGATCTCCGCCCGCCTCCCGGCGGGATACCGTCTGCGGGTGTGTCTTGCTGGCAGCGACAAGACTACGTTTGCCGATGTGCCCGCCGACGGCGCGCCGCCGTTGCTCAAATTTCATCGTGGCGCGGCGGGTTGTTACATCGACCTGCCGATAATCGAGAGCTAGTCTCTAGGGCCTTCCGGTGCGCCATGCAGGAATTTTGCTCACGAAAGGACTAGAGGCGGATTTATCAGAACGATGGGTTCGACGGCCTAACAAGACGCCACCCGTACGAGAGGGCCTTCAACGTCTGCTAAGGGCATAGCTGAAACCTCGCTAGGATCATTCATCCAGCCAAAAGATCTGCTGGCCATTCTTTTTTCTGCGACGACAGGCACGTTCGACTGGCGGGTGCTATGCGACGTGAAGGAAGCCCTCCAGGGGCCAACGAACAAACTCCTCATCGCGATTGCCGTCAAAAGCCTTGCTTGCCCCGAATCCACAGGAACTGGACGCGACATCAGCTTCGAGTTTGCAGCAAGCTTGGTGCATCCTTCAAACTTGGAAGTGACTGACCTCCCGGAGCCCGCTGCCTCCATCTCGCGCGCAATGTCCTCCGAACACGTCCGCGGAGTGAACGAGCTAAGGGAAGTCTTCGGGAGCAGATTTAAGCTAGCGATCGCTAAGCCTCCATGCGATCACGCGCTGCGCATGCAAGCCCACTCGACCGGGGAGCAACCCTCCTCAGTAAGACGCGGCTACGCGGCTGCAAATCGGTGACCATCGCCGCTGCCACTCCGCTGTGGAATAGCAGAGACCGATTCAAGCCCCGGATAACGGCTTTGGTCTGCTCCAGACCATCCGCATTTGCGGTCGGATTCCCGAACAACGAGGCCTAGAGAGGACGGAACTCATAACACCGGGTGGATCCAGCAGTGTTGCCGCGGTCTAGAAACTTGCCAGGCATGGTGATCCTCCAGTCCATAAAGCAGCCGAACGGTCAACGGCATGACTCTTGTCCGAACGTTGAGACGGCAAAACCACCCAGGCGCACCATCGCCATGCGTTCTTGGAGAACTGCACCGTGAAGCGAGTCGTCACGCATGGCGAGGGGCAATTGACGGGGTGCGACGGCAAGGTGTTCGATGAAGAGTTTCGCGGTGGCTCGGACTGCCGACTATCGTTAAAGCAGAGATCGCGCGCTAATTTCAGCACATGCCAGCGCGAAATGGCGGCAAAAGTCAACGATATGACCGAAAGTGTCAATTCGATTCCAGTAGCACGATTTAACTATGCTCGATGAGCGCGCGTGAATTGCCATTGCGCGCGAGCACCGCCCGGGCACTTGAGCCCAGCTCCAGCGACGCGACAGCATCGCATGTTAAGCAAGTGTATGTTCAATGAGTGCCCCGCCGAGCCGATCATCAGTCATGCAGCGGTCTGAAATGGCTAAGACGGATTTCACGTTCTCAATGCCGCTTCGCGTCCGCTGGGCGGAGGTTGATGCACAGCGGGTCGTCTTCAACGCAAACTACGTCAACTATTTCAGTCTCGCATTGTGGGAGTACATGCGGGCGCTGAGATTCCGTCTCGTGGATCGTGAAGATCATATCGATTTCCATACCGTCAAGATCAGTGTTGAGCTAAAGGTCCCCCTCCATTTTGATGACGAAGTGGAGATTTTCGCCCGCGCATCCTGCATCGGACGGACGAGTCTTACCTTCGCCCTCGAGATCTACCCTAGGGACGGTGAGACGATGCACAGCTCGGGCGAGATCGTTTGGGTGAGTTTCGACCGTACCAATTATCGGCCGGCACCTGTCCCCCAAGCTTTGGTTGATTTGTTGCGCGGTAGAGAAGGGGAGCACATGCGGGTCAAGCCTTTCGTGCCGAGGGATTAGAGGAGTCATGAAGGGGAATTGCCGGATGGCGATGCAAGCGGGGCTCGAGCTAATCACGCTCGACGGCTCGTGCCTGAACCTTCTTTCTGTCGACTTTCGCGCCGTGATGCTCGGAGTGCTAGGCAACAGGACGGCCGAGACGCGCGTGGAGACGCTTAGCTACTACAGCTTCTCCGACAGCAGTGTTGGCTCGAGATTTGGACCAACAAGCCGCGCTCGGGCCGTGGGAACCTTCCCGGACGGCCAGAGCAGCCTGAAACGGATCAGCTGGACGGCGAGCAGGCACATCGCAGGCAGCCAATGGTCCGCCCGAAAATCCATGATCCGCTCTATGAGGAGCAGACCGCAGCCCTCGCCCGGAGAAAAAGTGCGAACGTTTTCTGGCCCAAAAATCCAAGAGACAGCCCTGCTACCGTCGCCGCATCACAATCACTGCGAGTGCAAACTCACGTGGAGGGGGCGATGACCGCGGCGCTTGAACGCTTGACAGCGTTTCTGTCCGAACTTCGGTTCGAAGACCTACCGAAACCTGTCGTCGCGCAGGCCGAGCGCTGTCTTATCGACTTGCTTGGTACGGCTGCCGCCGGCGTGCTTACTCCTGCATCCCAAATTGCTCGTGACTTCTCGGCCGCGTTTCTCGCCGCCGGTGCTGGAACCTCAGGTGCAAGTCTCTTATTCGACGGGCGTCGTTGCAGCGCGGTCGGTGCATCGCTGGCTGGCGGCATCACAATCGATGCCATTGACGCACATGATGGTCATCGTCTGGTGAAAGGGCATGTCGGGTGCGCCGTGCTTCCGGCGCTTCTCGCGCTGATTCAGGACCTGGTCGTGACGCCCACCGGCCGCGAGTTTCTCACGCTGTTGGTGCAAGGCTACGAGATCGGCACCCGCGCGGGGATTGTACAGCATGCGAGCACCTGCGATTTCCATTCATCGGGATCCTGGAACTCCATAGCCTGCGCCGCCCTGGGAGCGCGCCTGATGCATCTGGGCCATGAGAAGCTTCGGCATGCACTTGGGATTGCTGAGTACTACGGTCCGCGCAGTCCCATGATGCGCATGGTGGCTCATCCGACCATGGTGAAGGACGGTTCCGGCTGGGGCGCAATGGTTGGTGTCTCTGCCGCGTACCTTGCGCGGCAGGGATTTTCTGGCGCCCCGGCGACCATCATCGAGAGCGAGGAGGCGGCAGCGCTTTGGGATGATCTGGGCGTGCGCTGGCGCATCGAGGAGCAGTATTTCAAGCCATATCCCGTCTGCCGTTGGGCGCATCCGGCGATCGATGCCGCGCTCGATCTGAAGCGCCGGCACGCGCTTACGCCACAACAGATCGAGCGGGTTGAGATCCGAACATTTGCCGCGGCCGTCGCCCTCGGCTCGCGGGTGCCGACCGAGACCGATGCCGCACAGTATTCCACAGCCTTCCCCGTCGCCGCAGCGCTGGCCCACGGGCAGGTGGGCACCGAAGAAATCACCGGACGTGGTTTGAGCGACCCGCTCACCGCCGCCCTGCAAAAGCGCATTGTACTGGTAGAACACGGACCCTACAGCAACGTGTTTCCGGCGGAGCGATGGGCTGAGGTCGTCATCAGCACGACGGACGGACGCCGGCTAGCTTCAGGTCCAGCGACACCACGCGGCGACCCGGAATGTCCGCTCCGGACCGATGAGTTACGTTCGAAGTATCGCGCCCTGGCTAGCACTTCGCTTGAGACCGGCAGAATGACACGTATCGAAGATGCTGTGTTCAGGCTCGCCGACGGGACAAGTGGATTGTGCGAGCTACTCCAGGAGCTTTTTCGTCCACCAGACTGCCAACCACAGCTAAGCTAGGGACGTCGTGCTATAGCTCGTCCCACCATGGGCTTTCCAAGCACTGCCGTCATTAGACTTGCCGGACTGGTGAGACCCGTGGCAGCGTTGGCCTGAGGCGATCAGCCGTAACCGCGCCCGAGGCATGGGTGGCGCAACTCGTCCGCTTTCCTTCTCAATGGCATCGAGCGGGCGATCTGCCTGGGAGCTCGTCGCGACCGGAACGAGCCATTCGTCCGTTCTTCGCGTTGCCTTGCCGACTTCGAGTTGGGTGAAGGCGCTGGAGGACTGCGTCGCCTCGGTTATCCCCTGGATTGCGGGCCAAATCGCCCGCCTTCGCACCCGCCTCTCCTCGCATTCGCGGGCAAACCGCAAATCATCGATGGCGGCGGATGTCAAAAAAGTGGCTGAACGTGTCAACGCGATCCTAATCGCGCGGTCTAAGCTGAGCCGATGGAGCTCGTGTAAACTGGTTTGCGAGCGCCGTCGTTTTTTAGATCGCTTTGCTGGAGAATGCTTGATGTTGGGTGCCCCTCACTACAAACTGTTTGGTCGGGTTGCGGTCATCTATCTAGACAATCCTCCGCTGAATGCGATCACTGCCATTGCTCGTGCTCGATTGAAAGTTTTGATCGACCAGTTTGCGACGCGCAAAGACATCGATGCGATCATTCTGAGGGGCGCAGGACCGGAATTCTCTTCTGGAACCGACATTTCAAGATCCTCAGAGAAGGTAGATTTTGGCGGCTTGCAGGAACTGATTACCACGATCAAGACGTCCGCGGTCCCCGTTGTCGCGGCTCTTGAGGGGCGCGCCATTGGGGAGGCTCTGTCCATAGCGCTCGCCTGCCACGCGCGCGTTGCCACACCGAGCGTACAGCTTGCGTTTCCCGAGGCGACATGGGGGCTTGTTCCTTTAGGTGCCGCCGCTCTTCATCTGAGTGAATTGGCAGGATTGCAATGCGCCCTTGAAATGATCGTCGGGGGGAAGAACATTACCGGAAATGCCGCGCACGCGCTCGGAGTGGTTGATGAACTGGTCAGCAGCCGTGAAGCGTTGGTGGATGAGGCAATTCGGGTCGGGACGGATCGCAGTCCGAGGCGTTCAAAAAGCCCAACTGAGAAAAGCCGGCAGGAAATCATTGAGGATTTCAAGCAATCGTTTCCAGCTTCCTTGAAGGCACCGGCTGGGAAACTGGCTATGGAATGCGTTCTAGGAGCCCAGTCAGCTTCCCTTGAAGAAAACATCGCCATTGAAAACGGACACAACGAAAAGCTGCTCGCGGAAGCCGAGACAATAGCACTATTACATGCAAGCAGGGTCGAGCTTGCAACTGATCTGCCTCATTTCCGGTCTGGTGCCGAGACCTTAAGTCTTCCGAGATGCGTTGCAGTGGTTGGCTTCGGCTTCATGGGTCGCGGAATTGCAATCAGCTTTGCGACAGGCGGCGTGAAGGTGTTGGTTCACGATCAAGCTGGAGATCGGCTAGCTGGGGGCCTTGAGGCCGTTGGTGCGTCGTTGAAATCCATGGTTAGGCGTGGTCGCATATCCCAGGAGCAGGGCGACACGGCACGCAACAATATCATAGCAATTGGCGATATGAAGGCGCTAGAAGAGGCCGATCTGGTTGTCGAAGCGGTGTCCGAAGACCTTGAACTAAAGAAAACGATCTTCGCCAAGCTAGACAGTATATGTCCAGACCACGCCGTTTTGGTCACCAACACGTCATCGCTCGATATTGACGAGATTGCAGCTGCAACAGGGCGGTCAAAAAAGATTGCAGGGATGCATTTCTTCAGTCCTGCTCATCTCCTGAAGCTGGTTGAAATAATTCCAGGCAGGGAGACAGCGGAAGGGACTATCGAGCAGTTGAGAGCTGTCGCCAAGCACATTGGTAAGATCGGGGTGGTCGTCGGCAACCAGTTCGCTTTCGTAGCCAACAAGCTACTTGCCGGGTACCAACGCGAAGCACTCTTTTTGTTGGAAGAGGGCGCCCTTCCGGAACAGGTCGACAGAGTGCTTCAAGAGTTCGGGTTCGCGATGGGGCCATTCGTGATGAACGACATGGCCGGAAATGATATCAGCTATCATGTAAGGCAGGCGGCGTCATACCCGGCCGGAATGCGTTATCCGCACGTCGCGGACCGGATCTACGAAGCTGGCCGCTATGGTCAGAAAACAAACAAGGGTTGGTACCGATATGAGCCGGGACAGCGCGAGGCGCATCCGGACATCGAGGTCGCCGCGTTGATCGAGTCGACTTCCTCCGAACTAAGGTTCAAGAGACGGAACATCTCCGATGACGAGATACTGCAAAGATGCCTGCTGCCTGTGGTCAACGACGCCGCCTGGCTGCTCGGTGACGGCATTGCGAGGAGTTCCGGCGATATCGATGTAGTTTGGATGAATGGGCTGGGCTTTCCACGTCGCAAGGGAGGTCCGATGTTCTGGGCCGATCATTTGGGCCCAAAACGAGTCTACGACCAGGTCATCGAACTTAGAGAAGAACACGGCCCGGTGGTATGGGAACCTGCCCCTCTACTGGCATTCCTTGCCAAGAGCGGCATGAGATTTGCGGATGTCAGGTGAAAGATGCGAACTGTAGCTATCGTTTCAACAGCTCGGACTCCTGTAGGCAGAGCTTACAAAGGAGCGCTGCGCGCGGTTCATCCCGTTTCGCTGGCTGCGCACGCTATTTTTCACGCTGTAGCGCGTGCTGGAATTGAACCCGGTCGAGTCGAAGACGCGATCATTGGATGCGCACTGCCTGAAGCCGCCGCAGGACGAAATATTGCGCGCCTGTCGTCACTTCGCGCAGGCCTGCCGACGTCGGTTGCAGCTGCAACTGTAAACCGAGAGTGTGCCTCCGGGCTGCAGGCAATCGCTCAGGTTGCTCATCGCATCGCATGTGGCGAGATTGACGTCGGTATTGCAGGGGGGGTGGACTCAGTTAGCATTGTGGATAACGAGCAGATACGCAAAGGCTGGATTCCCGAGCCATGGCTCAAAACCCACAAGCCCGAAATCTACATGCCCATGCTCCAGACCGCTGAAGTCGTCGCTCAGCGATACGGGATCAAACGAGAAGATCAGGACGCGTATGCGGCGCAAAGCCAACGTCGAGCTTCGGCCGCGCGGGAAGGGGGTCTATTCAGCAGCGAGATCGCGCCGATCACCATAGATGACGAACTGGACCCTGCAGGTTCGGCAATCATCGAGAGAGATGAAGGCATCCGGCCTGGCACAACCGAGCAAACCTTGAGCGGACTTAAGCCGATCCTCGGAAGTGAGTACACGATTACGGCCGGAAACGCCTGCCAGATGTCCGATGGCGCATCAGCATGCGTTCTAGCTGACGCAGATTACGCGGTGCGATCGGGGCTGCCTATTCTGGGCATTTTTCGGGGATACTCGGTCGTGGGATGCGAGCCGGACGAGATGGGATTAGGACCGACATTGGCAGTGCCGCCACTGCTTAGGAAGGCGGGAGTTGCAACCAGCGATATCGACCTATGGGAGCTTAACGAGGCCTTCGCTGCCCAGGTACTCCCCTGTCAGCATCGATTGGAGATTCCCTCTGAACGATTAAACGTGAATGGTGGCGCGATTGCCCTTGGACATCCATACGGGATGACGGGCGCCCGTCTGACTGGCCACGGACTTATTGAGTTGTCCCGAAGAGCTGGCAAATACCTTGTCGTCACAATGTGTGTGGGTGGCGGTATGGGGGCGGGCGCACTGTTTGAAGCAGGGAGTGGTCGCGATGCCTGAAAGAATTGACCTTCTTGACCCATTTGCCTCAATCGACATTCCGGTCAGGGAATGGGTGAACAACGGAATGGCCTGGGTCACCTCACACTATCGTGAGATGTTCCAGTCTATCAAGGTTCCGTTTCAGCTTCTTCTCAACGCCGTGGAACAAGCATTGCATAGCTGTCCGCCAACTGTTTTGCTCGTGGTTGTCGGGTTAGTCGCGTGGCAGACAGGTGGGGCTGGCGTGGCGGTAGCGGTGGTTATGCCGTTGATTGTGATCGGCCTCATCGGCGCGTGGATAGAGGCGATGACGACGCTATCACTCGTCGTAAGTTGCGTTCTCGCATGTCTTATCATCGGCATTCCTCTCGGAATCCTCATGTCGCGTAGTGAAAAGGTCCAAGCCGGCATGAGGCCTGTTTTGGATCTCATGCAAACGATCCCTTCATTCGTTTATCTGGTGCCAGTTGTGATGCTGTTTGGCATTGGCAAGGTCCCGGGTGCGATCGTTACGATGATATATGCGCTGCCCCCGGTGATCAGACTGACCAACTTTGGCATTCGTGAGGTCAGTCACGATCTGGTTGAAGCCGCTCGTGCGTTCGGAGCGAATGATTGGCAGGTCCTGTTTAAGGTTCAGTTGCCCCAGGCGCGGCCGGCCATAATGACTGGCGTCAATCAGACAATCATGCTTGCCCTGTCGATGGTGGTTGTTTCTTCGATGATCTCTGTTCCAGGGCTGGGGCAACTCGTGTTGAGCGGTATAGGCCGCTTAGATCTCGGCCAAGCAACCGTTGGGGGTTTTGGAATTGTGATGCTGGCGATTGCGATCGACCGCCTATCACAGTCGTTTGCGCAGACTACCAGACAGCGTGTTGGCGCCACAGGGCCAGGATCGCGGCCTCTGGCGATCCTGAGCTTCCTGTTTCGTGGAAGAAAATGAACAACAATAAGCAGATCTCAAGGAGGATGAAATGATCACGTCAGTTTTGAAAAAATTGGCAACCGCCGTTGCGGTGTTCACCGTCGCGCTCGCACCTGGCGTCTTGGCTCGAGATCTCCCAGGAAAAGGGATAGTAGTTCGACAGATTAAAGGCGAAGATTACACCTCGGTGTTCCAACACCTGATCGTTCAGCATGGGCTAGAAGCACTCGGCTATACGGTTGAGGAGCCTCAGATCGCGAACTATCCCACAATTCACATCGCTGTAGCTAACGGCGATGTCGATTACACGGTGCACCATTGGCAGCCCCTTCATGACGCGTTCTTCGAGAATGCTGGTGGCAAGAAGGTGATGACGCGAATAGGAAACTTCACGCCCAACGTGAAACAGGGTTATCTTATCGACAAACGCACAGCTGACAAATACAGCATATCGAACTTCGGGCAGCTCTCTGACCCGAAGCTTGCAGCACTTTTCGATAGTGACGGTGACGGGAAGGCCAATCTCGTGGGATGCAACCCCGGTTGGGGATGCGAGCGGATAATTGAACACCATCTGACGACCTATAAATTGCGGGATACAATTCATCATGATCAGGGCGAGTACTTTGCCTTGGTGGCTGATATGCTGGAACGGTACAAGAATGGTCAATCAATTTTGTATTATACGTGGTCGCCAAATTGGCTCAATAATCGCCTGAAGCCTGGAACCGATGTCGTTTGGCTAAACGTGCCCTTCTCGGCAAGCCCTGATGACCCGAACGCGAACACGGAATCTCCAGACGGAACGAACACTGGGTTTGCTCCTAATACTATCCGAGTGCTCGCGAACAATAAGTTTTTGGAAAAAAATCCCGCGGCCAACAAGTTTTTCGAACTGGCCACGGTGCCAGTGGCGGACATTGAAGCTGAGAACAGCTTGATCGAAGAGGGCGAAAAGTCACCCGAAGATATTGAGCGCCACACTCAAGACTGGATCAAGGCGCACCGTGCCACATTTGACGGTTGGGTAAACGAGGCCTTGAAAGCGGCTAAGCCGTAGAAGGGTATATTGCGAACGCTTCATCTTCACGCCTGGATCAGGATTTCGAAATTGTCAGTCAAGAAGATTGAGTTCAAAAATGTCTGGAAGATCTACGCGGCGCGCGAAGGCGATGCGCTGGAGGAGATAAAACGATCACGTCTTTCCGGTGCCCCGGCACCCCCATATGTCGTGGGCGTCGAAGACGTTAGCTTCGACATAAATCAAGGTGAGATATTTTGTATAATCGGCCTATCCGGAAGTGGGAAGTCCACTCTGCTGCGCCATATCAATGGCCTGATCAAGCCTACCGCCGGAGAAATCGTTATCGATGGGGCGTCAATTAACGATTTGAGCGAGGCACGTTTGCTGCAGTTGCGCTCGAGAAAGATAGGCATGGTGTTCCAGCATGTTGCACTACTACCAAACCGAACTGTGACGGAGAACGTGGCGCTGGGACTAGAAATTCGGGGGGTCAAGAAGACTGAGCGACGTCAGCTGGCCCAAGAGGCGCTAGAAAGAGTCCAACTGCCAGAGTGGGGGACTTTTTATCCCGACGAGTTGTCCGGTGGGATGCAGCAGCGGGTGGGTCTAGCGCGCGCCTTGGTAACAGATCCGGAAATTCTGCTGATGGACGAACCGTTCAGCGCGTTGGATCCCATTATCAGAAGGCAGCTACAGGATCAGTTCATAGAGATCTCGGCAAAAGCGACAAAAACGACCGTATTCATAACTCACGACATCGAGGAAGCCGCGCGATTAGGTGATCGCATTGCGATCATGAACAAAGGAAAGGTGGAACAGATCGGCACGCCGCAGGACATTCTACTGAGACCTGCGACACCTTACGTTCGAGAATTCGTAAGCCATGTCACCCTCTTGGATAAGTTGGTTGCCGGTGACATCATGCAATCAACCTCGGAGACCGTCGATTCCTTAAATGTCGCCTGTGACGGCGGTTCTATCGACGCCCAAACGCCAGTGGCGGAGGTCATACGGAGGGGTATCTCTGGAACTGGAACGCTTCTCGTTTCGAGAGGCGGTACGAACGTCGGCATGATTGCTCGTGAGGATATCCTGACATTTCTCACAATGCGTCCAGACAGGGACCGTTAAGCGGTCACTGGATGTGGTTTGCATGGCCTCCTAGCTTAGCTAGCTGTGAGCCATCGCATCAAAAGGCGTTCGCTAAGAGTTAATTAATCACGCCGACGAGAGCCGACCTGTGCGACCTCAGGCATTGGCGACCGCCTGTTCTCGCCAATGCACTCGGTATGCCTTTGGGGGCATACCCGTCCAGCGTGTGAAAGCTCGAACAAATGCGCTGACCTCCGAGTAGCCCAAGATCATGGCGATGTCGGCAAGACCGTAATCAGATTTCTCCAGTAGATCGGTCGAGACGGCTTTCCGCTTGGCGTCGACTAAATCACGCAGCATTAGTCCCTGTTCGTCCAGGCGACGTTGAAGCGTTCGTGTGGTCATGCCCAGCTGCTTAGCAATCCAGTCGATTCGGGGAGCCCTACCCAGTAGCACAGCTTGGTCAATCTGCGCGCCTACCAGCGAACCCAGATCAGCAGAGTAGGCATCTCGTGATATAAGGCTCTCAGCCTGGTCCCGCAGAATGCCCAACAACCGCGGGTCTGCGTTGGCAACAGGATGTTCCAACACCCTGCTGTCGAAAACAATCGAACTGGAGCCCTGTTCGAAATGAACTGGCGATTGAAAAACCTCCCTGTAATCCTCGATAGCGGCCAAGGGACTATGCTTGAACTGCACGCGAATCGGGCGCCAGGTACGGCTTGATAGCGTGCGTATTATCTGCATGCCCCAGGCGAGCGCCAGTTCAACATCCTGTCTGCATTCGGCGACGCCGGGGGCGATCACTGCATAAGTCAACTCCGCAGTCCCGTCGGGTCCTCTAATGAGGTCGAATCGACAACCGTCGGCACGAAGTTTGAAATACCGCACAAATGTCCGTAGAGCGTCTCCCACATCCTTCGAGTTCAGCATCATGTAGCCGATGATCTCAAGGTCATAAATACTATAGGTGCGGCCGAGGTTAAGGCCAAACGCCGGCTCGGAAATTTCTCGCGCAGCAAACTCCATAAGAGCGATACACTCGCAAAGGAATACACGCTTACCGTCAACTTGAAATTTCGAAAGGTCAAAGCCAGTACGCGCATCACGTGCTGGGATCGCAACGCCGTGATCGCGCATATGGGCCAAGACCGGTTTGCAGACGCGCATTGGAATAGTGGGCAGCTTCAGAACCGCGGTCGTCATGATGTACTCCTAGGTGTCGACAACGACCCCTGTTGGCGGGCACTATCGAAAATGTGGCATGAAATGTCAATGTGCGTGTGGCTCAGCATGGCTATGTTGGCTATAAGAAATTGCCCCTCAAGGAGAATTCCGAAGTGCCCTCCAACCACTGGCTAAAGCCATTGCTTGAACCTCGTTCCGCCGTGATTATCGGCGCTTCGGCAACTGAAGGAAGCCTAGGCAGAAGCGCAGTTGACCACATGGTTGAGCGTGGGTACCGCGGGCGACTCTACGCCGTAAACAGCAAGTATAAGAAGATCGGAAATGTCGACTGCTTCAGCGCGGTATCTGAACTGCCAGAGGCGCCAGACCTGGCGGTAGTTGCGGTCAATCAGAGACTGTTGGAGCAAGTTCTCTCGGAATGTGTAACGCTTGGCGTGCGAGCTGCCGTCATATTCGCGGACTGTGGTAATCAGGAGCAACGCGATCGTCTGGCCCGTATCGCCGCGGAAGCGAGAATGCCGATCTGCGGCGGTAACGGGATGGGGTTTCAGAACTTCACCAACAGCACGCATGCAACGTTTAGCTCCTGTCCTGTTACCAAGGCCGCGCCTGGAAATGTTTCATTGATCGCCCATTCCGGGTCTGTCATTCAAGCGCTAGCCACTGATCTAACGCGTCTTAGGTACAATTTAACCGTGTCGTCCGGCCAGGAACTCAATACCACATTGGCGGACTACTTAGATTATGCGCTGGAGTTGCCATCGACCAAAGCAGTTGCATTGTTTATCGAGACGGTCCGTGACCCCGCACGCTTCGTGGAAGCGCTAGAAAAGGCCGCTAGCAAGCGCATACCGATTGTCGCGCTCAAGGTCGGCCGGACGGCAAAGAGCGCCGCTATGGCCATCAGTCATAGTGGAGCGGTCGTCGGCGACGCGTCGACCTATGAAGCGCTCTTCGACCGTTACAATGTGATCTCGGTCAAGACACTCGATGAGTTGGCGGCGACAGCCCAGTTACTCGCGCACGTCAAGGACGCCAATTCAGGTGGGCTCTGCGTGGCGATGGATTCTGGCGGGCTGCGCGAACTCATGGTTGATATCGCAGAAGACAAGGGCGCCACTTTCGCTGAACTTAGTAAGTCCACGCTGGCCCAACTGCAGGACCAGTTGGACGACGGTATGATCGCGGAGAACCCACTGGATGCATGGGGTAGCCGTACCGACGCCAAAGCACATTTTGCGCGTTGTTTAGAGTTGATGATGCGTGATCCCAACAGCGCATTTGGCGCTATTGCAACCGAGGCAGGGGACGCCTTTCAATTTGGGACCGTCTATGCCGAGATCGTGGCTGAGACGCAGCGGTTGACCGGAAAACCGATGTTTATGATGAGCAGCTTTTCGGGGATTGCAAACTCTAAGATAGCTACGCGATTGTTGGATTGCGACGTTCCTCTCATCAGCGGGGTCGATTGCGCGATGACGGCGGTGAAGGCCGTCGACACCTTTAAAGCGCGACTAGAAAATGCCGCGAGGGAGGTCGGCTTCTCGGTCCCACAATCAGCTCTTGAAAATGCTAAAGCCCTGCTCGCGCAGCCGGGTTCCGATGGTGAGAAGATTGGCCTGTCGGTATTGCAGGCTTTTGATATTCCGGTGGTGGCAAACCACGAGTGCGAGAATCTGCAGGAAGTGCTGACCGCAGTCGACATGACGGGTTTTCCTGTGGTGTTGAAGACTGCGATGCCGGGTATCTATCATAAGTCCGACGTCGGTGGCGTTTCGCTGAATCTGGACAGCGTTACTCGGGTGACTGAAGCCTACAAGGATTTAGCGCAGCGTCTGGGACCAAAGGTGATGGTCCAGAGGATGAGCCCCTCCGGCGTTGAGATGAGCTTTGGCATGGTTGTCGATCCTCAGTTCGGCGCGCTGGTAACCGTCTCTCCGGGAGGGAAATGGATCGAGTTGTTTGCCGACCGGCAGATTGCGCTGGCGCCCTTTGGCGAGGAGCGCGCACTAGAGCTGATCGACCGCCTCAAGATTCGACCAATATTCGACGGCCGTCGTGGCGAGAAACCGTATGATGTCCATGCACTGGCCCGAGCATTCTCGAAATTCTCTAATATGGCTGATGCGCTGAAAGACGAGCTTGCTGAGTTCGATGTGAATCCTGTGATTATTACTGACGCTGAGGTGATTGCGGTAGACGCGCTGCCGGTTAGAGCCGCCATCAAGAATCTACATACGAAGCACTGATCAGAAGGCTGCCGCTATGACCGCACTAGTTAGCACTCAGCGCCACGGACAGATACTTGTTGTCACGATCGACAACCCGCCGGCGAATGCCATCTCTCGCCGTACGAGCCGAGAAATTTATGCTGCGTTCGCGGCGTTTCAGGAAGACGAAGACCTACGAGTGGCAATCCTCACAGGCGCCGGGGACCGCATCTTCAGCGGCGGTTGGGACTTGAAGGAGTCCGATGAAAGCCTAACCGCTGACCTCTATTACGACACGCAGGTCGGCAACGGCCCTGGGGGGTTCGGTGGCATTGCGGAGTTCTGGGGCCTGACAAAGCCAGTAATAGCCGCTGTCAACGGCGCCGCGGCGGGAGGAGGCTTCGAAATCACGCTCGCGTGCGATATGATCGTAGCGGCCGAGCATGCGCGCTTCCTTCTCCCCGAGACGCGGATCGGGCTTTTGCCGATGGCGGGCGGCATTCAGAACCTGCATCGCCGGATACCGTACAATATTGCAATGCACCTCATGATGACCGGCGAGCCGATCTCGGCGTCTGAGGCTGCTCGATTGGGCCTTGTGAACGAGGTTGTTCCCCGGGGAGAGGCTCTGGCAGCGGCGATGCGCCATGCCGAGAAGATCTGCGAATCTGCCCCGCTCGCCATTGAAGGTCTCAAAGAAGTTATGCGCTATACATCGCACCTCTCTGCAAGGGACGGGTTCGCAGCGGTGAGAAACCCGCCAGGTGAATTGAAAAAGTACAAAGCTATAGCGAACTCTGAAGATAGCCTCGAAGGACCCCGGGCCTTCATGGAAAAGCGTAAGCCCCAGTGGAGGGGCAGGTAAATCACTAGAGATATATTCAGCGGCACAACCTCCTAGGTACAGTGACTGGCGTTTGAATGCGGGTTGGTGAGTGGGGACACAGCCGATGGACGCTTCTCGATATGACGGGCGCAGCTTGCATATCCAACTGACTTTGTTGGTGACAAGATGAACGACGCACGACTCCTAGATATTGAGCTTTTCCAGCATTTTGCTGACGAGCATGTCCGGTTCTGTGATACCGACGCTCTCGGTCATGTGAACGTCGGTGTATACTCGTCCTATTTTGCCGCTGGCAGGGCAATATTCGATACGATGCTGGCTTCCGACGACTACATACTGCCGATAGCGCGGATCGCCATGGACCTGCGAGCAGAGATAAAGTATCCAAACAAGATCGTTGTGGGATCATTGTTACTCCAGACTGGCAGATCATCATTTCTTGTGGGCCAAGGTTTATGGATCGAAGGTAAGCCAATGGCTACAGCTGAAGTCACTCACGTGCTGGTCGATCGCAAAAATGGTCGCAGCACGCCGCTTCCCGAACCCTTCCTCCATAAGTTGAGATCACTGGGACCGGTGTGTGCCGAAGGCTAAGAGCCTGCTTGGAACGCTCTACTGGGCCAAGCTGCTTAGTTTCTCCCCCAGGATTCTTCGGTCAGACTGATCCGGAGCCTCTTCGCGGCCGCGCCGTTTTCGTCGAGTGGCGGGGCCTATGCCAAAGTGGGCCTGGAAAGCGCGTGAGAAATGACTACGGTTGGAAAAGCCAGTGGCAAGCGCCACCTCGACGAGCGGAAGGTTGGACTGCTGCAGAATCTCGTCGGCCTTCTCCAACCGCAGAGACCGATAGAACTGCATCACGCTCTGTCCAAGCTGGTTTTTTGTCAGCCGCTCCAATTGCCGCGCCCCGATACCGCTCAGATGAGCCAGATCTTCCAGCTTTAGCGGGTCCGCGATATGGCTCGTCATCAATTGTACCATGGCGACCAGAGCGGGATGGTGCAGATCATACCTGCGCACCGGGTCCAATTGCTGCGGCGCCTCTGCCTGCCGGATGCCGGTATGGATGAACCAATCGCTGACCGCGCGGGCCAATTCCACACCGTGATCTGAAGCGATCAGGGCGTGGGCCATGTCCAGGGGAGCCATGCCGCCGGCGCAGGTAAAGCGGTCGCGATCGATGACGAAGAGGCGGCGTTCGATCAGCGCCTCAGGATAGACCTCGCGCATTGCATCGATGTGTTGCCAGTGGATGGTAAACCGGCGTGACGACATAACACCCGCCGCGGCCAGGATTGCCGCCCCGCCTGAGATTCCGCCCAAAGGCACTCCCGACCGGGCGAGACGGCGTAGCCACGCCAGGATCCTGTCGTCCCGATAGGTGAGCGGGTTGCCGCCGGCGACGACGAAGAGAATATCGAAATCAGTGCCTGCTTCTGAAACAGGTTCGGTTTCGAACGCGCCCGAGACGGAACTGCGCATCCACCCGCCTTTGGCCGAGATGAAGTTCAGATCGTAAAGGGTCCGCCCGCTAAGCAGGTTGGCGGCGCGCAGCGGCTCGACCGCGGCGGCCGCGGACATCAGGGCATAGCCTTCGATCAGCAGGAAACCGTATCGCTGCGCGCTGCCGTGATTCCCGTCAATCATCCTGTTGAAAATCCTATCGTCCACATCGTTCGCACATGTCCGGCAAAAGCACACATGTGTCAATTTTGAAAACACCTCGCTGCCCTTGCCGTGACATAGTCTCGGCAGTCCAAGGAGTCCTTGATATGAAGTTTTCCGGCTTCCGCGTCTTTGCTGAAGCGCTCAAGGGTCACACCGGGTGGCGGCCGCTCTGGCGCAATCCCGATCCAAAGCCTTCCTACGACTATTTGATTGTCGGCGGAGGCGGCCACGGCTTGGCCACAGCGTATTATCTGGCCAAGACCTTCGGACGATCGCGTATCGCCGTGCTGGAGAAAGGTTGGCTCGGATCCGGGAATGTCGGGCGGAACACGACGATCATCCGCTCGAACTACCTGCTTGCCGGCAATGAGCCCTTCTATGAGTTCTCGATGAAGCTCTGGGAAGGACTGGAGCAGGAGCTCAACTTCAACGCAATGGTTTCCCAGCGCGGCATCATCAACCTTTTTCATACGGATGCGCAGCGCGATGCCTTTCGCCGCCGCGGCAATGCCATGATGCTGGCGGGGGCGGGCGCACGGCTGCTGGGTCGGGAGGAACTGCGCGCCATGGTTCCGTTCCTGAATTACGACAACGCGCGCTTCCCGATCAAAGGCGGCCTGATGCAGGCGCGTGCCGGCACCGCGCGGCACGACGGCGTGGCCTGGGGCTATGCCCGCGGCGCCGACAGCCACGGCGTGGACCTGATCCAGAATTGCGAGGTGACCGGTTTCCGGCTCGATCGCGGCAAGGTGCGTGGCGTGGAGACATCGCGTGGCTATATCGCCGCCGACAAGGTCGGGGTGGCGGTGGCGGGCTCCTCGAGCCGGGTCATGGCAATGGCTGGAATGCGGCTTCCGATCGAAAGCCACGTCTTGCAGGCCTTCGTCACGGAGGGGCTCAAACCCACCATTCCCGGTGTGATCACGTTCGGGGCAGGCCATTTCTACATCAGCCAGTCCGACAAGGGCGGGCTTGTCTTCGGCGGCGATATTGACGGCTACAATTCCTATGCCCAACGCGGAAACCTGCCGGTGGTGGAGGACGTCGTCGAAGGCGGTATGGCGCTGATGCCCATGATCGGGCGGGCGAGGCTCCTGCGCATGTGGGGGGGTGTGGTGGACATGTCGATGGACGGCTCGCCGATCATCGACCGCACGCAAATTGAGGGCCTCTATCTCAACGGCGGCTGGTGCTATGGCGGCTTCAAGGCGACGCCTGCCAGCGGTTACGCCTTCGCCCATCTTCTTGCCACCGGCGCATCGCACGAGACCGCGCGCGCCTATCGTATCGAGCGGTTCGCACGCGGCCATGTGGTTGACGAGCGCGGCGCCGGTGCCCAGCCCAATCTCCACTGAGGCGGTTCAATGCTGATCACCCATCCACTTCTGGGCCTGCGCGATGCGCAGGAATTCACCTATCTGGGCGACGCGCGGCTCATCGACCGTCCAGCCCCCTCCGCGCCCGATGCCGAGGCGGCTTTTTGCGATTACGTCTTCCTGCGCGACAACCCGGCGGGCGTGCACCGCGAACTGTGGTACCACGAGCACGGCGACCGGTCATGGCTGGTGGTGACGCGCGACACGGTCACCCATGAAGTCCTCGGTGCGGAACTGGCCCGCAATGTGGCCCTTGCGCGGACGAGGTGCAGCAAATGACACGGCTAGCCGGAGGGCTGATTGATCGCTCGCAGACCCTGAACTTCACCTTCGACGGGCAACGGTATCATGGCCATGCCGGCGACACGCTCGCCTCTGCGCTGCTGGCCAATGGCGTTCGTCTGATGGGCCGCAGCTTCAAGTATCACCGCCCGCGCGGGGTTCTCTCGGCCGGTTCGGAGGAACCGAACGCTTTAGTCGAACTGCGAACGGGGGCGCGGCGGGAGCCCAACACGCGCGCGACGACGGTGGAATTGTTCGACGGTCTGGAGGCTCGAAGCCAGAACCGCTGGCCCTCGCTCGGCTTTGACGCGTTGGCGGTGAACGACCTGCTGTCGCCTTTCTTCACAGCCGGCTTCTACTACAAGACCTTCATGTGGCCGAAAGCCTTCTGGGAAAAGCTCTACGAACCGGTGATCCGCAGGGCGGCAGGCCTCGGGCGCCTTTCAATGCAGGCCGATCCCGATGTCTATGACAAGGGCTTCCTGCATTGCGATCTCTTGGTCATCGGCGGGGGGGCGGCCGGGCTTGCTGCGGCGCTGACGGCGGCGCGCTCCGGCGCACGTGTGATTTTGGCCGACGAGGATTTCCGCCTGGGCGGGCGGCTTCTGTCCGAGACGAGAACGTTGGACGGAGCGCAAGCCAGCGACTGGATCTCAGCGTTGGAGGCTGAATTTGAGAGCCTGCCGAACATTCGCGTGATGCGTCGCACCACGGTTTTCGGGGTCTATGATCACGGCATCTATGGCGCTGTGGAAAGCGTTTCCGATCATCTCCCGGAGGTGAGCGGGCGTGTGCGCCAGACACTCTGGCGTATTACGGCGAAACGCGCGGTCCTGGCGGCGGGCGCGACAGAGCGCCCGATCGCTTTTGCCGACAATGACCGTCCGGGAATCATGCTGGCCGGCGCGATGCGGGCTTACGCCAATCGCTGGGCGGCATGCCCGTCCGAGACGGTCGCCGTCTTTACCAATAACGATGACGGTCATCACACCGCGCGCGATCTGGCCGCCAAGGGTGTCCAGATCGCCGCCGTCATCGACGCGCGCCCCGAGGCGAAGGCTCGCGGTGACTACCGACTGATCGCGGGGGGCATGGTGACTGGCTCACGCGGCCGGCTTGGCCTGAAGTCGATCGAGGTTCAGGCAAACGGGAGGTCCGAATCAATCGAGTGCGGCGCGCTTGGGGTCTCTGGCGGCTGGAACCCGAATGTGCATCTCTTTTCGCATCATCGCGGTCGGCCTGTTTGGAATGAACCGCTGCAGGCGTTCCTGCCTGGAGAGGATGGGCCTGTAGGGTTAATTCCGGCAGGTGCGGCGGCGGGCCATTTTTCCACCGCCGACGCCTTGCGTTCCGGCGCGCGAGCCGCACAGCGTGCGATGGACGAACTTGGAATCGCGGCATCGTTGCCCGATTTGCCGCGCGCCGAGGAGGCAGACTACACGGTTGCGCCCGTCTTCCATGTACCGGGCAAGAAGCGCGCCTGGGTCGATTTCCAGAATGACGTGACGGTGAAGGACATCAAGCTGGCCCATGCCGAGAACATGCGGCCGGTAGAGCATTTGAAACGCTACACGACTCTGGGCATGGCGACGGACCAAGGCAAAACGTCAAATGTGACCGGTCTTGCCGTGATGGCGGAGCTGACCGGGAGGTCGATCCCAAAAATTGGAACAACGATTTTCCGCCCACCTTACACTCCAGTGACGCTCTCGGTCCTGGGCGGCGGCGATACAGGGCGGCATTTCCGACCGCGCCGCCTCACACCCACCCATCACTGGGCCGAGGCGCAGGGTGCGGTGTTCGTCGAGGTCGGGCAGTGGATGCGCGCGCAATATTTCCCGCGTCCGGGCGAAACGCATTGGCGCCACAGCGTGGACCGCGAGGCCAGGGCCGTGCGCGGCGCAGTGGGCCTGTGCGATGTGACGACGCTCGGCAAGATCGATGTCCAGGGTGCCGACGCGGGCGAGTTTCTCAACCGGCTCTACTGCAACATGATGGCCACACTGAAAGTCGGCCGGGTCCGCTACGGGCTTATGCTGCGCGAAGACGGATTTGCCTATGACGACGGCACCTGCGCGCGGCTGGCCGAGGATCATTGTGTGGTCACCACGACGACCGCAAACGCCGGTCTGGTCTATCGCAACATGGAATTCGCGCGGCAATGCCTGTGGCCGGAACTCGACGTCCAGCTCATCTCCACGACCGATGCCTGGGCGCAGATTGCCGTCGCCGGGCCGAAGTCGCGCGCTCTGCTCGCCCGCATCGTTGACCGGTTCGACCTGTCGAACGAGGCTTTCCCCTTTATGGCCTGCACGGAGCTCACCGTCTGCGACGGCCTGCGCGCGCGGCTCTTCCGCATCTCCTTCTCGGGCGAACTTGCCTACGAAATTGCGGTTCCCGCACGCTACGGCCACGCATTGATCGAGCGGCTGATGGAACTGGGAGCCGATCTCGGAGCGACGCCCTACGGCACCGAGGCATTGGGGGTCCTGCGGATCGAGAAGGGACACGCCGCCGGCCCTGAGTTGAACGGACAGGCGACGGCCCTCATGGTCGGGCTTGGCAGTATGGTATCGCAGAAGAAGGATTCCGTCGGCGCCGTGATGTCGCGGCGCGAGGGCCTTGCCGGCGACAGGCGACGCCTGGTCGGGCTGCGGCCCGTCGATCCTGCCGGGAATGTGGTCAGCGGCTCGCATCTTTTTGCGGAAGGCGCACCGAGGAAATTCGACACCGATCAGGGTTGGACCACGTCGGCTTGTTACAGTCCGCATGTCGGCTCGATGATCGGGCTCGGTTTCCTAGAGAACGGCGATGAACGGCTGGGCGAGGTGATCGTGGCTGCGAACCCGCTCGAAGGCGAAAGCTCGCGCCTGCGCGTCGTGCCGGCGCATTTTGTCGATCCTGAAGGAGCACGTCTTCGTGAGTGACCTGAGACCCATCACCGCGCTCGGTGCCGCACTACCACGCCTCGCATCGTTCGGGGCGTTGGAGATCCGTGAGAACGGGGGTCTGGCGCTTGCCTCCATGGCGCTGCGCCGCGGAACCGTTGAGCCCACGCCGTTCGGCCTCGCTCTTCCCGGACCAGGCCGCTGGATTGCAGGGCAGGGGGTTGCCGCGCTGTGGACCGGGCTGGATCAGTGGATGATCGAGGCGGAAGGCCGCGCCGAGCTGGATTTTGCCGCCGAGCTCAAGCAACTCGCCCCTGGCTGCTCGGTGACCGAGCAGACCGATGGCTGGGTCGCGTTCGAGATCGTTTCGCGAGCCGGCACAGGGCCTATCGATGCACTGCTGTCGAAGCTCGTTAACGTCGATCTCGCGGATTTTGGCCCGGGCTGCGCGACGCGCACCGGGCTTGAGCATATGAGCTGTTTCGTCATCCGCCGCAGCGAGGCTCATATCGCCGTGCTGGGCGCGCGCTCGTCGGCCGGATCGCTCTGGCACGCACTGGAAACGGCGGCGAAGCGGCTAGAGGAAAGGTAACATGACCGCTCAGATCATCGACGGCAAAGAGTCCGCGGCGCAGCTACGGTCGAGCGTTGCTGGGGATGTGGCCTGGCTCAAGGAGGAACACGGCATTACGCCGGGCCTGGCAGTGGTTCTGGTAGGCGGCGATCCGGCGTCGGAAGTCTATGTGCGCAACAAAGGACGGCAGACTATCGAAGCTGGCATGAGCAGCGTTGAACACAAGCTGCCCACCGAAACATCTCAGGCCGATCTGCTTGCTCTAATCGAGCAGCTGAATTCCGATCCGGATATTCATGGTGTCCTTGTCCAGCTCCCTCTACCCAGTCATCTGAACGCCGATCTGGTGATCAATGCGATCGATCCAGCAAAAGATGTCGACGGGTTTCACATTTCGAATGTCGGGCTTCTGGGCACGGGACAAAATGCGATGGTGCCATGTACCCCATTGGGTTGCCTGATGTTGCTGCGAAGCCATCTCGGCGATCTCTCTGGGCTTGAAGCCGTGGTCGTGGGGCGCTCGAACATCGTCGGAAAACCGATGGCGCAACTCCTGCTCAATGACAGCTGCACCGTAACCATTGCTCATTCGCGTACACGCGATCTGGCATCATTCTGCCGTCGAGCCGACATTCTTGTCGCTGCCGTCGGCCGCCCCGAGATGATCCCCGGCGACTGGATCAAGCCGGGCGCTACAGTGATCGATGTGGGCATCAATCGGATCGCGCGGGATGGCAAGCAACAACTGGTGGGCGACGTGGATTTTGGAAGCGCGGCGGAGGTAGCGGGAGCGATAACGCCAGTGCCGGGAGGTGTCGGTCCCATGACCATCGCCTGTCTTCTCGCCAACACGGTTACCGCCTGCTGCCGTGCTTATAGGCTGTCCGAGCCCGAGGGCCTCACCTTATGAGCCGCGTGCAATCCGGCACTCTCCCTGACAGGCCCGAATGGATCTCTTCCGCACACACGAGCAAGCTCCCTATGGACAAATACTACCTGACCGTCACCTGCAGGTCCAAGCGCGGGATCGTCGCTGCCATCGCCGGCTACCTCGCCGGCAGCGGCTGCAACATCACGGACAGCTCGCAGTTCGACGATACGCAGACCGGCAACTTCTTCATGCGTGTGAGCTTTATCTCTGAAGAAGGCGCTGGCCTCGACGCGCTGCGCAACGGCTTTGCTGACACCGCCGAGACGTTCGCAATGGACTTCGCCTTCCATGACGAGAGCCAGAAGATGAGGGTGATAATCATGGTCTCGCGCTTCGGCCATTGTCTCAATGACCTTCTGTATCGCTGGCGTATCGGAGCGTTGCCGGTCAATATCGTGGCGGTGATCTCGAACCATTTGGACTACCAAAAGCTGGTCGTGAACCATGACATTCCGTTCCACTACGTCAAAGTTACGAAGGAGAATAAGAGGGGAGCCGAAGCGCAGCAGATGCGCATCCTCGAGGAGACCGGCGCGGAGCTGGTCGTGCTCGCCCGGTACATGCAGGTGCTATCGAATGAGATGTCCGAGAAGATGTCCGGCCGCATCATCAACATCCATCACTCCTTCCTGCCGTCATTCAAAGGAGCGAACCCCTACAAGCAGGCTTTTGAACGCGGGGTGAAGCTGATCGGCGCGACCTCGCATTATGTGACCGCCGATCTCGACGAGGGGCCGATCATCGAACAGGACACGGTTCGCGTCACCCACGCCCAGAGCCCGTCAGACTACGTCTCGCTCGGGCGCGACGTCGAAAGCCAGGTTCTCGCACGTGCCATTCACGCGCACATCCATCGCCGTGTCTTCCTCAACGGGAATAAGACGGTGGTCTTCCCCGCTTCGCCTGGCTCCTATGCCTCAGAACGAATGGGATGATGCAGCGGCGCCCGGCGTTAGCGGAAGTGCTTCGGACCAACCATTCGACCTTGGCCGCTGCATTTTTCGCACTTGACGGACCGTCTCGCTTTCGCAGCTCGAACAGAATGGCGGTTGCCAGCGATCTCTGGGTTGCAGGGCAGCAATGACCCTTTGCTGCCCATCAGCTCAATCCGGCTTCTCTCCGGGTCGCCGAGCGAAAGAGCTCGCGAGCGTTTCGCGAGCGATGACGAAGCCCATCCGATACTGTTTCCACACCGCGCCCGCGCTAAGGATGGCGCGCGGGTGCTCAGAGGTTGCAGTTGGGTTCTTCGCCGATCTCCATGGCGCCATCGTTTGCGCAGACAGGCCGCCGCTCGGCTGCGGAATCTTCCGATTACGCGTTTCCATCTCTGCACGACCTCGCGCAGGCAATCAACCAAACGCAGGTTCCCCCTAAAGACGCAAAGAGAACGCAGGAATCCGATACCGTTCTCGACGAAATTGCGGAAAATAAGCAACTGAAGGCGGCATAATTCCAGTGGAGGTACATGAGTCATTCCGGCCGCACAGCTTATTGAGAGCGGCAGCCATCGAAGCGACTCCACCAAGAGGCATACAGTTGTGGAATTCATGCGCCTGAAAAAGTTTCGTCGATGTGGCGGGGGGCGGCAGCCTCGACAAGGCGGCGATGGGATTGCATGTAGCGCAACCGCATTATCAAGAACGCCACGTATCATCTGGAGTCGCGCTATGATTACCGAGCATATGCCATCGGCCAAGCGAAGGCTGCCCGAATTGCGTAAGTATCTTTGATGAACCAGCAGCGCCATCGAAGAATGGATCGCAGCCGTTCATTAGAACTTGGCATATGCGAGCTGAATTTGGCGCAAGCGGCCGACGCTCAATTTCGGTGACCCAAGGTGAATTGACAGCGGCATTTAACCAGGGTCTGGCGCGCTCTCGCGAAAGTTTCCAGAGTCTCAGCACAAATAACATCATTATGAGCAGGTAGTGCGATGTCGACGCAGATCCTTGTCAGTGACCCGAAGAGCCTCGAAGCCCTGAAATGGCGCTGCATCGGACCCGCCAGAGGCGGCCGCGTTGTGGCGGTCGCAGGCGATCCTACCGATCCAATGGTGTTCTACTTTGGCGCCTGTGCGGGCGGGGTGTGGAAGACAACCGACGGCGGCGTTTATTGGCGTTGCGTGTCCGACGGTTTCTTCACGAGTGCCAGCGTCGGCGCGCTCGCGGTTGCCCCCTCCGACTCGAATGTCATCTATGCCGGTACGGGCGAGACAACGATCCGCGTCGACGTCTCTTACGGCGATGGCGTCTATAGATCGACCGATGCCGGCCGCAGTTGGGTTCATCTGGGGCTGAAAAAGACCCGCCATATCGGCAAGATCTGCATACATCCGCTCGACCCGGACATCGTCTTTGTCGCGGCGCTGGGCGACGCGTTCGGGTCAAATGAGGAAAGAGGCGTGTTCCGCTCCAAGGACGGCGGCAAGACCTGGCAGAAGGTCCTCTACCGCAATCCTGACGCCGGCGCCGTCGATATTTCGATGGATCCCAGCAATCCGCGCATCCTCTTTGCCACGACTTGGGAGACGCGGCGCAGTTTCTGGAACCTGAACAGCGGTGGGCCGGGGAGCGGACTCTTCCGGTCGCTTGACGGCGGCGACACCTGGGAGGAACTGTCCGGTCGCAATGGCCTACCGGGCGGGGTGCTCGGCAAGCTTGGGGTCTCCGTCTCGCAGGCGCAGCGCGGGCGCGTCTACGCGCTCATCGAGGCGGAGGGCGACAAGATCGGGCTCTACCGCACTGACGACTACGGAGACCGCTGGATCCATGTCTCGCAAAACCGCGATCTGATCCATCGCCCTTGGTACTACACCCACGTCTTCGCCGACACCGGACATGCCGATACGGTCTATGTGAACAACTTGCAAATGTGGAAGTCGACCGATGGCGGGGCGAACTTCACCAACTTGACGACGCCTTACAGCGACAACCACGCTCTCTGGATCGACCCAGCCAATCCCAAGCGGATAATCCAAGGCAACGACGGCGGCGCCTGCATCACCTTCAACGGTGGCAGGACCTGGTCGTCGATCTACAATCAGATGACGGCACAGTTCTATCGCATCGATGTTGACGATCGGCACCCCTATCGGGTCTACGCTACCCAGCAGGACAACACCGCGATCTCAGTCCCGAGCGCCGCGGAAACGGGCGTCATCACCCTGGGCGACTGCGCCTATCCGGGGACCGGCGAGAGCGGCTTCATCGCTGTCGATCCTGAGGACCCCGACATCGTCTATTGCGGCGCGACCGGCTCGAGCCCAGGCGGCTGTGGAGCTCTGCAACGCTACGACCACCGTACCCGGCAGATTCGCGTCGTCAGTGTCTGGCCAGAAAAAACGAGTGGCATGGCGCCGAAGAACATGCGGTACCGCTTCGCCTGGACCTTTCCGATCACCTTCTCGCCGCATGATCCGAAGACGCTGTATACCGGAGGCAATCACGTCTTCCGCAGCCGCGACGAAGGATCGAGCTGGACGGCGATCTCGCCCGATCTCAGCCTTAACGATCCGGCTAGACAGGATTACTCGGGCGGCGTCTTGACCCACGACAACTCCGGCGCGGAGGTGCATGCGACGTGCGCATCGGTCGTCGAATCCCGGCATCGCAAGGGGGAGATCTGGGCGTCTACCGATGATGGCCTCGTCCATGTGACGCGGAACGACGGGATCGAGTGGAGGAACGTCACGCCTGACGCCATGCCCGAACTCGCCTATGTCGGCTGCGTCGAGCTATCGTCGCATGACGCTAACACCGTCTATGTAGCGGCCACGCGCTACAAGCTCGCCGACTATCAACCCTATCTCTTCCGCACCAGGGACGGCGGCCAGAGTTGGCGGTCGATCGTCGGCGACTTCCCCAAGGGCGAGATCACCCGTGTGGTGCGCGCCGACCCGGTGCGGTCGGGCCTGCTCTTCGTCGGCACGGAAACCGGAGTCTTCTTCAGTCTCGACGACGGCGCGCACTGGTCGCGTCTGGCCGGGGGCTTGCCCGTGGTCCCGGTCTACGATCTCAAGATTAAGGGAAGCGATCTGGTCGCCGGCACCCATGGCCGATCCTTCTGGATCCTCGACGACATTACGCCTTTGCGCGAGCTGGCCGTCGATCAGAAAGCTGCGAGGCTGATGAGCCCGCGCCCCACAGTCCGGACCAGGCTCCGGTACGGAGCCCGGAAAGGCTCCAATGCCGGCATGAGCTACAGTCCGTCTTTCGGCATCGGTGCCGGCACAGAGGACGTGGAGCTGGAGGGTGGACGCAGCCATCGCCACTATCTCGACTGCGGCGAAAACCCGCCGATCGGAGCGATCGTCTATTATTGGCTGCTTGAGGATGCGGAGGGTCCGGTCAAGCTCACTTTCCAGGACGCCACGGGCAAGACCATCGTCGATTTCTCGAGCGACGACCAAGAAGCGTCCTTCGATAAGAAGCCAGGCACGAAGGCCGGCCTCAACCGTTTCGTTTGGGACCTCAGGCATCGCGGACCGTCCAAGCTCGACAAATCGCTGATAACTCGGAAGTACGAGCCTCTCGCGGTGGAGGACGAGGATCCGAGCGGCCCGGCGGTGGTACCCGGCAGCTATAAGGTTGTGCTGCAGGCGGACGGAAAGAGTCAGACGGCCGGTCTCACCGTCGTTAAGGATCCCCGCATAGCGACGACTGACAAGGACTTCGTCGAGCAGTTCGCGCTCTTAGAAGAGCTGTTCGGCAAGGTCTCATCGCTCAATCAGGCGGTCAATCGGATCCGGCTCCTAAAGCGTCAACTCGCGGATCTCCAGAAGCGGCTCGGCGGCAGTGACAAATCGCTCGGGGAGCGCACGCAGGCACTGTTCGGGCGGCTCGAGGCGATCGAGGGAACGCTGGTCGACATCAAGCGGGAGACGCCGCGCGACAGCGACGACCGTAATCCTGCTGGCTGGCATGATAAGCTGATCGACCTCGTCACCGTAGTCGAAATCGGCGATGCTGCGCCAACCGTGCAGGCCCGTCATGTTTCCGATGAGATCATGTCGAAGGTCGACAGCGAGATCAAAAAACTGAATGGGCTCGTCAAGGACGAGGTCACTGCGCTCAACGCCGCGCTCAAGAGCGCTGGCTTCGAGCTGCTCGGGACCGGGGACGCCTAGGTGCCCGCGAGGAAACACATATAGCTGAGTGAGCCTTCATGCCAAGGAGAAGACAGAGATGAATTTTATCGAGCGAATATTCGGCGTGGCTCCTGACGGGGGCGACGGCACGACCGAGATACTCTATATCGCGGCCGTGCTTGCCGTCCTAGCGATGGTGATCGCCCGCAGTTGGCTCCGCAGACGCGCGGCAGCGCGGCGCCGCTAGTCTTTTAGTTGGGCTAAAGCGTGTCGCGATTAATTAGCCTCATATCCGGCAGCCTTGAAGAAGTTTCTGCATTCAGCTGGCTCGAACAGGTGGCAGATATCGCCGAGAGCCTGGCAGAGTGCGTCGAAGGTTCTGGCCG
>NZ_SRUN01000259.1:0-295 GCF_004791595.1 Mesorhizobium sp. M8A.F.Ca.ET.202.01.1.1 | reverse complement strand
GGCCCGCCGAACACCGACACGAGCGCCGTCGACCATCTGGATCGTGAGCCTGATTCGCTGGACATCCGGCGCCCCCAGAGCAATTCCAGGAAAAGTGCGAAGCGATTGAGTTCGGCGCCTTCGCCGTAACTTTCCGTCAGGGATTGCGTCAAGACAAGGTGATAGAGCGGCTCGCCGGTTCCGTGAAACGGCAAGACGCTCCGACAAGCAGGGCGGACTGTCCATCAAAGGAGAAAACCGGGCAAACAAAAAAGCGGGGCAAGCCCCGCCTTTTTCCACCTATTGTCTGAAGCCG
>NZ_SRUN01000258.1:0-296 GCF_004791595.1 Mesorhizobium sp. M8A.F.Ca.ET.202.01.1.1 | reverse complement strand
CTCGCACCTCGCTCTGGTGTTCGCGGCCGGCGTCTACCTGCCGGCGCCGCTGGTCGCGTGGTTCCAGCATGTCGCCGGTATCCTGGGGTGAGGCTTGATGAGCAGGAAAAGCATCCCCGCACTCGCGGATCTCGTCGAAGCCGGCCGCCGGATCGAGCATCACGCCCCCTGGCCGCGGGCGCTGGTGACGCCTAAGGCCTGGAGTCTCGCCGTCGAGCAGCTGGCCGCTGGCCGCTGGAGCCTGCTCGGCCTTTGGGGAGAGCCGGACAGGGTGCACATGGCGCTTCTCGACGAGG
>NZ_SRUN01000257.1:0-296 GCF_004791595.1 Mesorhizobium sp. M8A.F.Ca.ET.202.01.1.1 | reverse complement strand
CCCGGCCGCAAGTGAGGCCCTCAGGTTTTCAAACTCGACGGGGACGTCGCTCAAAGCGGCAAACCGCGCGAACAGTCCGGAGACGAAACGCTCGGCGAACTGTTCGAAGCCCGAAATCAACGAAGTAACGTCCGTGTCCGCCGTCGTGTTCACGATCTCCCCCTCTTCAACGCCTCGGAAGCCAGTTCCGTCGGCCGCTGTCTCGCTATCCAGCGCCTAACCGTCGAACAATTCAAGCTTTTCTGCCTGGCCCCTTACCCACGCGGGGTCCGAGCGCACTGAACTTATCGGCCCAG
>NZ_SRUN01000256.1:0-297 GCF_004791595.1 Mesorhizobium sp. M8A.F.Ca.ET.202.01.1.1 | reverse complement strand
CGGCGGCGACCTCGTCGACGCGCGGATCGATGGCGCTGACCACGACCGCCGCACCCTCCGTCGCGAAGCGTTTTGCCATGGCGGCGCCGATGCCGCCGCTGGCGCCCGTGACGACCGCTGTCTTTCCCTCAAAACGCTTCTGCATCTTCTCTCCCTACCAGCAGACGAAGCCGCCATCGACGATGAGGTCGATGCCGGTGACGAAACTCGAGGCGCGGGCCGCCAGGAACACGGTCGGTCCGACCATCTCTTCCGGCGTCGCCATTCGGCCCATCGGCGTGTCGCGCTTGAAGATTT
>NZ_SRUN01000255.1:0-297 GCF_004791595.1 Mesorhizobium sp. M8A.F.Ca.ET.202.01.1.1 | reverse complement strand
TTCATCTTCGTCAAGCTCACCACCGACGGCGGCGTGGTCGGCTACGGCGAGGCCTACAACGCCACCTTCTCGGCGCATGTCACCGCCAGGATGATCGAGGACATGGCCGGGCGCTACCTGATCGGCCGCGACCCGCACGACGTCGAGAACCTCTTCCGCCGCGTCTATTCCTCCGGCTTCACCCAGCGCCCCGACGTTTCCGGCATGGGCTGCTTCTCGGCGCTCGAAATGGCCTGCTGGGACATCATCGGCAAGGAGGCCGACAAGCCTGTCTACAAGCTGCTCGGCGGCCAGGTG
>NZ_SRUN01000254.1:0-297 GCF_004791595.1 Mesorhizobium sp. M8A.F.Ca.ET.202.01.1.1 | reverse complement strand
ATCAAGCCCGGCCGCGTGCCGTTCCGCGACGGGCGGCTGATGGCGCCGCATATCACGCTGTGGATCGTGGCGCGCGGCATCAATATCGGCCTGCACACCCGGCTTTATTTTTCGGACGAGGAAAAGGCCAATGCCGAGGATCCGATCCTTGCCCGCATCGAACATCGCTTGCGAGTGCCGACGCTGATCGCCGAGCGCCAGGGCGACGTTTACGTCTTCGATGTCCATTTGCAGGGCGAAAAGGAGACGGTCTTCTTCGACAGCTGACCGCAAGCAATATGACCGTTTCGCCCTTCG
>NZ_SRUN01000253.1:0-298 GCF_004791595.1 Mesorhizobium sp. M8A.F.Ca.ET.202.01.1.1 | reverse complement strand
TAACGCCGCACCTCGGCCGTGTTGCCGATGACACGGGGTGGTTCTCGCAACTGTTGATAAAGCGTATCGCACACCTGATCCGCAAGGGCAGCGGCAGGAGCGATGAAAACAAGGGGAAGCAGAAGGCCGATGATACGGCTGCGCCGGGTCAATTGTGCGATCCGTTTGATGTCCCCGGCCGGTGGCAGGGGTGTTATGGTTCAGGAAATCCGTGTTTCAGGAAGATAACATAAGCTGTTGACGCATTGCGGCAACAGCATGTTCAAAACTGCGTTAACGCCGACCGCGTGTCGCTTTT
>NZ_SRUN01000252.1:0-299 GCF_004791595.1 Mesorhizobium sp. M8A.F.Ca.ET.202.01.1.1 | reverse complement strand
GTGCCGGAAGAGGGCAAGACCGACGCCGACATGGCGCGCCGGCACTCGGAGATTTTTCTCGACCTGCTACGCGGCGAAGGCTTTGCCCAGCCCAATCCCCGGCCGATGTTCCCCAACCCGCCAGGCCTGCTGCGGCTTGAACCCTTCTCGGCTGGCCTGCGCGAGCGCATTTGGTGGGGCGCGGCCACCGACGCCACCGCCGTTTGGGCAGCCAAGCTCGGTATGAACCTGCAGAGCTCGACGCTGAAATTCGACGAGAGCGGCGAGCCGCTGCATGTTCAACAGGCCAAGCAGATCAA
>NZ_SRUN01000251.1:0-299 GCF_004791595.1 Mesorhizobium sp. M8A.F.Ca.ET.202.01.1.1 | reverse complement strand
CAGAATTCGGTGCGCACACGCTGGTGCAGGCGCTCGGCCAGCGCTTCGGCGAAGCGGTCGGCCAGTGCTTTCAGCAGGATCGCGTTGTAGTCGTCATGGTCCGCCTCGAAGCGCGCGACGTGGGCATCGATGCCGATGCCCGCGGTGACCGCGAACGCACCGATCCAGTCCTGGCGGCCGCTGTCGGCGGGAGCGATGAAATCGGCCAGGCAGAAGTCCGGCCGCTCGGCCGGCTTGTCGACCTGCTGGCGCAGGAAGTACAACGTGGCCTCGCACTGGGGGTGCTGCACGCGCACGTC
>NZ_SRUN01000250.1:0-299 GCF_004791595.1 Mesorhizobium sp. M8A.F.Ca.ET.202.01.1.1 | reverse complement strand
GGCGGGGAAGCGTCAGTCCGCCGGAAAGCGCCGCCGGTAATGCTCGATGACGTCCGCATTGCGCAGATTGACCGGCAGCTTGCCGGCGAGCACCAGCAGCGCCTCGCCGGCAGCGCCGGTGCCCATGCGCATCATCGATTCCTCGGTGATGCCGGCCATATGCGGGGTGACGATGACGTTGTCGAAGCCGAAATAGGGATGGTTCGGCGGCAGCGGCTGGGTCGCGAAGACGTCGAGCGCCGCACCCCCGATGCGGCCCTTTCGCAGGGCTTCGATCAGCGCCTCGTCGTCGACCACAG
>NZ_SRUN01000024.1:0-42366 GCF_004791595.1 Mesorhizobium sp. M8A.F.Ca.ET.202.01.1.1 | reverse complement strand
AGAAACGCACCATCGAGGAAACTTGGCGCCACATCGGCCACCTCGTCGAAACCATCGAGGCAGCCGAATGCAAGAACTACTTCGAAAACGCCGGATACGCTTCCGTCAAAACATGAAACGCTCTAGTGGCCGTTTCGGATCGCCGGCTGAAGCTCCTGGGCGGCATCCCCGCCCAGGAGCGAAAGGCGCGCGTGAACGTCCCGTGATCAGCAACAGCGCTGCGCTCCGGAACAAATGGGGCTCCTTCGGCGCAAACTGGGACGGTGGGACCGCAGAAGGCTGGCACGGCCCCAACGGACAGGCGCATCGCGCCTGTCCGGGAGCACTATTGCCAGAAGCCACCCAAAGTCACTGTATGTTGACGACGACGTAGCGCCCGCTGGAGGCCTGATAATACCTGCCGCCACAGTGCCACAGTACGGGGCCGTAGACGGTGGTTTTCACGCATGCGGCCGGGAGGCTGTTCACGTAGACACCCGTCCGACGGATTGTTCGGCGGGTGGTGCGCCTCGCAACGCCAGCGACGCTGCCGGGCGTGAGCGGATGGCCAACTCGCGCCTGCGCGTCGCCGACGAAAGAGGGGAGCGGTACAACTGTGTCGATCAGTCCGCCAAAAATCATGGCGACGGCGATCGCAGCCGCACCACCGGCCAATCTCAAGCTAAGTCTTGTCATCGTTCATCCTCTCTATAAGTCAAATACCTGCGGCAAGCGCTACTTGGCCGTCAGGATCTTTATCGGCGCCGCGACGGGTAAAGTAAGAACGCGGGTCGTGGCGCCGGCCAGCCCGCCCTCTTCCTGATCTGGAATACCCTGCGCCAGGGCCTTGCGAAGATCCGGCGCAATTTCCGCGACTTGGGCGAACTTGCCGTGATTGGTCGCATCGTTGGCTTTCACATCAGACAAGTCAACGACTATCGCGCCGAGTTCTGCGAGTTCCGCCGTGTTGCTGCTCGCCCCAATCCGATCTTTGCCGCCAGCGATAAGCCTCGACAGACCCAATGCTTTGTCGTCGCGCGAGACAATGATCAAAACCGGCTTTTTTGGTTTCCCAATTCGCTGCATTTCCGATTTGAATACGTCCTCGTCGATGTCGGGGGCGGCGAGTATCACCGTACCAAGCTTGCTGGCGGAAGTGAGGTTTCCCGATATCTTGATTTGCCGAAATGCCTCGACGGTCACCCAGTTGCCCATCGAATGCGCGAGGACGTTGATTTCATCGGCATCGCTGGCCAGCAAAAGGCGCAGCGTCCGCTCCAATCCGTCGCGAGCGATGGTCGCGCTGTTGTTGTCGTACACGCAGTCCAGCGTCTTGCCCCGCGAGGCCCAAACGCGATAACCCGCCGAAGATGGAATTCATCAGCGGATCGCGGAAGCCGGTGAACACCATCCACGCCATCGACTACGAGTTCTATGAAGAGCTCCACACGGTCATCGAGCGTGAGCCGAGTTCGATGCTCGATCCGGAAATGCTGGGCCTGTTTGCCTCCATCGGCATCCAGAAGGGCAAGCCCTTCGCGCCGGACGAGCGGATGAAGAAGCTGCTGGTCGAAGCGCTCGCTATCGGCAACGCAACCGCCCGCGCGCTGGCCTTCCGCCCTCGCCTCGACGGCGCCCAACTCTATCCAAACAGCTCCTGGAACGCGGCTTCGTGGACGGCAGCTATGAATGGCTCCGGGACGGCGGCGAGGGCGGCCGCAATCTCGACTCCTACCAGGCGACGGTGAACACGCCCGCCATGGTGCAGAAAATGATCGGCGTCGGTTCCCAATACGCCTATGCCTCAACCGACGTGAACGGCGACTATCTGGACGGTGCCAAGACGTACAGCCTCCACATTCCCGCTAATCCGCCGGTCAAGGATTTCTGGTCCGTGGTGATCGGCGATCCGCAGACGCGCTCGGAGCTTGAGACGGGCCAGACCTTCCCGAGCAAGAACAACAAGCGCGACAAGCTCGCCGAGAACTCCGACGGTTCGGTCGATCTCTATTTCGGCCCGAAGGCCCCTGAAGGTAAAGAGGCGAACTGGGTCAAGACCGAAGCCGGGAAGGGATGGATGGTATCCGATTCTTCGGCTTTATGGCCCGCTCGAACCCTGGTTTGACAAGACCTGGCGGCCGGGCGAGTTTGAGGTGGTCAAGTAGCAGGGTTCCGCGTTCGATCCGGCATGGTTCGTTCGATTGCGGGAACGTCTGGTCGTACTGTCGATCGAAACTTGCCGGAGCGCTCGATGAGCAATGCACTGCCCACTCGAATTGGTCTTCTACTGTCGGCCGTCATTCCGATTTTCCTTTGGGTGCTCCTTGGAGCTTCCTGGGCCCAGCAGCCTCCGGACGGCGTGCCGCCCGAAAAGGCACGGCAATTCCTCGACCTGCTGTCCGATCCGGAGGTCAAGGTATGGCTCGAAGGAAAGATACCGGTAGCCGCCGAGGAACCGTCTGCCGCATCGCTGGCCGACGCAATCTCGAACTGGGAGCTGGCCGTTCGCGCACGTCTCGTCGCGCTCACCGATGCCATTCCTCGCATCCCGCAGGAGGCAGCTAACGCCGCCGGCGTCGTCTCGCGCGACGTGAATTCAGGTAGGCCCGGGCTGGTGATCCTGATCCTGGCAGTGCTGACTGTCGTCGGCTTCGGCGCCGAGTGGCTGGTCCGCCGGGCTTTGTCGCCTGGCGGTTCTGACCCAACAATTGATCCCGGACAGGCAGCCCTGTCCGAGGTCGCTGCCTTGCTGACATTTGCTCTGGCAGCCATCGGCTCGTTCCTCGCGTTCGACTGGCCGCCTTTGCTGCGCCGCATCGTGCTGACTTTGCTGCTCGCCTTCATCGCCGTGCGTGTCGTCCGCGCAATTGTCAGGTTGCTGTTTGGACTCGCCGGCGCGGAGAGCAGGACGCCGGATGAGACGCTGACAACAGTTCCTGTTGCAAACTCGACCGCGCAGCGTTTCTGGCTTCGGCGCGTGAGCCTCATCGCAGGCTTTCTGCTGTTTGGCTGGGCCGTGGTCAGCCTCATGCCGAGCATCGGTTTCTCGGTCGACGTGGCGCGGGTGGTTGCCCTGCTTTGTGGCCTGGGCATGTTGGCCATCGCCATCGAAATCGTCTGGCGGCGGCCGGGCAGCGCAGCTTCCGCTGCCAGGCATTCGCTGCTGACGCTCTATCTGATCGCGCTTTGGCTGGCCTGGGTGGCAGGACTGCTCGGCGTGCTGTGGCTCGGCCTCTATGCGCTGCTATTGCCGGTGGCGGTGCGTGGGGTTGGCAACGTCGCACAGGCCTTCGCCAGCAGAGCGCAGCGCAGCGGCGCCCTCGGCATCATGCTGAACGTGCTGATCGTCAGGGGAGCCAGGGCAGCGATGATTGGCGCGGCGGTCGCTTGGCTCGCCTATGTCTGGCGCATCAGGGCTGCTGCCCTTGCCGGCAGTGAAACAGGCGCGATCGTGATTTCGGGCCTGCTCAATAGCATCATCATCCTCCTGGTAGCGGATCTGCTGTGGCAGCTGGCGAAGGCGCTGATCGCTTATCGGATGGAGCTCGCGTCAAAAGACGGGTCAAGCGCGGACGACCTTGCCCGCAGCGGCCGGCTGCGTACGCTGCTGCCGATATTCCGCAACGTGCTTGCTGTCTTCATCGCGGCCGTCGCAGTGCTGACAATCCTGTCCGGACTGGGCGTGCAGATTGCACCTTTGATCGCCGGCGCGGGCATTTTCGGCGTCGCTATCGGCTTCGGTTCGCAGACACTGGTCAAGGACGTGCTGAGCGGCGTTTTCTATATGCTCGACGACGCTTTCCGTGTCGGTGAGTATATCCAGAGCGGCAGCTATAAGGGCACCGTCGAATCGTTCAGCCTGCGATCAGTCAGGCTGCGGCATCACCGCGGCCCAATTTTCACCGTGCCGTTCGGCCAGCTCGGCGCCGTCCAGAACATGAGCCGTGACTGGGTGATGGACAAGATGGCTCTCAGCATCACCTACGATTCTGACATAGACCTCGCTCGCAGGCTCATCAAGAAGATCGGTCAGGAGCTGGCCGCGGATCCCGAGTTCGCGGCCGATACGATCGAGCCGCTGAAAATGCAAGGTGTCGACAGTTTTGGCGATTCCGGGATCGACATCAGGATGAAGCTGATGACCAAGCCGGGAGGTCAGTTCGGCATCAAGCGGCGAGCGTTCATGATGATCAAGAAGGCATTTGACGAGAACGGCATCAAGCTCGCCGTTCCCACCGTGCATGTGGAGGGTGGCGGCGACAACGCGGCCGCCGCGCAGCAACTACTCAAGCTGAAGCAGGCTAAGAGCTAGCGGCAAACCCGGCGCCTGATGGCACTTCCGAATCCGGCCCGCTTTGTGACAACGCCACTGCGAGACTTGGCGAAAAAGGCCGGGACACCCCCTGCACTGCAGATTTGATCTGGCACAAATTGGGTCGTGATTTCGATCGGTATGATTATCTATGGTTCTAAATCTGCTCATCGGCACAATCGTCATAAGCCTGACGGTGCTGGTTCATACCTTTGGCCTTATCGCCGTCACACATGCGATGGGATACCTTGTGTCCCGCTTTCGCATGCACGGGCGCCGCAGCCGCATCGTCGCGATGATCAGCGTGGTGATGGGTCTCTTTGCCGTCATGACCACGGAGGTCTGGCTTTGGGCTGGGCTATACCGGATGCTCGACATCTTCGCCGATTTCGAAACTGCCTTGTACTTTTCCACCATCACTTTCTCGACGGTTGGTTACGGCGACATCGTGCCCGCCCATGCGTGGCGCGTCCTGGCGGCACTCGAGGGCGTGAACGGGTTCCTGCTAATCGGCTGGTCGACAGCCTACCTGATAGCAGCAGGCACCCGCATCGGGCCGTTCAAGGCCGGCGAGCATTTTTGACCGCAGCAGATGCTCCCATTTGCTCCCGATCAATGAACGCGCGTCAATCTGTCGGTAGGCTTTCTGTCGATGGTAACCACGAATTGCTCAGAGACAGGCGAGAGGAAGACATCCGCTTTCTGCTTCTTTCGACGAATTGACTATGTGCTACGGGAACCGCAGACCGGTCAGATCGGGAGGAAAGACATCAGGTTGGGAGGATTTAAGCATGGGCGAGGATCTATACGGCCATCATGCCGACCGCATCCAGGCGGCGATTGCCTCGGACGCTGCAGCGAAGTCCGCACTGGTTGCTTCCTGGCGACGGTCTTCCAATTTGCATCGGCTCGATCCAGCCGACTGTAGCCCCCCACGCTATCTGACGGAGGCGGAACTGGGACAGGCCGGGCAACGCATCGAACCTCTCGTCCAAGCTGCCCAATCGAGTCTCGACCGGCTCTATCTCGCGGTTGGCGGCGTCGGGTGCTGTGTCCTGCTTGCCGATCGTGACGGGGTGCCGGTCGAACGGCGCGGTGCGCCCGTCGATGACGAGACGTTTCGTTCCTGGGGTTTGTGGACTGGCTCCGTCTGGAACGAGGAAAGCCAAGGCACCAACGGGATCGGCACCTGTCTGGTCGAGCGGCGCGCTCTCACGATTCACCGTGACCAGCATTTCCATACGCGCAACACGCTGCTCAGTTGCACCACCGCTCCTATCCACGATCATGAAGGGAATCTTGTAGCCGCGCTTGACGTGTCTTCCTGCCGGGCTGATCTGACCGAAGCCTTCGCCAATCTCATCTCGATGGCTGTGGTCGACGCGGTGCGTCGGATCGAAGGTGAAAACTTCAAGATGGCATTCCCAAAGGCGCGAATTCTGCTCGCCCCAGTGACTGACAAAGGCTCCGGAGCGCTGATCGCCGTTGACGCGGACGATCTCGTGGTCGGCGCGACCCGTTCGGCGCGCCTGGCGCTTGGCATTACCCAGCAGTGTCTCGACAAGCCGATGCCCGCCGCCGATTTGTTCGGCTGGGCTGAGCGCGGCTCCAAAATTCTCGCTGAGGCAGAGCGCGGGGCTCTCCAGCGTGCACTCGCGCGCGCTGACGGAAATGTCTCGGCTGCAGCTCAGGCGCTAGGGATCAGCCGCGCGACGCTCCACCGCAAGCTCAACCGCCTGGATGTCCATCGGTCTCACTGAACTCCCTTGGCGACCATGACTGTCGCAATTCTGCGACACATCATGTCCGACCGCGGTGACCAGTGCGGTGACAACTACGGGCGAAAATCGCAAGTCTCTTCCGAAGCGTCGCATCCCGCGACGTCAGCTTTGGGAGGAAGACACATGAACAAGGTTGAATTTTCACGCTCGGTCAAGGCGCCCTTCGACAAGCGCTATGGCAATTTCATCGGCGGCAAATGGGCCGAACCGCGGTCCGGCCGTTACTTCGAGAACCACTCGCCGGTAAACGGGCAGCTGCTGTGCGAGGTGGCGCGCTCAGATGCCCAGGACATCGATGCGGCCCTGGACGCGGCCCATGCCGCCAAGGATGCCTGGGGACGGACCAGCGTGGCCGAGCGGTCGCTTATCCTCAACCGCATCGCCGACCGCATGGAGGAGAACCTCGATCTCCTCGCCTGTGCAGAAACCTGGGACAATGGCAAGCCGATCCGGGAAACGACCGCGGCCGACCTGCCTCTGGCCATCGACCATTTCCGCTATTTCGCCGGCGCCGTGCGCGGCCAGGAAGGCAGCCTTTCGCAGATCGACGACGACACCGTCGCCTATCACTTCCATGAGCCGCTCGGCGTGGTCGGTCAGATCATCCCGTGGAACTTCCCGTTGCTGATGGCATGCTGGAAACTTGCTCCCGCGCTTGCGGCCGGCAACTGCGTGGTGCTGAAGCCAGCCGAGCAGACCCCGGCCGCTATCCTGCTCTGGGCCGATCTTATCGGCGATCTGCTGCCGGCAGGCGTGCTCAACATCGTCAACGGTTTCGGCCTCGAGGCCGGCAAGCCGCTCGCTTCGTCACCGCGCATCGCCAAGATCGCCTTTACCGGCGAGACCACGACGGGTCGGCTGATCATGCAATATGCCAGCCAGAACCTCATTCCCGTCACGCTGGAACTGGGCGGCAAGTCACCCAACATCTTCTTCAAGGATGTCGTCGCCGAAGACGACGATTTCTTCGACAAGGCTATCGAAGGCTTCGTCATGTTCGCGCTGAACCAGGGCGAGGTCTGCACCTGCCCCAGCCGTGCGCTCATCCATGAATCGATCTACGACAGATTCATGGAACGCGCCCTCAAGCGCGTCGAGGCGATCGTGCAGGGCGACCCGCTCGATCCGGCGACGATGATCGGTGCTCAGGCCTCGTCTGAGCAGATGGAAAAGATCCTGTCCTACATCGACATCGGCCGCCAGGAAGGAGCGGAGTTGCTGACCGGTGGGGCGCGCAATCTTCTGCCGGGCGACCTCGCCGGCGGCTACTACGTCCAGCCCACGGTGTTCAAGGGTCACAACAAGATGCGCATCTTCCAGGAGGAAATATTTGGGCCGGTGGTATCGGTCACGACCTTCAAGGACGACGACGAAGCCCTCAGCATTGCCAACGATACGCTCTACGGTCTGGGCGCAGGCGTCTGGACACGCGATGCCAACCGCGCCTACCGCTTCGGCCGGGCAATCCAGGCTGGCCGCGTCTGGACCAATTGCTACCATGCCTACCCCGCGCATGCGGCCTTCGGCGGCTACAAGCAGTCCGGCATTGGCCGGGAGACCCACAAGATGATGCTCGACCACTACCAGCAGACCAAGAACATGCTGGTCAGCTACAGCCCGAAGAAGCTCGGCTTCTTCTGATCGCTGCGCCCATGCGCGCGGCCCCAAGGGACCGCGCGCATGACTGGAAACCGGATAAGACCATGCATGCAAAAGTCACAGCGACGCCGGCAGCCCTTGAACTGATCACGGAGATCGTCACCGATCATGGCCCGGTGCTGTTCCATCAGTCCGGTGGCTGCTGCGACGGCTCTTCGCCAATGTGCTATCCGGTGGCTGGCTTCATCATCGGTGACCAGGATGTGTTACTCGGCCACATCGGTGAGGCGCCATTCTACATCGGGGCCTCGCAATTCGAAGCCTGGAAGCACACCGATCTCATTATCGACGTGGTGGCTGGTCGCGGCGGCATGTTCTCGCTCGACAATGGACGCGAGAAGCGATTCCTGACGCGGTCGACCATTTGCGCTGTCAGATGAGGATGTGGGTCATCCATCGGGTCATGGACACGGCCGTCATAGGCTTGACGGCCCTGACACAACGTTCGGTCCCATCGCATTCAGTTCGCGACCAAGCCGCCGCTCAGACCGCTACCGAATGTCTCGCCTTGCCGGTTTCGAAATACTTGTCGAACTTCGCGGCGACGCTTCTGACAAAGGGCCGGCTTTCCACCGGCACGACGAAGTGGTCACCGTTCAATTCAAGCATCGGCGCTGGATCAAGCAGGGCGGTCGAGCTTGCCTTGCTGAGAAGCTTTTGGCCGGCTTCGCCGAAGCGCTCAACCAAGTCGATCGCGGAAAAGGCGAAGTCGCACATCAGCCGTTCGATGATCCAGCCGCGAACGCGATCATCCACGGAGAACGCGATGCCTCTGACGGTCGCCAGCCCGCCGTCAGCCACCATGCGGCCATACTCTGTGGTCGAAGGCATGTTCTGTGCATAGCCTTGCCGATACTGGCTGATGGATGACGGACCGAGGCCGATCAAGGTTTCGCAGCGATCCTCGGTATAGCCCTGGAAGTTGCGGTGCAACGTCCCTGACCGCGCGGCCAGCGCCAGCGCATCGCCTGGTTTTGCGAAATGGTCGAGCCCAATTGCTTCATATCCTTGGTCGAGGATGGCGCGCGCTGCCAGTTGCGATTGGGCGAACCGCTCCTCCGGGCCTGGCAACCAGGCGTCGTCGATCATTGTCTGATGTTTCTTGAACCATGGCACATGAGCATAGCCAAAAAGCGCGATCCGGTCCGGCTCCAGCGACAGCGCCTGTTGGACCGTGGATAGGACACTCTCCCTGGTCTGGTGCGGCAAACCGTAGAGCAGGTCCAGGTTGACCGATTCGACACCGCGCGAGCGAACGCCGTCGACGACGGCTTTGGTCTGCAAGAAGGTCTGCTCGCGATTGATGGCCTTCTGGACCTTGGGGTCGAAATCCTGGACGCCGAGGCTCGCTCTCGTCATGCCTATTTCGGCAAGCGCGTCGAGGCGGGCTTCGTCCATGTCGTTGGGTTCGATTTCGACGCTGATCTTGGCGCCGGGGAGGAATGCAAAGCTGTTGCGCAGCACTGTTGCCAGCGCCACTATGTCCTGCGGTTTGAGCATCGTCGGCGAACCGCCGCCGAAATGGACGGCATGCACGCGGCCCTTGCCTCCGACAAGACTGGCAACGGTAGAGATCTCGGCATGCAGTGAGCGAAGATAGGCCGTCACGGGCTCGTAGTGGCGCGTCTGCTTGGTATGGCAGGCACAGAACCAGCAAAGCTTGTCGCAATAGGGGATGTGCAAATAGAGCGAGATCTCGTCGCCCTCGTTGAGCGCCTGCAGCCAGCCACGACAAGCGGCAGCATCGACGCCCGGATGAAAATGCGGCGCCGTTGGGTAGCTGGTATAGCGCGGCACGTTCTCACCAAGTCTGGCAACTAGATCTGGCCGCATGTCGCAATCAACTCCGGGCTGTGTCGCGCGATACTGCTCACCAGGGGCGACAACCGCCTTGATCTCGGTCAATGCCCATCGGCTGCGGACAAACTGCCGCAAGGCTTTTTGCTGGGCCGATGCTATATCCTGACGGGACCTTTGGTTCCGCGGACGACCACGATGACAGTGCGCCAGGATGTACACAGCGCCGGCATTCCCGTGCTTTGCCAATCATGCGAAGCGCGGCACCACGGTGTTTGCGGAGCGCTCGATCCCGAACAATTAGTCGGCCTCGCCAAGACCTCGTCGAAGCATACCGTTGAACCGGGCGTGGAATTGATTGGCGACGCCGAAACCGTCGACAGTTACTCGAACGTGCTTTCCGGCGTGGTCAAGCTTACAAAGAGCCTTTCGGACGGGCGCCAGCAGATTGTCGGGCTTCAATTTGCTCCCGATTTTCTGGGCCGGCCCTTCAAGGTGGAAAGCGCGATCAACGCCGAAGCCGCAACGGCAGTCTCCCTGTGCTCGTTTCCGAAGGCCGCCATCGAACGGATGATGAAGGAATCGCCGGAACTGGAGCACCGTCTCTTCAAGCAGACGCTGAATGAACTCGATGACGCCCGCGATTGGATGGTGACGCTGGGCCGCAAGAGTGCTTCGGAAAAGGTGGCGAGCTTTCTTCTCATGATCGCCAGAAACATCGACCCCACGCTTGACCCGGCCGCCCAGTCGACAAGTTTCGACCTGCCTTTGACCCGCGCCGACATCGCCGATTTCCTTGGTCTGACCATCGAGACCGTCAGCCGCCAGCTGACCAGGCTGCGATCAGATAGCGTAATCCGGATAGAGAACAATCGGCATGTTGTCGTGGATAGCTTGGACCGGCTGCAGCGACGCTCCGGCGCCTAGGATCAATCGACGATCCCGATCATCGGGAGGACGTGCTCGCGTTCAAACGCTATGTGCCGGCGCAAGTTCTCGAACAGGCCGCGTAACATGAAGCCGATGGCCTCGGGGTTCTCGACTGTCTCGCCATGACCGATGGCCAGCAGAATTTCGGTCACCTCACCGGCAAAGCACTCATCTTCCACATGTTCAGCCCGCAGTCGCCGGGTTGAAGCAAGGTTCGCATTACTGCCGACCACGGCCTCCTCGTAGGCGGGGAAGATGACTGTCTCTTCATATCGATGGATGTCGCGCAGCAGCGGGACGATGGCGTTGGCCGTGCCGAGGCACTTCAGACGATCGACGCCGGGCAATGCATCCGCGATTCTCTCCAAGGCATCGCAGAGTTGCAACTTCTCCCTGTGCGCGCGCTTCATCACCGCGGCCGGGACCACTTCTGTGGATCGGTCAGTTGGTGCGGTGTCTCCATCGCGTACTTCGAACAGCGACGACCCTGGCCCTTTCTTGCGGCTCAACGGCGACCTCCAGTCATTTGCAGACCAACGCTGCCCAATCCGAAAGCACTGAGCTTTGACATGGATCAAGGCGGCGACAACGCAACTGCTGAATTGGTGTCCACGCGGATTGGCGTCCGCGCATCGGTATCCAAGGTCGGGGGCATCTCATGAAGTTCGGCACACCAATCTTCGCTTTGGGCCTGTTCACATTTGTGGCTCTGGTGGCCGCCGGCTTCGGTGCAGATGAGCCTTTCCGACAGCATATGTGGGTGCTTTTTTTCGTGCTGCTCGGTTTTGTCGCCATCCTCCTCCGCAACACGAAATTCGACGTGGCCGCGCCGGTCGACCCCTCCGCTTACATGGACGGACCCATCCGCTACGGCGCCATCGCTACAATGTTCTGGGGGGTGGTCGGCATGCTGGTCGGCGTTGTCATCGCGCTGCAGCTTGCCTACCCTGATCTCAATATCCAGCCCTGGTTCAATTTCGGCCGCCTGCGGCCGCTGCATACGTCGGGCGTCGTCTTCGCCTTCGGCGGCAATGCGCTGCTGTGCACATCATTATACGTCGTGCAACGCACCTGTCGCGCCCGGCTCTTCGGTGGCGATCTCGCCTGGTTCGTGTTCTGGGGTTACCAGCTCTTCATCGTGATGGCCGCGACCGGCTACCTGCTCGGTATCACCGAAAGCCGCGAATACGCCGAACCCGAATGGTATGTCGACATCTGGCTGACAATCGTCTGGGTTGCCTACCTCATCCTGTTCCTTGGCACGATCCTGAAGCGCAAGGAACCGCATATCTATGTCGCCAACTGGTTCTATCTGTCCTTCATCGTCACCATCGCGATGCTGCACGTCGTCAACAATCTGTCGATGCCGGCTTCTTTCCTTGGATCGAAGAGCTACTCGGCGTTCTCGGGTGTCCAGGACGCCCTGACGCAATGGTGGTACGGCCACAATGCCGTCGGCTTCTTCCTCACGGCCGGCTTCCTCGGCATGATGTATTATTTCGTTCCCAAGCAGGCGAACCGGCCGATTTATTCCTACCGGCTGTCGATCATTCACTTCTGGGCGCTGATCTTCCTCTACATCTGGGCCGGTCCGCACCACCTCCACTACACGGCCCTGCCCGACTGGGCGCAGACATTGGGCATGGTGTTTTCGATCATGCTTTGGATGCCGTCATGGGGCGGCATGATCAACGGCCTGATGACGCTCTCGGGCGCCTGGGACAAGATCCGCACGGATCCAATCATCCGCATGATGGTGATGGCCATCGCCTTCTACGGCATGTCCACCTTCGAGGGACCGATGATGTCGATCAAGACGGTCAACTCACTGTCGCACTATACCGACTGGACCGTCGGCCACGTCCATTCCGGTGCGCTCGGCTGGGTCGGCATGATCTCGTTCGGCGCGATCTACTACATGGTGCCGAAGCTCTGGAACCGTGAACGTCTTTATTCGCTGCGGCTGGTCACCTGGCACTTCTGGCTGGCGACGCTCGGCATCGTTGTCTACGCGGCGGTGATGTGGGTATCCGGCATCATGCAGGGCCTGATGTGGCGTGAATACGACGAGCAGGGTTTCCTGGTCTACTCCTTTGCTGAAACCGTCGCCGCCATGCACCCATACTATGTCATGCGTGCCATCGGCGGGGCCATGTACCTCTCCGGCGCCCTGATCATGGCCTGGAACATCACCATGACCATCCTTGGATACAAGCGCGCGGAAGAGCCGATGCCGGGCTCCGCACCCTCCCTGCAGCCTGCCGAATAAGGAGCCAGAGAATGAGCCTGATGGACAGACACGCACTCATCGAGAAGAACGCCACGCTTCTTCTCGTTGGCTCGCTTCTTGTGGTGACCGTCGGCGGCATCGTCGAGATCGCGCCGCTCTTCTACCTCGACAACACGATCGAGAAGGTGGAAGGCATGCGCCCCTATTCGCCGCTCGAACTTGTCGGGCGCAACATCTACGTGCGCGAAGGTTGCTACCTCTGCCACAGCCAGATGATCAGGCCGTTTCGCGACGAGGTCGAGCGTTACGGCCACTACAGCCTGGCTGCGGAGTCGATGTACGACCACCCCTTCCAGTGGGGATCCAAACGCACCGGGCCGGATCTCGCCCGGGTTGGTGACCGTTATTCGAATGCCTGGCACGTCGCGCACCTTGCCGACCCACGCTCGGTGGTGCCGGAATCGGTCATGCCGAGCTATGCCTTCCTGAAGGACGCGCAGATCGAGGTGAAGAATTTCTCTACGCACCTGATCGCCAACAGGCGTGTCGGTGTCCCCTATAGCGATGACATGATCGCCAACGCCAACGCCGATCTGATGGCGCAGGCCGACCCGAATGCCGACACCTCCGGCCTTCAGAAAAGATATCCCAAAGCCAAGGTCGGCGACTTCGACGGCAATCCGCAAAAGGTGACCGAAATGGATGCCCTCGTTGCGTATCTGCAGATGCTCGGCACATTGGTCGATTTCAAGAATTACGACGAAGCCGCCGGCTACCGCTGAGGAGAGTTATCCATGCAATACAATTTGATGCGGGAGTTTGCTGACAGTTGGGGCCTGGTCGCCATGGCGCTTTTCTTTGTCGGGGCAATTGTCTTCTCCCTCCGCCCTGGCAGTCGCAAGCTGGCCGACGAGGCTGCCCGGATTCCCCTTGAGGACGAGTAATCATGAGCGACGAGCACATCGACGAAATCTCTGGCATCTCAACCACGGGCCACGAATGGGACGGCATCAGGGAGCTGAACAATCCGCTTCCGCGCTGGTGGGTCATGACTTTCTACCTCACCATCGTCTGGGCGATCGGCTACACGATCGCCTATCCGGCATGGCCACTGCTGCACTCGGCGACGAAGGGTGTGCTCGGCTATTCCAGCCGCGGCGAGGTCAAGAACGAGCTGACCACGGCTGAAGCCGCCAAAGGCAAATATGTCGCGGCGGTGCAATCCAAGACCGTCTCGCAGATAGCCGCGGACGATGCCTTGCGCGAATTCGCAGTCGCTGCAGGTGGCGCCGCATTCAAGGTCAATTGCGTGCAATGTCACGGCTCCGGTGCCCAGGGCTCCAAGGGCTTTCCCAATCTCAACGACGACGACTGGCTTTGGGGTGGCAAGGCTGAGCAGATCCAGCAGACGATCACGCATGGTATCCGCTTCGCGTCCGATCCGGACACGCGCTTGTCGGAAATGCCTGCCTTTGGCGACATCATAACCGCCGCCCAGATCGCCCAAGTCAGCGCCTACGTTGCCAGCCTGTCCGGCAAGGTCCACGATGCTAGTCTGATCCAGCCCGGGGCCAAGGTCTTCGCAGAAAACTGCGTTGCCTGTCATGGTGACAACGCGAAAGGCAACAAGGAGCTCGGCGCCCCCGACCTGACCGACGCGATCTGGCTCTATGGCTCAGGCGAGACGGCAATCGCCGACCAGGTTCGCGCACCCAAGCAGGGCGTCATGCCAGCCTGGGGAGCGCGTCTTGGCGAAACCAAGGTCAAGGAACTGGCCGTCTACATCCATTCGCTTGGCGGTGGGGAATAGGAAGCGGGGACCTGTTCTCGACCCTTCACCTTCCAGGCGACGAGGCCCGGCCCAGCCGGGCCTCGACTCTTTTCCGCAACGCCAAGATTGACTTGCATCAACGCGGGCAGGTCCACCGGGCGGCATTGTTGCCCGGCGCATTCAAATCGCCGTCTGCGTGTAGAGCGGAGAAAAGTCGTTGCTGGACAATACGCAGGTAGAGCGGTTGGAAGCCGAGGCGGTCAATTCCGCCAAGATCCGTCAGCCTCTTTATGCGCCGCGCAAGAAGATCTTTCCAAAGCGCGCCTCAGGCAGCTTTCGCCGCTTCAAATGGCTGGTGATGGCGATCACGCTTGGCATCTACTATCTGACGCCGTGGCTGCGTTGGGACCGTGGTCCGTTTGCACCCGACCAGGCGGTGCTGCTCGATGTCGCCAATCGGCGCTTCTACTTGTTCTTCATCGAGATATGGCCGCAGGAATTCTTCTATGTGGCGGGCCTCCTGGTCATGGCCGGCGTCGGTCTTTTCCTGATCACCTCGACTGTCGGCCGTGCCTGGTGTGGCTATGCGTGCCCTCAGACGGTGTGGGTCGATCTGTTCCTCGTCGTCGAACGCGCGATAGAAGGCGACCGCAATGCCCGCATGAAGCTCGATACGGGTCCCTGGACCGCCCGCAAACTGGTGCTGCGCGTATCAAAGCATGCGATCTGGCTGGTCATCGGCGCGGCGACTGGAGGCGCCTGGATTTTTTACTTTGCTGACGCACCGACACTGCTCGGCCAGCTCTGGACCGGCAGCGCCGCACCCGTGGCCTACATCACCATCGCCGTGCTGACGGCAACCACCTACACGTTCGGCGGCCTGATGCGTGAACAGGTCTGCACCTATATGTGCCCATGGCCGCGGATTCAGGCGGCCATGCTTGACGAAAATTCTCTCACCGTCACCTACAACGACTGGCGCGGCGAACCGCGTTCGCGTCACGCCAAGAAAGTGCTGGCGGTTGGCCAGCCCGCAGGTGACTGTGTCGACTGCAACGCCTGTGTCGCGGTCTGCCCGATGGGGATCGACATTCGCGATGGCCAGCAGCTCGAATGCATCACCTGCGCGCTTTGCATCGACGCCTGCGACGGTGTCATGGACAAGCTCGGCAGGGAGCATGGGCTGATCGCTTATGCGACGCTGTCCGACTACAACGCCAATATGATGCTGGCGACAGCAGGCGGCTCCAGCCCAGTCAATCCATCGCTCGTCAGGACCGCTGGCGGCGCTTTCTCCGACAAGGTAGCGCATTTTCACATTCGCAAGATCTTTCGGCCGCGCACCTATGTCTACATGGGCTTGTGGTCGCTGATCGGCCTTGGCCTGCTCTATTCCCTGCTGACGCGCGATCGGCTCGAACTAAACGTGCTGCATGATCGCAATCCTCAGTTCGTCACGCTTTCCGACGGGTCTATCCGCAATGGCTATACCGTCAAACTGCTCAACATGATCCCCGAGCCGAGGACGATCGTCGTCACGATTCAAGGCTTGTATGGAGCTGACATGAGCGTGGTCGGCGAAGACATCCCGGCAGGCCGCTCCTTTGCCATTCCGGTCGAACCCGACCGCCTGAAAATGCTGAAGGTCTTCGTCCGCCAGCCGGCGGACCAGATCCGCGCCCCGGCGCAGACCTTCAAATTCCGCGTCGAGGACAAGGCCAGCTTCGAGTCCAACGAATACACCGCCACTTTCAACGCTCCAGAGGCCGCCAGATGACCGCCAATGCCCAGAAGCCTCGGGAATTCACGGGCCGGCACATGCTGGTCATTGTCCTCGCCTTTTTCGGGGTGGTGATCGCGGTCAACCTGACCATGGCAACGCTTGCCAACACCAGTTGGACCGGCCTCGTCGTCGAAAATACCTATGTTGCGAGCCAGCAATTCAACAAGCAGGCGCAGGAGGGCCGGGCGCAAGCGGCACTCGGCTGGACAGGCAAGCTAACCATCGCATGGGGCGAAGTCCGCTACAGCATCGCCGACGCAGCCGGCAAGCCGGTTCCTCTGCACGGCGTGAAGATGCTGTTTCGTCATCCCGCATACGAGAAGGAGGACAAGTCGGTCACGCTGGCCCTTGCTTCAGGCCAGGAATTCGCGGCGCAGCATATGCCAAAGGACGGCGTCTGGATCGTCGAGGTCGACGCCGATGCCGGCCTGGACAGGCCGTACCGCGACGTCCGTCGAATCATGATTTCCCATGGAACGCTGCAATGAGTTGTTGTGCACCGGGCGCCGAAATGGCGCTGGACCTGGGCAGCTCCGCATCGACGCTGCCATCCAGCCAGGAGATCCGGCTCGCCAGCCGCTCGCTTGGCGACAATCTTCGGCAGACCGATCTTTCAGTGCCGACGGTTCATTGCGCCGCCTGCATCCAGACGATCGAGACGGCGCTGGGAAAGCTCGGCAATGTCGAAGGCTCGCGTGTCAACCTTTCGACGAAACGCGTCGCGATCCGGTGGCGTGGGGACGAGGTGCCACCCTTCGTCGCCGCGCTTGGCAGGCTAGGCTACGAGGCGCACCTGTTCGAAGCCGACGCTGATAGGAGAGACAGAACGCTTGCCGAACTGATCCGCGCCGTCGCCGTTGCCGGCTTCGCGGCCGGAAACATCATGCTGTTGTCGGTCTCGGTCTGGTCAGGCGCCGAAGGGGCCACCCGCGACCTGTTTCACTGGGTCTCCGCGCTGATCGCCATTCCGGCGCTCGCCTTCGCCGGCGGTATCTTTTTCCGATCGGCCTGGAATGCGCTGCGCCATGGCCGCATGAACATGGACGTTCCGATCGCGGTCGGTGTTTCACTTGCCTACGCGATGAGCCTCTATGAGACGATCAACCATGGCGAGCACGCCTATTTCGATGCTTCGGTATCGCTGCTGTTTTTCCTGTTGATCGGCCGCACGCTGGATCACGTAATGCGGGAACGTGCCCGCACCGCGGTGAAAGGCCTGTCGCAGCTGGCCTCGCGTGGCGCCATGGTGGTTCGCGGCGATGGTGCGCGCGACTATCTACCAGTCGGCGAGATCGAACCGGGCATGCGGTTGTTGATCGCAGCTGGCGAAAGAATCCCCGTCGACGGCAAGATCATCCAGGGAGCGTCGGATCTCGACTGCTCGCTGGCTTCAGGCGAAAGCACGCCAAAAAACGTAGGGCCCGGTGAAGCCGTGCAGGCCGGCGTGCTCAATATCACCGGCCCGCTGACCATCGAAGCCACTGCCGCCGCAAGGGATTCGTTCCTGGCGGAGATGGTGCGGCTGATGGAGGCCGCGGAGGGCGGCCGCGCGCACTATCGCCGCATCGCCGACCGCGTCTCGGCGCTCTACGCCCCCGTGGTGCATCTCACCGCCTTCTTGACATTCCTTGGCTGGGTGGCGGCGACCGGCGACTGGCACCGGGCCATGACGATCGCTATCGCTGTTCTCATCATCACGTGCCCCTGCGCGCTTGGCCTGGCAGTGCCGATCGTTCAGGTGGTCGCCGCGCGGCGCCTGTTCGAGAACGGCATCATGGTCAGGGACGGCTCGGCCATGGAGCGCCTGGCAACAATCGACACGGCTGTGTTCGACAAGACCGGCACGCTGACGCTCGGCCAGCCCCGACTCGTCAACGCGCCATCGGTCAGCCCAGATATGCTGGCCCTGGCAGCCGACCTGGCCACGCATTCGCGCCATCCGTTCTCAAAGGCCATAGCCGGCTTTGCCACTCTGGGCGGCCGGTTCAAATTCGAGGCCGTCACCGAGCATCCTGGGTTCGGAATCGAGGCCACTGCAGCCGGGAGCACATGGCGCCTGGGCCGACGCGGATGGGCCGGCTGGAAGGCTCGAACTGGCGGCGAAGGCAAACACGGATACGGTGGAACGGTCCTGACAAAGAATGGGATGATTGTCGCATCCTTCATTTTCGACGATGTGCTTCGCGCCGATGCCACACCAGCCATCGATCGGTTACACGACGCCGGGGTATCTGTCGAAATGCTGTCAGGGGATACAGCGGCAGCCTGCGCCGACGTTGCGAAGGTGCTTGGTGTCGAAGACTTTGTCCCCTGCCTGCTGCCATCCGGCAAGGTCGAACGCATCGAGACCTTGGCGAAAGACGGACACAGGGTTCTGATGGTTGGCGACGGTCTCAACGACACGCCGGCACTAAGCGCTGCGCATGTATCGATTGCACCGGCGACCGCCGCTGATATTGGCCGCAACGCTGCGGACTTCGTCTTCCTGCGCGAGAGCCTTATGGCCGTCCCGCTGGCGTTGGACGTCTCGCGCCAGGCAGGACGCCTGATCCGGCAGAACATCGTCATCGCGATCGTCTACAATGCGGTCGCAGTACCGATAGCGATCCTCGGGCACGTTACGCCCCTGATCGCGGCGATCGCCATGTCCGCCTCATCGCTGCTTGTCATTGGCAATGCTCTACGCCTGCGATCGTCGCAACCGTTCTCAACGGCCAAGGATGTTCGCCGCAACAGGGTGTCCAACTTCAACAACCTGGTCTGATCGTCATGACCACTCTCACCTACCTCATACCCGTCGCTCTCTTTCTTGGTGCGCTTGGCTTGGGGGGATTCCTGTGGGCATTGAAGAGTGGCCAATACGAAGATCTCGACGGAGCCGCCGAGCGAATCCTGATTGATCTGGAAGACAAAAGCGGCGACTGATATTCAGAAAGACGCTGGTGGCAGCGCACCGTTACTGAAAACCGCGACACCGAACTTTCACATGTCAAATCGTGACCCACAAGACCTCTGCATCCGAGCTGTTGTTCCTGCGATTAACAACACAGTTTGAGCCAGCGCAAAGAGGGCTAGCGTCAGGTCATGTACCTTCTGCTCATCCGCAACGGTCGAGAGACAGGAGATTGACATGATTACGCGACGCGAAGCCCTCTTTGGAGCCGCGCTTGGCGCTGTTGCTGTTGCAGCAATGCCCGCATTGTCGGCCACGGTTACAAAGGCAGAGATTCGCGGGCTGCCCCGCGAGAAGATCACGCTCGTAGCACCACCGTTCGTGCATCCGCATGATCAGATCGCCAAGGGCGGTCCGAAGATCGTCGAATTTACCATGACGATCGAGGAAAAGCCTGTCGTCATCGATGCCGAAGGCACGAAGCTCAATGCGATGACCTACAACGGCTCGATCCCTGGCCCACTGATGGTCGTGCATCAGGACGACTATATCGAGCTGACGCTCATCAATCCCGATACCAACTCGCTAGCCCACAATATCGATTTCCACGCGGCTACCGGCGCGCTGGGTGGCGGCGGCTTGACGTTGATCAATCCCGGTGAACAGGTGACCCTTCGCTTCAAGGCGACGCGGACGGGAACGTTTGTCTATCACTGCGCACCTGGGGGCGCGATGATCCCATGGCATGTCGTTTCCGGCATGAACGGCGCCATCATGGTGCTGCCGCGTGACGGGCTCAGGAACGACAAGGGCGAACCGGTCAAGTACGACAAGATCTTCTACATCGGCGAGAGTGATTTCTATATTCCGCGCGACGAGAAGGGCAATTTCAAGAGCTACGAATCCGCCGGCGACGGCTACGACGACACCGTCAAGGTCATGCGCGGTCTCGTTCCGACGCATGTGGTGTTCAACGGCAAGGTCGGATCCCTGACCGGCGACAACGCCATGAAGTCGAAGGTCGGCGAAACGGTGCTTATCGTCCATTCACAGGCCAACCGCGATACGCGGCCGCACCTGATCGGCGGCCACGGCGATTACGTCTGGGAACAGGGCAAATTCGCCAACCCGCCGTCCAAGGATCTCGAGACATGGTTCATCCGTGGGGGTTCTGCCGGCTCGGCGCTCTACACCTTCCTGCAACCGGGCGTCTACGCCTACGTCAACCACAATCTGATCGAGGCCGTCGAACTTGGAGCCACCGCTCATTTCAAGGTCGAGGGCGAGTGGGATGACGACCTGATGACGCAGGTCGAAGCGCCCAAACCCATCGCCACCAATTGAATGGCACTCCGATATGCCCGGACAGAGACACTCTCCGGGCATGGAGAAAACACATGCCGCCTCTCATAATGAAGCTCGTTCCGATCGCTGTGGCAGCCTTAGCCTTGCCGGTTTGGCTCTCGATGCAGGCAGCCGGCGGTCATCGGCCGCCCGACGCCGTTGCCAGGACGATCAGCATTGATCCCCATTCGATCGTCTATCCGATGCCGGGCGAGTATCTTAAGGACGGACGCCCTCAGGCCAATCCCAAGGTTGAGCGGCACCTGGAAGGCCCCCTGGAGATCATGGCGTACCAAGTCAGCGCGGCCGATTACGCAGCTTGTGTGTCGGCCGGCGCCTGTCGGCCGGCGGAGGAAACCCGCTCAGTCCCGCGTGACGCACCCGCAACCGGCGTGAGTTACCTCGACGCCGTTGCCTACGCCCGGTGGTATACTGAAGCAACCGGCAGTCAGTGGCGGTTGCCATCCGACGAAGAATGGGCCCTTGCGGCAGCCGAGCGGTTCGCTGGCGAATTCGAGGGTGTCGAAAACGATGCCAACAACCCCGCCAGGCGTTGGCTGACCAGCTATCAGGCGGAGGTCGAACTCAATCGCAAACCGGACCCGTTGCCCAGGAGCCGCGGCTCTTTCGGACTGAATTCGCGCGGTCTTGCCGACTTTTCCGGCAACGTCTGGGAGTGGACTTCAACCTGCTATGTCCGCACGACGCTCGCCGAAGACGGCAGCGATGTTGCGAGCTCGGTCAACAATTGCGGGGTTCACGTCCTGGAAGGCCTGCACAGAGCCTATATGTCGAATTTCGTCAGCGACGGGAAAAGCGGAGGTTGCGCCGTTGGTTTGCCTCCCGACAATCTGGGGTTCAGGTTGGTCTTGGACCATCGGGGGTGGGTGGGCCGTATCCTCGCCCACCTCAGCTTCGGCTGACAAAATCAGGAATAGCTCCGCTCCGTTCTCGTCTTGGGGGTCGCCTGCTCTGCCGCCTCACCGCGCCTTGGGCGTCATCAATGCCATCCCGTAGACCAGGATGAAGCCGGCAAATGCCGCGACCCATGCGACGCCCGCCATGGCGATTACCGCGCCATAGGGGACGAAGGCGGCCAGAATTCTCAATAATCCCGCGAGAAGGATGGCTACGAAGATAAACAAGGCGCCTTTTCCAGCCTTCAGCTCTCGGCCGGTGTGCCCGAGCGTCGCGCGGGTCATGACAGCAAGCGTCATGGCGCCGACCGCACCAGCTCCAAGCGCGTGGAGCCCTGCAGCGGCCGGCACGATAACAGGAAAGAAAATCGCCGCCGAAACCAAGGCGAGACCGATCGGCACAAATGCGTATGCAAGATGGAGCATGAGCACCAGCGGATCCGGCAAGGTGCGCTCGCCAGCCCAGCGCGACAAACGCCACGCCTGGCAGGTTGCGGCAATGGCCAGGAGCGTTCCTGAGGTGGCGCTGTCGGGGGCGAACGTCCATGTTGCCAATGCGATGGCCGAGATGGCTATCGAAGCGATGTCGAATCGGTCAAATGGCGCCGGCAGCCTGCCGGGATTTTCGCGCACGAGCCAGTTGCGTGTGAAGCTCGGAATAATTCGCCCGCCGATCAGCGAGATGAGCAGGATCGCCGCAGCCATGCCGAGTCTTCGGCTGATGTCCGACACGCCCTCAACATGGGCCTCGATGTGGAACGCGCCGTTCGCGGACGCCAGCACGACGAGCGGCAGCAGCACCTTGAGGTTTCGCCAGTTGCGTCCCGCGACGATTTCGCGGGCTGCCGCGGCAGCCACCGCAAGCAGAAATGAGCCATCGACCATAGCTGCTGCTTCCCAGCCAATGTCTGCCGAGAAGAAGACAGCGGCGCGGCCGGCAAGCCATAGGACGACCAGCGCCAGCAGCGGCAGTCCTTGCACGGGAAGCCGGCCGGTCCAGTTGGGGATGGCTGTCAGCAGAAACCCGGTCACGATCGCCGGCAGATAGCCGAACAGCATCTCGTGGACATGCCAGTCGACCGGAACAAACACACTATGGGCTTCGAGGCCGCCCGCATACATCGGCAGCCAGAGCAGAATGGAGAGCCCCGCATAAAGCGACCCGAGAAAGAAGAAGGGTCTGAACCCATAGGAGAGAAAAGCCGGACCGGAATAGTCCCGCAGACGTGGAATTGCCATGACCTACATCCTGAAATGAACAGGGCCGGATGAACCGCCGCCCTCGGTCCGTCCGGCCCATGCCCGCCCGTTTGTGGCAGGCAGGCTATCTCATGCCGATCAGTTGGCGGGAATCTGGGTGAACAGATCCGCGAACACCGTCTTTGCCTTGCCAGGATGTTTGACCGCTTTCGCGGTATCGAGATTGACCGGCTTGCCGACGACGATCATCGCGACCATGCCCATGCCGTAGTGGGGCGCGCATTTGACGCCATAGACACCCTCCTTGGTCAGCGTAACGGTGATTTCCTCACTGGGCTTGCCCTTGAAAGGCTCGGCGCCATCCGGGATCATGCCCTTGATCGACTCGGCGTCGTGGCTCTTGTCGGTCGGCACGAACTTGACGGTGTCGCCGGGTGCGGCCTTGACGAAAGCCGGCTGGAAAACCATTGCGCCCTTTTCGCCCTTGTTGAGCATCTGCACGACGTGCTCTTCGGCGCTTGCGCCGCCAGCGAGCGCGAGAAGGGAGATTGCGGCGGCGAAGATAGTGCGTTTCATCGAATTGTCCTTTGTCTCATGTTCGCGGCGTTGCGCCGTTCCCTCTCATTTAGCCTGATGCCCCCGCGAACAATTTGCGCTGGCGCAAACTCGCGATAAGAATGGTTGGCGCGTCCTGGCGCGGTGTCTTGGGGTCGTGAGGAGATACGTTTGGCTGCTCTGGACCGATCTCTGATATCGCAGCTGCCGCTCTTCCAGGGGATGACTGCGGAAGAACAAAGCGAAATCCTGCGAAGCGCACGGTCGTCACGCTATGCCAAGGAATCCACGATCTTCGAGCAGGAGACAGAGGCTCATTCGTTTTTTGTGCTGATTTCTGGCCATATCCGCGTCGTTCGCACCACGCCGGACGGACAACAGGTCATTGCCAGATACATCAGTGAAGGCGAAATCTTTGGTGTCGCCGCGGCGCTCGGCCGAACGACCTATCCCGCCAGCGCCCTCGCGGCCGTCGACTGCGTGGTACTGAAGTGGCCCAACGCTCTGTGGGCGGAGATGGCGCGACGATTCCCGGCATTTGGGGCAACCACCTACAGAACCGTCGGTACCCGGCTGCAGGAGACCCAGACGCGGGTGGTGGAGATGTCGACCGAACAGGTCGAGCAAAGGATCGCGCATGCCTTGTTGCGGCTGGCAAACCAGACCGGCCGAAAGACCGAAAGCGGTATCGAAATCGACTTCCCGATTTCGAGACAGGACATCGCCGAGATGACAGGCACGACGCTGCACACCGTCAGCCGGGTGCTCAGCAGGTGGGAAGACATCGGAATAATCGCCAGCGGCCGCCAGAAAGTCACGGTCAAGGATGCCCATCGCCTTGTGGTTCTCGCCGAGAACCCGGGCAAACACTGACGATCACCGTTCGCCCCGGATAGTCGCGTCCAGATCGGCCAGGAAACGCGCCTCATCCACGCAGTGCTCATGGCACGCCTCGGCCACGGTGTGGAACGTGCCGATCGGACAGCCGACACAAAGCATCCTGTAGCTGAGCAGCACGGTCACGCTTGCCGGCCATTTCCTCATCATCTCGTCAACCACCGTATTGGGAGTGATAGACTTGGGTTTCTTCACGACGCAGTCCTCCGCGATTTGCGAAGCCCTCGTCATAGTTCGCTCAGGGGACGGCTTCGTTGCGCTTTCGCAACTTCATGGAACCAGCGCTGAAACGTCTTGAGGCAATACTATCTTGCGTGACGAAAAAGTACTCGCAGCCATCGGAGCGGATATGGCTGCCGCGCCGTCATATGGCAGTACCGACGAGCGCCCCGATACCGGCGGTCAGCGCCATCGCCGCCGCGCCCCAAAAGGTGACGCGAACCGTTGCTTTCAGCACATTGGCTCCGCCGGCTTTGGCTCCGATGGCGCCCAGGACCGCCAGGAACAGGAGTGAGGCAACAGACACCGTTGCGGCAAGCCAGGCGGCCGGCGAAACAAGCACCATCGCCAAAGGCATGGCCGCGCCAACCGAAAATGCTGCCGCCGAGGTCAGCGCGGCCTGGATTGGTCTGGCCGTGGTGACTTCGGAGATGCCGAGTTCGTCGCGAGCGTGGGCGCCGAGCCCATCCTTCGCCATCAATTGGTCGGCGACCTGCGAGGCAAGGGTCGGCTCGACGCCTCGTCTGACATAGATCTCTGCAAGTTCCTGCCGCTCGAAATCTGGTTGTGTCGCCAGTTCCTCTCTCTCACGCGCAAGGTCGGCTCGTTCGGTGTCGGACTGCGAACTGACCGAGACATACTCGCCTGCCGCCATCGACATCGCACCGGCGACCAGTCCGGCGACGCCGGCCACCAGAACATTGGAGGCAGCGGCATCGGCTGCCGCCACGCCAACGATCAGGCTTGCCGTCGACACGATGCCGTCATTGGCGCCGAGCACGGCAGCGCGCAACCAGCCGACGCGGGATACAAGATGGTTTTCATTGTGCAGCCGGCTCATGATATCACGGCGCCCCGCCGTTCAGGTCGCAGCATCCCCAGCGCCGCAATTGTCCAATGCAGCAATATCTGGGTTCCGGTGTATCCGGCTGGCTTGTTGGCAACAATCATAGGCAGTTTACCTGGTTTGAGAGAACCTTCCTACATCGCCGCTCATGCGGCAATCTTGATCTAGGACAAGCCAATCTACCGTCCCCCTAGAGCTTTCACTGTCCCCTCGCAGTTCGACCTCGGCTGACAGCCAGTTGTCAGCTTGGTTGTGGGATATTGCCTCCGAAGCGGACCAGACGGGTCGCGTTTGCAAGGTTCAATGTGGAAGCACAATTCCGATGAAAGAGATTGCCCTGTCACTTTTGGTGATCGCCGCCTCGGGCGTTTATGTCTGGGATCAGGCCGGCAAGGATTCGGCAAACGATATGCTCGGCGAGGCGCTGCCGGCCGACGCAGCCGAAGCGCCTTCCGTGCAGCCAAAAGAACCCGCATCCGCTGCGGCTTTGCAGCTGCTTCGCACCTCGCCGGCGCCCCTCGATCTCCGGTTTAGAACAAGGTTCCCGATTTCCGGGGAAACGACAGCTGGCATAGGAACGCCTGCCGAACGCCCCAATGATCCAGTCAAGCCGACAGTGGTTCCGGTGGCGCCACAACCGTCCCCAACGCCAGTGGCGCCGTCTGTCGCCGATCCTGCCTCGTCAGCGCCTTCCTTCGCCGTTACGCCCGCCGTCTACATACCAGTCCCGCAGCCGAGGCCGGCATATCCGGATGCACCAGCACGGGTCGTCCGGGTGGGCATGAAGCTCGCCGCAAAGAGCTATGCCGACGGCGTCTACACCGGCCCGACGGCCGATGCCTATTACGGCATCATCCAGATTCAGGCCCTCGTACAGGGCGGGCAACTGACGGCGCTGAAAGTGCTGAAATATCCCTCCGACCGCCGCACCTCCGTCAACATCAACAGGCAGGCGCTCCCCATGCTGCGCGACGAAGCGATCAGCGCCCAGAGCGCCGATGTCGATATTATTTCGGGCGCGACGCTAACCAGCAGGGCTTTCATCCAGTCGCTGCGCGGCGCGCTGAAGAAAGCGTCGTCGTAGGTCCATGCGCGACACGCGAATTTTGATGGGCATGCCCATTGCCGTCGACCTCGGCGGCGCGTCGAATGCTGAACTGATCGAAGCCGTCTTCGGCTATTTCGAGCACATCGACCGGCGCTTCAGCACCTACCGGGCCGACAGTGAAATCACGGCCATCAACCGAGGCGACGTTCCGGTCGTCGACTGGAGCGGCGAGATGATGGAAGTGTTCGCTCTCGCCCGACAGACGAAAGACGAGACGGACGGATATTTCGATATTCGCAAGCCCGACGGGTCGCTCGATCCTTCCGGCATCGTGAAGGGCTGGGCCATTCGCAATGCAGCGGAGATTGTTCAGCGAGCCGGCATCAGCGATTTCTTCATCGAGGCGGGAGGCGATATCCAGTCCTGCGGCAAGAATGCATCGGGCCATGACTGGAGCGTCGGCATCCGCAATCCCTTCAATGCGGACGAGATCATAAAGATCGTCTATCCCCGCGGTCGCGGCGTCGCAACCTCCGGCACCTATGTCCGCGGTCAACACATCTACAATCCGCATGGAATTGGCAGTCAGATACAGGACATCGTCAGCCTGACCGTGATCGGCGCCGATGTGCTCGAAGCCGATCGTTTCGCCACCGCGGCCTTCGCCATGGGACGTGACGGCATTCTCTTCATCGAGCAGACGCCTGGCCTGGAAGGCTATCTCGTCGACGCCAATGGCCGCGCCACGCCGACAACCGGGTTCGGAGCCCTTTGCCTGCCATGATCAAGACCATCGACCGATTTCTCGATCACCTGACCATGTACAGGCTGGTCCTCTACTATCTGATGACGCTGGTCGGCGCAGCGTTCGTGCTCGGCTTCGTCAAGCTGGTGCCACACGATCCGATTGCGCTTGCCTTCACCACAACGCTTGCGCTGGCCGCCTGCTGGATCACCAACAAGGTTTTTGCGCATGTCTTCGCAGTTCCGGCCAACAACGAGTCCGTCTACATCACCGCACTCATCCTGACGCTTATCCTCGATCCGGTTGCGGTCACGGACATCAAGGGGATTGCGGCAGTGGTATTCACATCCGTCTGGGCGATTTCATCCAAATTCATTCTCGCCATCGGCCGGAAGCACCTTTTCAACCCGGCTGCGCTGGGCGTGGCGCTGTCCGCGCTGCTGCTCGACCAGCCAGCCACCTGGTGGGTGGGCGGCAATCTGCCATTGCTTCCGATCGTGCTCGTCGGCGGCATGCTCATTGTCCGGAAACTGCGCCGGCTTGACCTTGTCTCGACCTTCGTTGTCGTGGCGCTGGCGACCATTCTGGCAACCACGGACCCATCGCAATACTGGACCGCGCTTGCAGAGACACTGGGTTCATCGCCGTTGCTGTTCTTTGCCTTCGTGATGCTGACCGAGCCGCTGACCGCGCCGACGATGCGTTGGCCGCGTATCGCCTTTGCCGCCATTGTCGGCTTTCTGTTTGCTCCCAACATCCATATCGGCTCGTTCTATTTCACGCCGGAACTGGCGCTGCTTGCCGGCAACGTGTTTGCCTATGCGGCTGGCCCCAAGGCACGCTTCGTGCTGACCTTGGAACGCATTGAGCAATCGGCCGTCGACAGTTTTGACTTCGTCTTCCGGTCGCCACGCAAGCTCGCATTCGAGGCCGGCCAGTACCTCGAATGGACGCTTGGCCTCGATCGTGCCGACAATCGCGGCAACCGCCGCTATTTCACAGTCGCCTCGGCGCCGACGGAGGAAACAGTCCGCCTCGGCGTCAAGTTCTATCCGCAATCAAGTGCCTTCAAGCGCGAGCTGATGACCATGAAGCCAGGCAGCACGATCCATGCCGCGCAACTGGCCGGCAATTTCACGCTGCCCGCCCGGCGTGAAACCAAGATCGCGTTCCTGGCCGGAGGCATCGGCATCACGCCGTTCCGCTCGATGCTGCAATATCTCATCGACCGCAAGGAGTGGCGACCGATCGTCATCCTCTACGCAACAGAGAGACGGCAGGACATCGCTTATCGCGACGTGCTTGGCGCGGCCAGGCAGGAGCTTGGCATCAAGACGATCCACGCTGTGGCGCACGGTGGCGAGCGCGGGCAATATCCCGGATATATCGACGAGCGCCTGATCCGTCTGGCCATACCCGACTACCTCGAGCGCACTTTCTACATTTCCGGCCCGCAAGCGATGGTCAAGGCGCTGCGCCAGAAACTGCTGGCCATGGGCGTTCGCCGCTCGAAGATAAAGGTCGACTATTTCCCGGGTTTTGCCTGAAGCACGCTCAACTGTGTCGCGGCAAGGAAATGGTCACCACAAGGCCCGGATCGGCGTTAGCCATGGCAAGGCGTCCGCCATAGGCTTCGACGATGTCGGAAACGATGGCCAGGCCAAGACCGCTGCTGCCTCCCTTGCTGTCGAGCTGGACACCACGTGACATCGCGGACTCCCGATCGGCATCCGGTATACCTGGGCCATCATCAGCAACACTGACGGTCACCTCGTCCCAGGCAGTGGATGCACCGACACGGACTGACGATTTTGCATAGCGCGCGGCATTCTCGACCAGATTGCCGAGAACTTCTGACAAGTCGCCTTCGTCGATTGGGGCCGTCAAATCTTCCGCGATATCCAGCTTGAAAGAAAGCTGCTTGCCGCTTGGTGTCCGTTTGACGACGGCAATGACGCCAGCCGCGACGTCCGACACAAGGCAGGATGCCTTGCCGGAAACGCCTGGGGCGAGGCGCGCTCGCGCGAGCTCCCGCTCGACATGGCGCCGGATCGCTCCGGCGCTCTTTTCAATCTCGTCAGCCAGAACCGTCTCGCCTTTCTTGCGCAAGGCCCGGATGTCGGCCGACAGCACTTGCAGCGGTGTCTTGAGGCCATGCGCCAAATCGGTGGCGCGCGAGCGGGCTCGCGCAAGCGCCTTCTCCTGGGCATCGAGAAGACGATTGATTTCGTCCGCGAGCGGCTGCACCTCGCTCGGCGCCACCACATCGAGCCGTGCTGATCGCTGCGCAATCACGTTTCTGACCGAAACCCGCAAGGTCTCCAGAGGCGCAAGACCGACGGTGATCTGGATGAAGAAGGCGGCCATGAGGGCAATGGCGAGCAGAACAAGGGCTGGCGCAAGGTCGCGGACATACCCATCGACGGATTCCTTCACCGTTTGATGGTCTTCCGCCACGACGGCGCGAAACGATCGCCCACTGGCGTCGATGATCGTGCGCTCGACGGCGATGGTGAGCTCCCCTTGTGGCCCCTTGAATTCCTTGATCTCCCTGAATTCGCCGTTGGTTGCGCGATCAGGCAAGGCAAGCGTCGCGTCCCATAGTGAACGCGAGCGGACAAGGTTGCCGGATCCGGTATCCTGCACCTGCCAGTAGTGGCCGGAAAAGGGAATGGAGAAACGTGGGTCGGCCAAGGTCGCCTGGACCGAAAGACGGCCATCGGCGGCAAAATTGGTCGCGCCAATAAGATCGTTCAGGTCGACTGTCAGCTCGCTGACAACGCGCCGCTCGACGTTAAGTTCGAACAGATAGCGCAATCCAACGCCGGCGATGGCAAGAGCAACCAGGATCGAGATCGTTGCCGCCAACCAGAGCCTGAACCGGATCGAGTTGCCCATCAGCGGGAATCGTCGGGCATCAGATACCCGAATCCGCGCCTCGTTTCGATGACGTCGCTCCCGAGCTTGCGACGCAGGCGCGCGACGATCACCTCGATCGTGTTCGGATCGCGGTCGTTGCCTGAATCGTACAAATGCTCGGCAAGTTCGGTCGGCGCCACCACCCGGCCGGCGTGGTGCATCAGAAACGCCAGGAGCCGGTATTCCAGCGGCGAAAGCGCAACGGGAATGCCGCGAAGCGAAATGCGCATCTGGCGTGTGTCCAAGAGCAACGGCCCGGACCTCAACACGGGTGCCGCCTGCCCGGCCGAGCGACGCAGGATTGCCCGTAACCGGGCGAGCAGTTCTTCCATTTCAAAAGGTTTGGGAAGATAGTCGTCGGCACCGGAATTGATGCCGTCGACGCGTTCGGTCCACATGCCTCTTGCGGTCAGGATGAGAACCGGGAACCTGCGCGCATTCGCCCGCCAACGTTTCAAGACCGTAAGACCATCGAGCTTGGGCAAGCCGAGATCCAGAATCGCGGCGTCATAATTCTCGACATCGCCTGCGAACCAGGCAGCTTCACCATCCTTTACGATATCGACCGCCATTCCCGATGCTTTGAGGGCGGTCGCGATATCGGCAGCGATACGGGGCTCGTCTTCGGCCAGGAGGATCTTCATCAGTCACCCTCCCCATCGCGCATGATGACACCGGCACCGGCGTCGACGTCGACGGTCTTTCGCCGGCCATCGGCACCCACGACCTGAAAACGGTAGACCCATCTGTCGGCCTTGCGGATGAGATCGACCGCAACAACATCGCCGGGAGCTTTGGTGCGGACAACGTCCAGTATATTGGCAAGGCCCTTGATTTCGCCGCGTTCGTACAAATCCCGCGCCCGGTCATGGTCGCCGTCATCGTCCTCGTCGGCACGGGCAGCGAGAGGCATGGCCAAGACAAGTCCCGCGAGAACCAGCACCGCCAAACGCTTCCATTGTCTTTTCATCGGCAAGGCATGTCGCACGTTGCAGCTTTCAATTTGCTGTCAGTTATCCTCAGCCCACAGCAAGCAAGGGGGCCATATCAGGGCATCATCGCGTCCAATCATGGCCGCGCCAAGAAGGATACGAGACCATGCGCAATTCCATGCTTGTCCTTGCAGCACTTGCAAGCCTCACGATCTTCGCGCTGCCGGCGGCCGCTGAATCGGACGAAGGATCATGTGGGGCGTCATCGTCTGTTGTCCCATCCGGTCCGATCGATCTGCAGGCCATCCCGATGCAGGACGCCTCCACCCCGAAAGCCATCAAGGGTGGCGACGATGCGTGTGACGACCAACAAGGCGATGAGGCCGACGAAAACGACTAGGTCTCCCACGGCGCGTGGCCGCCACCGCATATGACGGTTGCCAATGTCGTGGCCCAAGGCTCGCTGCAAAGCCGGCAAATTATCCAAGCTCCTTGCCAATTTCTGGAGAGTTTTCGTGATCCCTATTCAACATATCCACCCAATTCTTGTTCATTTCCCTATTGTTCTGATCTACATGCTTGTGGCTATCGACCTTGTGGCGCTGGTTGGCGGCAGCGCCGTTACCAAGAGATCTGGCGCCGGTACGATCTCTACTTTCGTAGCCCTGTCTGCCGGAGTGTTCGCCATTGGGACCTGGTTCTTTGGAGGTCTTGCCCTGGATCATGCCGAAGCGGCCGGCTTCAGCAGCGATATCGCGGAGATCCACGAAAGCCTGGGAGGTATCACTGCCTTTGCCTTCCTGGTCTGGGGACTTGTGCGGTTCGCGCTTTGGATGCGGAACCGTGACATGCGGGCTGTAACGATCGCCATTCCTTTGATCGAAATTTGCGGTGCATTCCTGGTCACTGCGACAGCCTACTACGGTGGGCTGCTTGTCTACGAACTTGGTGTGAACGTCGCCAAGACCGCGGTCGCTGGTTGACCGGTTCGCGCCCAGTCATTCAAGGTTCCAATTTTGGATGACCATTTGCCTCGACCGAAAAATGATTCAGATCAAGGCGCTTCGTGCATGTGCAATCTAAGAAGCCGGAGGTTGGAAAAACTCCGGAGAACGACCATGCAAGCCGAAGCCATAATGAGCAGGCCAGTCGTCGGCATAGACCCGTCCGCATCGATCGCCGAGGCTGCCGGGTTGATGCTCTCCAAAAAGGTCAGCGGCCTCCCCGTCATTCGAAACGACGGCAGGCTGGTGGGGATCGTCAGCGAGGGCGATTTCCTGCGACGCGGGGAACTGGGCACGGAGCGCAAGCGCTCGCGCTGGCTGGAGTTTCTCGTCAGCCCCGGAAAGGCCGCCGACGAATATGTCCGCGCCAATGGTCGACGGGTTGAAGAGGTGATGTCGCAAGATGTCGTGACGGCATCCCCTGCAGCATCACTTGCGAAAGTCGTCGAGCTCATGACGCGTCACCATGTCAAACGCATTCCGGTCGTCGAAGCTGGGAAAGTCGTTGGCATCATCACCCGCTCTGATCTTCTGCGGGCATTGCTCGACGTCCTTCCGGATGGAGCCGCTACGGTCATCGATGACGAACAGATTCGGCAGAACATCGCTACCGAGCTTGCGAGGCAGAGATGGGCCGGCAACGATTTGATCAACGTGACGGTGGACAAGGGTGTGGTGACACTGAGCGGCGCCATCTTCGACGAACGCGAGCGCCAGGCAGCGACAGTCGCCGCCGAAAACGTCGCCGGCGTCAATGCTGTCAAGGACAATCTCTTCTGCGCCGATCCCGTGTCGGTCGTCCTTGTTTCGTAGCGGAGCTGACATTGGTCCGCAGCGAGGCACCATTGCCTCTCTGTGTTGCTGGTCCTTGCCCAAGGCTTCGCCGCGCTTAGGGCGCGACCAGGGGAATCAATGGTCGAAGGAGTAACAGGGCAAAGGCAAGAAGCGCGGCGCCCGCAACTTTTTCTGCCAGTGTTTTGCCTCCGCAGAAGCGCCGCCCCAGCAAAAGCCACACCGATCCGCTGGCAGCTGTCATCACCAGAAGCGCAATCCAGAAGATCCCCAGTTCGCGCGGTTCGATGTTCATCGGCACGATAGCCAGGCAATAGATGAAGGCCTTCGGATTGAGAGCACTGGTCACCGCAACAGAAATGGCGTCGCCGCTTTTGGCAGCGTTGATCCGGGCGCTTGCCGTCAGACGCAGGCCAAGAATGACGAGCCACCCGGCCGCTACCAGCCTGAGTATTTGAATGGCGTCAGGCGACATGAAGGGACGCAGTGAAAACCAGCACGCGGATGCGATCCCGTATCCGCATGCCTGAGCGGCCAAGAGCTTGACCGCTTTCTCCCGCTTGACCGACCCTGTCAGCAAAAGAGCGTTGGTTGGCCCTGGTGCGACAAAGAGCAGGAATGCTTCCAGAAAAAATAGGGTGTCCAACTGCCTGGTCCCGTGGAATGCAAACCTGTCAACTGCAAGACTCGGTTTGCGTTGACTCTGTCAAAACACGGACAGCACGACATCGTCCAGGCTGAGTACTCGAATGACTAGCGTTGGCCGGCCGCATGCTGCAGTCGAGCGATCAGGTCGCCGTTGCGGCAATAGTCTGGCGGGTTATTGGCTTGCTGATGTTCGTCGAGCCAGACCGAGCATTCATCCTGATGTCCGCAGGAACGGCAGCGATCCACTGCCCTGCTGGTGACGGCGGCATGGTCGGCTACGACTTTCAACTGTCTGTCGACGCCGAGCTTCCGCATCATGCGGTCCATCAAGGTGGTTCTGGCATCAACTGAAATCAGGTAATCGAGAAAGGTCATGGTAATCACTCCTGCCTGCTGGCCATCATGGCATGTTGGCGGCAAGCGGCGTTGATCTCGATCAACAGGCGGTATCGTTGCCGATCCCTGAGCCCCAAACAGGGAGCATGGCGCTAAACCTTGGCCACAAGGCGATCGAGAAAGGACCGCTGACCGGCAAGCAACTTCTTGCGGGCCCGGCTCTCTTGTCCGAAGAACCAGCGCTTGGTCGCTTCCGAGGCGCATAGGTAGAGTGCGGTAATCGCGACAAGCGCGACAAGTACGGGCAGAGGCAGTGGCACGAAGCCGAACCAGGCTGCAAACGGCAGATAGGGGATCATGATCGCCATAATCCCGACGGCCAATGTAAGCCAGGCAAGCAACGGGCTTGGACGGCTCGCCCAGAAAGCCCTGTGCGTGCGCACGATGAGCACGATGGCAAGCTCCGTCAGCAACGACTCGACAAACCAGGCGGTCTGGAATGCGGCCTCCGTGGCGTGCGCAAAAAACAGAAGGAAAACGAAGGTCGCGAAGTCGAACAGCGAACTGACCAGGCCAAAGCTGATCATGAACCGCCGCACAAAACGGATATCCCAGTGGCGAGGCCGGCGCAGTTGGTCGGGATCGACGTTGTCGCTTGCAATGGCGAGTGAAGGAACGTCAGAGAGGAAATTGTTGAGCAGGATCTGCTTGGCAAGAAGCGGAAGGAAAGGCAGGAACAGCGAGGCGACAGCCATGCTGATCATGTTGCCGAAATTGGCGCTGGTGGTGATTGAAATGTACTTCATCGTATTCGCGAAGGTCTTGCGGCCATCGTCGACGCCGCGCACCAATACGCCGAGGTCCTGCTTGAGAAGGATGATATCGGCCGCCTCGCGCGCGACATCGACAGCGGTGTCGACCGAGATGCCTATGTCTGCCTCATGAAGGGCAGGCGCATCATTGATGCCGTCGCCAAGGTAACCAACGACATGGCTCCTGCTCCGCAAGGCCTGAACGATGCGCTCCTTCTGGTTGGGGTCGATCTCGACGAAGAGGTCGGTGTGCTGCACGCCCGCGAAGAGCGCGCTCTTCGTCAATTTCGAAAGCTCCTCGCCGGTCATGATCCTGTCGGCGCGCAAGCCGATCGCCTGGGCGAGATGCGCGGCAACGTAACGGTTGTCGCCAGAAATGACCTTTACCGCGATGCCGCGGTGGGCGAGCTCGGCAAGCGTCTCCTTGACGCCCTTCTTTGGAGGGTCGAGGAAAAGCAGGAAGCCAGCGAAGGCGAGATCGATCTCGTCTTTCCTGCTGAACGTTTTCTGGCTCTCGAACTGACGGATTGCCAGGCCCAGAACGCGGTAGCCGTCCGCGCTCCAGCGCCGGAATTTTTCGTCGATTGCCGCACGGTGCGTTTCATCGAGGGGTTCCAGCCCGGTGGCTGCTCGGGCGAAGCTGCAGGTTTCGAGGACATTTTGTACGGCACCTTTGGTAATCAGAAGGTTCTGGGCGTCCTTGGTCCGGACCACAACGGATAGCCGCTTGCGAATGAAATCATAGGGGATTTCGTCGACTTTCGTGAAGGCCGCCAATAATGCGCCTTCGCCCGGCGAGCCGGCGATTGCTTCGTCCAGCGGGTTCTTCAGTCCGGTCTGCAGGGTCGCGTTGAGACGTGCCCAGAGCAGGATATCGGTTGACGGATTGCCGTCGACATCGAGCCATCCATCCAGGTGGATAACGCCTTCCGTCAGCGTCCCCGTCTTGTCGGTGCACAGCAAATCCATGCTGCCCAGATTCTCGATGGCATCGAGACGGCGCACGATGACGCCATTGGCTGCCATCGCGCGAGCCCCTCGAGCCAGCGTCACGCTGATGATGGCCGGGAGAAGTTCGGGCGTGAGACCAACCGCCAGTGCCAGCGAAAACAGCAGCGATTCAATCAGCGGTCGATGCAGCAGCAGATTGGCGAAGAACACCAGGATGACGATTGCCAGCATGATCTCGGTCATCAGATAGCCAAACAGCCTGATACCCCGGGCAAACCCTGTTTCGGGGATTTGTCGCTCCAGGGCGGCGGCGATCGATGCGAATTCAGTGCTGGCGCCGGTCGCTGCCGCAAGCACGGTTGCAGTGCCGCTGCGGACCGACGTGCCCGTGAAAACGGCATTGCTGCGCTGTGCTATGGAGGCCTCGGGCGCCGACCGCCCCGGTGCCTTCACGACGGGAAAGGTTTCGCCGGTCAGTACAGCCTCGCTGACATTGAAATCGCGCGCGTCCAGAATGATACCGTCCGCGGGAATGAGGTTTCCGGCCGAAAGCCGGATCACGTCGCCCGGCACGATATCTTCGGCGGCGACCGAGCACTCGGCGCCGTCGCGCAACACAATAGCCTTGCGCGAAATGCGCTGTTTCAGTGCTTCGGTCGCCAGCGACGCACCGTACTCTTGGGTGAAGCTCAGGACGCAGCTTGCCAGCACGATCGCGCCGATGATCGCAGCCTCCTGGCCCTCCCCGACGAAGGCTGATACGCAGGCCGCGAAAATGAGGATCAGGACCAGCGGGCTGCGGAACTGGCGGGCAAACACTGCCAGGGCCGACGCGCCTGACGTCGACGCGGGTGTGTTTCGGCCGAATTTTGCGAGCCTCGATGCCGCTTCGGACGAAGCAAGCCCCGAGACTGAGGTCTCAAGACCTAACAAGAGGTCATTGGTCTCGATCGACCAATAGGCACCGTCCTCTGGCGAGACGGATTGCTGGCCAGCTTCGCCTATCATCAATACGACATGAAGCGGTTGATGCCGCTCTCTTCGATCAGCGTGCGGGTGACGCCGCCGAACGCCCATTCCCGCAAGCGGCTATGGCCATAGGCGCCCGAGACGATGAGATCCGCATGGATCGAGCGTGCGAATGTCAGCAACCGGTCGCCATCAGCCTCACCGGCGATCAGCTCGGTTCGCGCCTTGATGCCATGGTGCTCGAGAAAGACCGCGACATCGGCGAGGCTGTCGCGAATGCTTTCGTCGCGCTCGGTGTCGATCGTGGCAATCACGACTTCGCTGGCTTTGGCCAGGAAAGGCAATGCGTCAGCCATCGCTCGCCGAGCCTCCCTAGTGTCCTTCCACGCTACGAGAACAGTTTTTGCAAGGACGTGCTCGACGTTGGTTGCGGCGACCAGAACCGGACGCCCGGCGCCCAGTGTCAGACTGCCGACATCCACGGCGCGAAACACATTGTCTCCTGCCTGGCCGGTAACGATAAGGTCGGCTGCTCTGGCCGAAACGCTGAGGAACCGGGTCGGGCTGCAAACAGCTTGGCCCCATTCGCTAAAGATCGAAGCAGGAACCAGCCTCTCGAACTCGGCACGCAGTTCGGCAAGCCGCTTTTCGATTTCTGTTCGCTGGATCTGCATGATCTCGCCTTCGTAGACCATGCCTTGGCCGGTCGCGACCAAGGGCGGAACATCGGCTGCCGCCAAGCCGATAAGACAGGCTCCGAACCGTTCCGCGAGTTCGACCCCCACCTTTACAATAGGTGCAGGAGGCGCATCGATGGCGAGGTTGACGATGATTGACTTGTAAGACATTGCGGACGCCTTTCGCTGAACTATGGAATGCGTGATGAATTGCATTCGCCAGCGTCCAATGCCTTGACGCGCGTCAAAGATCGCCAACTGCGCCTGCGCACGAAAACGTCGGCTCGATCCGTTTTGCGTGAGCGGCGAGAAGTGATAATTAGCCCCGGTAGCACCGTCTCGAACTCAGGAACCTCAGGTGATCAAAGACGAAGCGCTCAGTTTGTCGCCCGGCGGGACGACACTCAAATCACTGCTGTCGCGAATGTTCGATCAGGCTCCGGGATTTATAGCGCTCATGCGCGAGCCAGGTCACGTTTTCGAACTGACCAATGCCGCCTACCAGCAATTGATCGGCAACAGGCAAGTGATCGGAAAGTCCGTGCAGGATGCCTTTCCCGAGCTCGAAGGATATGAGTTTTTCGACCATCTGGACCAAGTCTACACGACCGGCGAGCCCTATAGGGGCCACGGGGTGAAGGTTGGCCTTCGCAACACAGCCGACGGCCCGGTCGAAGAGCGCATCCTTGATTTTGTCTATCAGCCGATCAAGGCTGACGATGGCCGTATCACCGCGATCTTCATTGAAGGCACGGATGTCAGCGAACTCTCCTTTGCAAACGCCGCACTTCGGCTGCGCGAGGACCATTTGCGATCCATCCTGGCAACAGTGCCGGACGCAATGGTCGTCATTGACGAACAGGGCCGGATCCAGTCCTTCAGCACCGCTGCCGAAACGCTGTTCGGCTATCAGTCAAGCGACGTCATTGGTCAAAACGTGAGAATGCTGATGCCCTCGCCCTACCGCGACGAGCATGATGCCTATCTGCTTCGCTATCTGACGACGGGAGAGCACCGGATCATCGGACTCGGCCGCACCGTTACCGGCGCGCGCAAGGATGGCACGACATTCCCAATGGAGCTTTCCGTCGGCGAGATGCATCCGGGAACCGGACGTTTCTTTACCGGCTTCTGCCGCGACCTCACCGAACGCCACCGGGCAGAAGCAAGAATCCAGGAGCAGCAGCAGGAACTGCTGCACATGGCGCGGTTTACAGCACTCGGCGAAATGGCTTCGACGCTTGCTCATGAGATCAACCAGCCACTGACGGCGATCACGAACTACCTCAAAGGCAGTCGTCGACTGCTCGAGAAAAGCCAGGACGAGAATGCGCCTATGCTTCGGGATGCTGTCGAAAAGGCAGCTGAGCAGGCATTGCGAGCAGGCGACGTCATCCGTCATCTGAGGGATTTTGTGGCCAGGGGCGAAAGCGAGCGCCAGGTCGAACGACTGCCGGTTCTCATCGAGGAAGCCGCGTCCCTGGCCCTGGTCGGCGCGAGGGAGATAAATCTCCTTGTCAGCTACAAGCTTGACCCTGCCGCCGAACTGGTCTTGACCGATCGCATCCAGATTCAGCAGGTTCTGCTCAACCTGATGCGCAACGCGGTGGAGGCTATGCAGGACGCGACGCGACGCGAATTGAAAGTCACAACCGTTGCCCGGGATGATGGGATGGCCGAGGTAAGCGTAATCGATACAGGTCCGGGTCTCGCGCCGGAGGTCTCGGCCCAGCTCTTCCAGCCGTTCGTAACGACCAAGAAGCAAGGCATGGGTGTTGGCCTTTCCATTTGCCGTACCATCGTTGAATCGCACGGTGGCCATATATGGGCCGAGGTAACGCCGGCCGGCGGAACCGCTTTCCGGTTCACCTTGCGCATCGTAGAGAAGGAAGAGGTCACAAATGGCCGACAGTGATCTGGTGCACGTGGTCGACGACGATGTCGACGTCCGCAAGTCGCTCGGTTTTCTTCTGGCCACAGCGGACTTCGCCGTACGCCTGCACGAATCGGCCACGGCATTTCTTTCGACGGCAAAAGGCAACCTCGAGGGCTGCATTGTCACCGACGTACGCATGCCGGGCATAGACGGTATTGAGTTCCTGCGGCAACTCAGGGCGGGCGGGCATACAATTCCCGTCATTGTCATGACGGGCCATGCCGATGTGGCGCTTGCCGTTCAGGCAATGAAGGAAGGCGCTGCCGATTTCATCGAGAAGCCGTTCGACGACGAAATGCTGATCGAAGCGATTCGCTCCGCGCTGGCCAATCGGAACCAAGCAAACGCGGCGCATCCCCAGTCTGCGGATATCCGCACGCGTCTGTCGGCCTTGTCAGAGCGCGAGCGGCAGGTGCTGGATGGACTTGTTTCGGGTCTGCCTAACAAGACGATCGCCTACGATCTGGGCATCAGCCCGCGCACGGTCGAGATCCATCGCGCCAATGTCATGAGCAAAATGGGCGCAAGCAGCTTGTCACATCTTGTGCGCATGGCGCTGATCGTGGAATCCCGACCCTAGGAAGAGTTTTCAAGAGGGTTTGCGAATTCCGACCTGGGCCCGCTCCAAGTCCCAATCGCGCCAGTGGGTCGGCCGGATGTCGACACGGGCACCGCTGGCAGCATTCTTCCAACCCTCCGTCACCCTTCTGCAGGCAAACACAAGCGCGTGCTCGCCGTCTTCGTCGAAGACGGCGAGTTCGAGATCGCGACCAAACGGAGCGCTTAGGATTGGTTTCCACATCGCATCAAAATCTTCGCAAACGGTGCGTTGCGCATTGATCTGCATCATTTTCTGGAATCGCCGAACAGGCATGCGCGTTGCCGGGCGTCGAGCTGATCTGGCTAATAGCTGCTGCGGCAGACGCCATATCGTCATCGGTGCCAATCACATGCATGGCGCGGGCAGCCCAATTGATTGCCAACGCAGCGCTGATACCTGATCCGGCGCCCATCGCGACGCTGGACGCCGATTGATCGGGATCAAGGACCGTGCTGCGCAAGCGCATATCATCAGACGGCATAGGGAGAATTGGGATGCACTATATCAAGGCCGATGAAGCCCTGTGGGCCTCCAGCATGTTGCCGGAAGGCATCCTGGAGCGCTGGTTCATTACGAGCGGCGACACAATCAAGGCCGGCGAGCGAATAGCCGAAGTTCGCGTTGAAGACGCGCTGCACGAGATTGTAGCGCCGGCAGGTGGCCGCGCGACGATTGTCGCCACCGCGAATACCGTCATCGAACCAGGCTCGATTCTGGCAACGCTGGAGTCTTAGCCCGGTGAGGACGCCTCACCGGGCTGATTGCGCTCATTCCTCACTTGTAGCCTCAAGGAGAGCATCAGGCTTGGTCGCCAGCTGCGTCCGCAGCTCCGATCACGGTTTCTGCAAGGTGTTGATGTAAGCGATTATTGCATCGATCTGGTCGGGGCTGGCGATCCACTCAGGCATGTCCGGATGGCCCGTCGAAATCCCCTCGGCGAGGGCTTCCTCGAGATCGGTGACCGGATAGCGCTTTGACAAGGTGCGAAACGCCGGGGCGTCGGGATGACTGCTCTTGTCGGTTTTTCCAATGGCGTGGCAGCGGGCGCAATTGACTTCCACCAACGCCTTCCCGTGATCCGTTAGGCTATCGGCACGGGCTGGGTGCACATATCCGAGCAGCATCAGTGCAAGGACGGAAGCCGGCAGACGACGATGCCCACAAAAGCTGTTCATGTCTGACGACCTCTGCATTGCCGATCTACGCGACTGTCTTCGCCGCTGCGTCCTCGATCGCGGTTCTGGCTTCCTCGCGGACCCGTTTGGCCGTTTCCGAAGCAAGCCTGGAGGTCAGTGCGGCGACCTTGCCGGCTTCGCTGACGTATTGCGATGTCGCATTCTGCAGAAAAGCAGAGAAGATGTCGAAAGCGTCATTGAACTCCGGACAGGTGATGAGATCGTCGGCCAGCTTGATGTCCTGTTCGCAACGATGCTTCAGAAATGCCAGCGTTTCGACGTTATAGCGCATCATCGCCTTGAAGGCGTGGACTTGAAGAGACGCGGCAGCAAGGAAGAACGTCTGGCCATTTCCCGCAATCGGCAACAATTGTGTGCCGAATGAGGATGGCTCGGGCTGAGTGTGCATTATCGACTACTCCATCCTGAGGCATGCGAACATAATCTCCACAGCGCAACGTTGACGCCATTCGTCGCCGTGTCCTTGATCAGGATCAACCCTCTGACCTTGCGGACTGTACGAGCGCCCCGGCACCAACCGGTCTCGTTGCGTTTGACCCGCATCAAGGTGCTTGCCTCTATTTGATGGCCAAGTCGCGTCAACCGCAGATGGAATGACGCGATGGCTTTCAAGACGATCATGGTTCAACTGGACGTGGACGCAATCGCAGCGCCACGCATCGCGATGGCGTGGGATCTTGCTCAACGGATCGAGGCCGACCTGATCGGCTTCTGCGCCGCCGAGCCGCATTTTGTCCTCCCAACCAGCACTGATGACCAGGCCGCGACCAAGCGTTGTGGCGCCAGGTAGAGGAGATAGAAGGTCGCCTCGACTGCCTGAGGGAGGAATTCCTGAGCATCGTCAACGGCAGCAATCGTGCCTCGTGGCGCGGAGAGGTAGGCAATCCCACGCGCCAACTTGCACTCAATGCGCGTGCCGCCGACTTGATCCTCGCTGGCCCGCCGACGGCCGATCTGGTGGTCGACCGTCATCGTGTGCTTGATCCGGCAAGTCTCATCCTTGCGGCGGGCCGTCCGATACTCGTGGCATCGGAACCCCTTGCGCCGATAAGAGCCGAAAGCATCCTGATTGCGTGGAATGACACGCGGGAAGCGCGACGTGCCGTCGTCGACGCTATGCCTTTCCTGATCACCGCCAGGGATGTCGTGATCGCCACCGTGGACAATGGGAATACTGGACCCAGGGAAAATGCAGCGGATGTCGAACTCTTTCTGACGCGCCACGGTGTGAAGGCGCGATCCGAAATCTTGGATGCGTGCCGCTCCGAACCGGCGGAAATCCTCCTCCAGATCGGACAGGATATTGCGGCCGATCTCATCGTTCTCGGTGGCTACGGTCATAGCCGGGTACTGGAGAGGACCTTTGGCGGCGTGACACGTTCTGTGCTGCGCAGCGGATCATTGCATCGGTTCATATCGAACTGAGGAGGTGACACCTCCAAATCGTGGTTTTGACATAAATCAAGGTCTTCCGCTCCCGCAAACGGTTACGTCTAACCTTGCCAAGTTCGGTGTAGCTGATGCCCGCAGCGCAACCGCGAGCAAATAAGGAAATTCGGACATGAATTACCAGCGGTTCTTCGAGGACGCGATCGACCAGCTCCATGCCGAGCGTCGCTACCGCGTCTTCGCCGATCTAGAGCGCATCGCGGGCAAGTTTCCGCGCGCCATCTGGCGTTCCAACGG
>NZ_SRUN01000249.1:0-299 GCF_004791595.1 Mesorhizobium sp. M8A.F.Ca.ET.202.01.1.1 | reverse complement strand
AACACACTTCGCTTAATCTGCCTATCCGGCCTGATGGTGGCGGCGGCAATAAGCGTCGCATGGGCCGAGGACGGCGTCTTACGCGTGGGCACCGAAGGCGATGCCCCGCAGTTCAGCATGGCCGACGCCAACGGCAACGTTACCGGCTTCGACGCCGATATCGCCAACGGCATTTGCGCCGAGCTTAAGGTCAAATGCAAATTCGTGGTCCAGACGTTCAGTTCCTTGGTGCCGTCGATGGACAGCGATCGCTTTGATGTCATCATCTCGGGTCTCGGCATCACCAACGAAAGAATGAA
>NZ_SRUN01000248.1:0-300 GCF_004791595.1 Mesorhizobium sp. M8A.F.Ca.ET.202.01.1.1 | reverse complement strand
GGGAGAAGGTGGATCGGCGCGCAGCGCCGAGACGGATGAGCAACTGTGTTTTCAGGCTTTGTCTGGATACCAGGGTTGGTTGTGTCGAAGCATGGCGCTGAGGATGGTCATAATCTTTCGGGCCACGGCGACGATGGCGACCTTTGGTTGCTTACCGTTTGCAATAAGACGCTGGTGGAAGGCTTTGAGTACGGGATTGGAGCGGCTGGCGGTGAGCGCTGCCATGTAGACCACCCTGCGCAGAGCATGCCGGCCGCCCCAGATGACACCGGCACCTTCAAAGGTCGCCGCGTCATCTGG
>NZ_SRUN01000247.1:0-300 GCF_004791595.1 Mesorhizobium sp. M8A.F.Ca.ET.202.01.1.1 | reverse complement strand
AAGCGATGTATTCGTCGCGCGAAATGTATCCGCCCTTTGATCCCTCGATCACACAGATAAATGGCGGGACGCCCGGGCATCGATAAATGCCAACCCACTTCGGCGCTGTGCTCTTCATGATCCAAGAATTTCATTACCCGTGATCGGTGTCGCCATCTGATCTGAGGATAAACGGCCTGACGCCCTGTCAGGAGGTTCGGGCCGGACCAGCCTTGCCATCATTGCCATTTGCCGCCGTAACGATCGGAACCTGGAGTTTCACCAACCACGCCGTGACGCCAGAGCAACGGCGGCGGAGTC
>NZ_SRUN01000246.1:0-300 GCF_004791595.1 Mesorhizobium sp. M8A.F.Ca.ET.202.01.1.1 | reverse complement strand
GGGGACGGCCGGCAGGAACTCGGATTCGATCTCGGTGATCTTGGCCTGCACCGCCTTGCGGCGGCTGATTGCGGCCTCGACGGTGACGTTCGGATTGGCCTGCAACACGCGGTCGAGCGCGGCAAAGGCCGATCGATAGACCTTCTCGCGAAACGCCCGGTCCTCGGCATTGCCTTTCTCGAAGGCATTGCGGATCGCTTTCTCGATGGCGTCCAAGCGAGCTCCCTCTCAGCGTCCGCTCCCGGTTGCCCGATCGTTAGCCGCAGGCGACCGATCAATCAACGGGCGGGCGGCTGCCTT
>NZ_SRUN01000245.1:0-301 GCF_004791595.1 Mesorhizobium sp. M8A.F.Ca.ET.202.01.1.1 | reverse complement strand
CGTCGATTTCGTCTCCGGCGTGTCGAAGCCGCTCGAATTGCCGTTCGACTTCGCCAAGATCGGCCGGCTGGCGCTTTCGGCCTGCGGCACCGCCTATCTCGCCGGGCTGATCTCAAAATACTGGTTCGAGCGCTACGCGCGGCTTCCCGTCGACATCGATGTCGCTTCCGAATTCCGCTACCGCGAAATGCCGCTTTCGGCCAACGACGCCCTTGAACACCGCCTACTTAAAGCGGGTCTTTGTCGCGTCGTAGAGTACCCCAATTTGCGCTTGCGTCAGCGCGACACCCTCCCAGACTGC
>NZ_SRUN01000244.1:0-301 GCF_004791595.1 Mesorhizobium sp. M8A.F.Ca.ET.202.01.1.1 | reverse complement strand
CCCGACGCTGTTGAGCGCGCCCGGCGATGCAATCACCTCAAGGGCGGGATAACGATTCTTCCATGGCTTTGCATCGAGCCGGTGATGATCATTAGGGACGATCAGGAAGGCCGGCTGGCCAAAGGCCTCGATCGCGCGCATCTGCTGGTCGTCGAGCGCGATGGCGCTGAAGATGACGAGCCGTTGGTCGCGCAATCGCACCACGGTCATGCGCCGTGTCATGTTGCCGACTGGCATCGGTATGTCGCCGGTCACCGTCAGAATATTGTCGTCCACAGGAGTGAGCCTGCCATGCGGCAGA
>NZ_SRUN01000243.1:0-301 GCF_004791595.1 Mesorhizobium sp. M8A.F.Ca.ET.202.01.1.1 | reverse complement strand
GGTCGTGCTGCCGTTAAGACACTCGAAAATAAAGGTATAACAGCTGAATGGATACAAATTGATTTAAATGATATTGATACCATACATGCAGCCGCTGATTATATAGCAAAACAACATTCTGATTTAAAAGCATTGATTAATAATGCAGGTATTTCAGGCAATATGAAAGCATCACCACTGGATGTTGACCTTGAAGAATTAAGAGAACTAGCAGAAGTTAATGTCTTTGGTAATTTTGAAATGATTAAGACCTTTACACCTATTTTAGCTAAAAATCACGGAAGAATATTAAATTTAACAA
>NZ_SRUN01000242.1:0-301 GCF_004791595.1 Mesorhizobium sp. M8A.F.Ca.ET.202.01.1.1 | reverse complement strand
CATGGTTCGCGCATTCCTCTCGGTTTGACCGGAGCACAACGCAACGCCTCCAAAGTTGATTAAGGCGGGCAGAGGGTTAACGGAGCGCTAACGGATCGCGGCTAATTTGATCTTTGTTCCCTGGAGACGCGGAACCGGCCCGGCCGGATTGCGCGGGGCCAGGTCTGTGTCGAGTATCGGGCGTATCCTCCGTGTCTTCTTCGGATTTCAGGCACATCGCTATCCGGACCGAAACGGGAAAAGCCGAAAGGCTTTTCCGCGCCGCCGTGTCCGCATTCTGCTCGCTGACGCGCCCCTCGCG
>NZ_SRUN01000241.1:0-301 GCF_004791595.1 Mesorhizobium sp. M8A.F.Ca.ET.202.01.1.1 | reverse complement strand
CTCACCCCGCGGCCGCCTGCAACTCCTTCTTGCGGGCTGTACGCCGCCGGCGTGGACGGCGCTGGGGGGTGAGCTTCAGCGCCACGACCGGTTCGCTCGAAAGGGCGCCTGCCACCGCGTCGACCATGCCGTAGGCGACGAAATCTGCGTTGAGGTCGCCCGCCAGTTTCGCCGCGGCCTCGGTGTCGCCATTGCCGATCTCCGACCAGAAGACGATGCCGACCCTCAGCTTCGGATTGAGGCGCTTCAGCCGTCGCACCACGAAGCGCGCGTGCTTGGTGGATTGACGGTTGAGGAAGCC
>NZ_SRUN01000240.1:0-301 GCF_004791595.1 Mesorhizobium sp. M8A.F.Ca.ET.202.01.1.1 | reverse complement strand
GTTCCGGCACCGCCAGCATCGCCAGTGCTGCCTCTCCATCTTCGATCTGGGTTCTGGCGACTTCGGCTTGTTTCAACCGGTTGTCCGAGCCGGCCAGTTGTTCGGCAGCGTCACGCGCCAAAAGAGTCGCATCCAGCCGCGCGAGCAATTCGCGTGCTTCGCGCTCTTCCAGTTCGGCTGCTTGAACTTCGCCCATCGCTTGTTCGTTTTCGGCAATGGCAGAAGCGCGCCGATCGAGAACCTCACTGCGGCGAAGCTGCGCAATCGTCGACTGCTGGCGCAAATCCGTGGCTCGTTTGAG
>NZ_SRUN01000023.1:0-43980 GCF_004791595.1 Mesorhizobium sp. M8A.F.Ca.ET.202.01.1.1 | reverse complement strand
CCTGGCCGGCATAGCGTTTGCCGGCCTTCGAGCCGCGCGACCCGATTTTGCCGAGCTTCGGCCTGAACTCGTCATCCTTAATGCGAGCCTCCCAGACATATCAAGCAAAATCAGACACTTACACGTCCAACCCTCTTGGCACCGGCGGCAGCCTCCCGGAAAAACGATGTGCAGACAAAGATTTAACCGCCTCCTGGAGGCGGTACCTTTATCTTGCCTTACGCCGACCCAATCCTCAGCCCCTTCCAGATCGAGAAATCAGCACCCCGCGCAGCCAGGAACGCCTAGCGCTTTCACTTCGCGCCCGGCACCGTCGATCCGATCCGTCCGGAACCGAGCGGCACCAGAATGTCGCCGTTCGGATTTCTGGCGGAAACGCCATCTCTCAAGAAAAACAGCGACCGTCCGGAAGGCGATTCGGAGTCTTCGCGGCCGGGGGATTGCCCCCGAACTGCTCCATGTCGGCGGCTGAAATCCCGGCCGCATCGAGCTTTTCCAGATAGCCGACCGTCTCGGTCGGCAACGGCCGTCCACGCTGCAAATGGTCGTCGTAGCGATCGGGTCCAGCATTGTAAGGCAGCGAACAGGCCGGGATATCCGAAGCGGTCATACATGGTGCGGAGATAGGCGGTTCCGGCAGAATGTTGTCGCGCGGGTCGTATGGGTCGAAGCCCAGACCGTGCTCGATCCGCATCTCCTCATAGGTTTTGGCCATCACCTGCATGAGGCCCATTGCGCCCGCGCGCGAGGTGATCGGGCGGCCATCGAGCATGGTTTTGCCACGACTTTCAGCATCGATGACAGCGTAGATCCAGGTCTGAGGAAGACGAAAGCGCCGGCTTGCTTCCGAGACGAACACCTGCCACTTTCGAAGCTGCGGACTATGGGAGATGGCGACCGGCTCAGCGCCGGTCGAGGCGGAACAGGCGCATGGGCCAATGGCGACCATGCCCAGCACCAGGAGGGTCATTCGGTCCATAGCGGCACGAGCCTCCCGATGATGTTTTTGGCCGGAACCGGCCCGAAATAGCGGCTGTCGAAGGAGCGTGGGGCCTCGCGATTGAGCAAAAAGAATTCGTTTTGCGAGAGCGCACGGCAGCCGCTCCACCAAGGCAATGCACGGCCCTGCGTATCGGTCGCCAGCCGGCTCGCGACGATCTCGCCGCCAATGATGATCGCCTCGTTGAAGGCACAGACATGCTCGCCGGGAAGAGCGACAAGGCGCTTCACCAACGGCACGCTGCGGGGAAGGTAGCCGCGTTCGGCGGCAAGGTCGGCGATGGATCGGGCGCGCGGACGAGGACCAGATCACCGCGTGCGGGGGCTCCTCCAGCGACACGGTAGAGCCCGACCGGCGCGCTGGTCGAGGCGTTCCAGACCAGCCAGGGCGATGGATTGGCGAGGCCCGTGACCGATCAGGCCCAGTCCGATTGCAGCGACAGCGATTGTCTTTCGTGCCCGAATGCGCCGCAGGCGAGAGCCGATCAAATGGATGGATGCCAGCGTCTTCATGAGCGGCCTCCATCCTTGGAGCCTGCTTCCTGCTGGCGCCCTTTCGACCACTCGTCGAGTTCGTCGATGTGGTAGCGGACATAGCGGCCGTGCTTGCGGAACTGCGGGCCGAGGCGCTGCGTGCGCATCTTTTCGAGGGTGCGCTGGGAGAGGCCGATATAGAAAGCTGCCTGCGCGGTGTTGAGGAACGGACTGCCCTTCTTGGCGCGGGCAGCGCGGTCGTTTTCGTCGTCCATGATGGTCCTCGTTTCGCCAACTGAAGATGACGGCGAGGATCGGCGAGCGAGGGCGTTTGCGGGACGGGCGAAGAGTCGGTTGGGAGTTTTCGCCGCCCCCTGGGCAGACGGTGCTGGGGTTGGAAGAAGCCCCCGCGCCGGCGGCGCGAGGGCTTCAGAGGCCGGTCAGTCGACCGGGTTCCAGATGATGGCGAAGCTGTCGTCGTCATCCTGGCCGGCGGCGCGACCGAGATTGGCGTAGAGCTTGCGGGGCCCAAACTCGGGTGCGGCAATCGACAGGCTGACATAGTCCTTGCCGGAGGCCTCGCCGATCCGGACCCAGCCGGCGCCCACCTCGACGCCCTGTGTCAGCACCCGGAAGTCGGGGTGATTTTCGGCGCTCTTGGCCTGGTTGGGGACGATGTCGATGTCGGCGCGGACGCTGAGTGTCCTGAGCTGGCCCTTGTAGCCGCCGTTATCCTGCTTGGTGACGTATCCGATCGCGGTCATGCTAGTCTCCTTTGGTGCTCGCCGGGGACCATTCCCCTGCGATGGCGGACCGTGATGGGCGCGTCCGGCCCGCCCGAACCCCCTTGGGCCGGAGCGTCAGCGGAGGATCCGAGCGGACGGCTTTTTTGAAGCGAAGCGGCGCGAGGAAGCCGCCGCAGGCGGCGGGGAAAAAAGTTGACGGCGAGGGTTTCGGGCGGGACGGATCCGCTCATAGGTCATCAAGCCAGCGGCAGGGGAATGGTCTTCGCAGAGCGCCTCAGGACAGGCCATATACGCGGTCGCTGCGACACCAAGTCGGTCAGGCGGTTAGCGAAATGCGGACGCTTCGACGCCGCGCCGGCGCCATCGTTCCGATCCGGTACGCGCCTAAAACGGACAAATCGACCTGTCTGCCAGCAGTCATTTCGCGGGGGACATGGCACCGGGAACGGAGATGCGCAGTGGTCTGCGAGGAGAAGCTCAGCGCCACTGCCTCCCGGCAGACGGCCGAGCGGCGGCAGCCCAATCGCTGCCGTCGCCACGCCCCAAGGATCATTCAGACACGAACAGGGACTGGACCTTCGACCACTGGTCCACAGTGCGAAAACCGCCGCGATCGGTGTAGCTCGCAACCGGGAATGTCATCCAGCGCGGCAGCCAATCGCCGACTTTCTGCCTGCCGTTTTCGCCTGCAAGGACGTCGCGCATGATCTTCTTTTGCGTCTTCACCTTCTCCGAAACATTGCCCTCAGCGACCTGTTTGCCGGCAATGTCGGCAAGCATGGCGTTCGCGACTTCGCGGTCGCGCAGCAGCTCGAAGAAGGCATCGTCCGGCTGCCAACAGCTGCGCATATCGACATTCAGATGATTGCCGAGCGCCTCGACGATGGCGCTGCCGGCGGCGAGCGTCTCGGCCATGACGATGGCCAGAACGCGCGCGACATCGTCATCGCCAAGCGTAAGCAACCGGGCGAACACGCTGGTAGTGGTAAAGTCCTCGCCGTTGCCGCCGGCGATGCTGGTGTCATCGTCAGCTTGCCCAAGCGGCGCCAAAACCTCGCGCCGCTTCTCGGCGAAGGCCGCTTCGGTCTTGCTTGCGGCGATGCTTGCCGCCACTGCCTCGTTGGCTGCGCGCTGCGCTTCAAGGCGAACCTGCCAGAGGCTCGAACCGGCAATGGCATGCGCCAGCATCAGGCGCAGGGCGACAGCCGGATGGTCCAACAATGTCGTGCGCGCAGCGGCGTGGCGATGCAGATCGACATAGTTCTGCATCGGCCCGCTGAGTTCGGGACGCGACGGCTTGGCAGGCGTTTCGACATCCTCGCCATCCTCGCCGCCGGAGCGGGCGCGGCAGGCTTCCTTGCGCGACAGGTAGCCTTCATGAAACTCGGCCGCGCCACGGTGCGAGACGGTGACAATGACCTTGCCGCCCTTCTTCTTCGGCGTCTTTTCATAGTCCCATGAGTGGAAATACTGCCCCGGTTCGAGCACGATCACTTCGAGCCAACCGGCTTCAATGTAGGCGCCGCGTCTGGCGGCAATCGCCTCGTTCTGCCTTTGCCAAAACAGGTCGGCATCGGCAAAATAGCTGTCCTCGCCGAATAGATCGGACACGACCAGTCCGCCATAATCCTCGATGGCGAACAGCGCCACCTTGGTCGAGATCGACTGGCCGCCGAACAGCCATTGCTTCAATTGCCAGCCGCGCGGCGCGCGCTGATCTGGATCCGCGTAGAGCGCCAGCCAGTCCTTTTGCTGTGCCTTCGAAGCCATGGTGAGATGGCGTACGGTCTCGGTGTCGATTTCCTCGCGGCGATAGGCTTCGCGAATCTTCGGCAGAAGATCGCCAAGCGCCAGGATGCGCCTCACCTGATGTTCGGTCAGTCCAAAGGTAGTGGCAATATCGGCGACACCGCGCCCTTCCTTGATCAACCGGGTGAAGGTCTCCCATTGCGAAACCTCGTCGGGGTCGAGCCGGGCGATGTTCTCGATCAGCGAGGCTTCGAGCGCGCCGGCATCGTCGCCATCTTCCATGATGGCGCATGGCAAGGGCTCCGTCTCACCGCGCTCGTCGGCGACGGTCTTTGCGGCAAAGTATCGCCGCCGCCCGGCGACGATCTCGAAGCTGCCGGGCGACCCGTTGGGCCGCACCAGAAGCGGCACGAGCACGCCGCGCGCCCTCACGGACGGCAGGATATCGGAGATATCCGGCGCTCGTCTGGAATGCCGCATGTTGGCGGCAGAGATATTCAAATGGTCGATTGCGACATGGGCAAGCTGCATGGTTCCGTCTCCTTTACACTGGTTGAAATCGCCCTGACCGCGAGGCCGCAGGCCGAGCGGCGGGCGGTTTTGCGCCTATCGGCGCGATCGTTCCGCCATGTCGGGCGGAAGTTCGGGAAGGGGGATCGAAAGGCCGGCGGCGGCCTGGCGCAAAAGCCGCTCGGCCTCGGTGATGTGGCCGGCAAGGCGCGCGGCTTCGGCATAAACCGAGAGCGGAAACCGCGCGTGAAAAAAGAGGTCGCGCTCGATGCCGAGACCAAGCGGCCCTTTCACGGCTTGAAGCTCGGCAAGGCTGACGCTGCCGAGTTCCGGGAAGCCGAAACCGAGATCGCAAAGGCCGAACAGCGTATCGCCATCGGCGTCGAGTTCGGTCAAAAGCCAGGTCGCGGCGCCGACCGGATTGAACAATTTCACGACCGGGACATGATCGGTTTCGGTATGGGCTGCACCATTGGCGAGCAGCCGGGCGCGCAGGTCTTGGGTTATCAGGATCATGGCGAAGCTCCTTCTCAGAACAGGTCGGGTTGATTGCGGGCGTTCGGCGGGAGGAAGGTTCACTGGACCTTCCGCTTGTCCGCCTCACCATCGAAGAGACCGATATCGATCGGCTTTTGCGTAGCGCGCGGTCATGCCGCGATCTCCCCAGAGTCTGCCGCGTCCGCTGCGTCGGCGCCGAAGGCGAGCAGGAAATTGGCGGCTTTCGAGGCAAGGCTGGCGGCGCGGAAAATGGCGCGGTTGTCCTCGCGCAGCACCGAGAGCCACGAAGCGATATAGTCGGCATGGCGCACGGTGGGCTCGATGCCAAGCGTGGAGCAGGTGAAGGCAGCTGTCAGCTCGGCCACCAGTTCCTCGCGGGCATAAGCCTTGGTGCCGAACGAGCCGGAGAAGTCGCGCGCAAGCCGGGTGGGATGCCCGGTCCAGTGGCCCAATTCATGCAGGGCCGTGCGGTAATAATTGATCTGATCAAGGAACGCGGGCTGCGGCGGCAGCTGGATGAAATCGCGAACCGGCATGTAGAAAGCGCGATCGCCACCTATGCGAATATCCGCGCCAGACGCACGAATGAGCGCCTCCGCCTGCGGGATGATCGCGCGCTCGGGCAGCGGCTCAGGCTGGCCGTAAAGGTGCTCGGGTAGGCCATCACACTGCGCGACATTGAAGATGGTGAAGCGCTTGAGGAAGGGAACCGCCCGAGGCTCGGCCTCTTCTTCTCTGGCGCGCTCCTTCTCGTCCTTCGGGATAAAGCGGTCGGCATGCACGATGGTCGTGCCGTGCTCGCCCTTCCTGACATTGCCGCCAAGCCAAAGCGCCTGCCAGAAGGTGAGCCAGTACTGGCCGGCATAGCCGCGCTCGATCACCGCGCCCCACAGGATCAGGATATTGATGCCGGAATAGCTGCGCCCGGTGACGGCATTCTTCGGCAGGCCAAGGGATGCCTTGGCCCTGCCCCAAGGCTTCACCCATGGCACGCAACCCCGCTCCAGATCGGCGATGATCCGATCTGTGATTTCCGTATAGAGGCTGGCCCTCGGCGGCTCGCCGCTCTTGGCTAGCACTTCTCCACGAGCACCGCGCTTGCCGGTTCTGCGCATGACTTGACCTCCGCTCGAAAATCTCGCTGCGCCCCTTCCCCGGAAGCGGGGTGGGCGGCGAAAAACGACCGGAAAGGCTCGCCGTCAGAGGCGGCCGGCATCCGCAGGACCGGAACGAAGTGGAGGACCCGGAGCGGGAAGCGGAGGGTTGCGGGGCGCCGCGGCGGGCCTAGAAGGGAGAGCCGCCCACACCGCGCCGCCGGGAAGGCCACCCCAAAAAGACAGCGTCGCCCGCAAGGGCGGCGACCGTCACAGCCCGCACGGGCTGCATGCGCCAGGGGGCGAAGCCGTATGGCCGAGACCGCCTGAGCCTGCCGAAGATGAGCGGGCTCGGTTCACGAGCACCCGGTGTGCGCCATTTGGCGCACAGGCACCCTGATGAGCCAGATGGCCTAGCGGTCAGGAGACCGACGTCGTTGAGCGAGGAGCTCGCAAGGATCGATTTCGAAGAGCCTCGTTGACGTAACAGTGCGAGCGTGCCGGTGCGCGGCGTGTCATGAGGTGTCTGGCCAGGTCGGGGCCTTACGCGGGACCGGTCCGAGCGAGGCCATGACGCCACCGCGGCCCGGAAACGTGATGCATGCAGCGATCGCTGGGTTCGCCGCATCGAGCGCCATGCTGGCTTGCAATATAACCTCGTGTCCGAAAGACCAGCGGCAGGGCCTGTTGATCTAACCTAGAGTAGGTTCGATTCCGATGAGCCGCTGTTTTCCAGACAGGCGGGTGCTAGTTGAGCCCTCCGCTTGCCCAATGCCAGGACCGCCCCGCGCCTTTCGCCTCCGTGGCTTATCCGCCCCAAGAAGTCTTTTATAGAGAAACGCTCCAGCCGCACGGGATCTGGTGTGTCTTGGTTCCAGGGGTCAAGGACGAGCACGCTTCTGACACCAATGTCGGCCAGGACCACCCAATGCAGCGCCAAGCTGCCATCGTCCTCGAGCTCCTTAACGAGGCATAAAAGTACATTGCCCCTCGCCATGTGTCGCCGCAGATCCTCTTCCCCAGGCAACGCCAACTTCATTTCGCCGCCGGCCTGCAGGAAATGCACTCGATCGCTCTCCACAACGGCGCGCATGATGAGCTTGTGCTCGACAGCCTCACACTCATCTTGCAGCAGTTCCAGCGCATCATACTGATAGATCGTGGTTTCGAGCCCCAGGCGCAAAGCGGCCAAGCCGAGGCCTTCAGGGCTGCACCCTGGCTGCCCCTTAACCCCGAGAAGTTGCGCTGCCATGAGCAGGCAGCTTGGTCCGCACGTGAAATCTGTGGTCTGTGGCCAGTAACTTCGCCGCCATCGCAATTCCTCCTGCCAGGCTACAAGTTCCCCAATCCTATCTGCCCGCGGGCTGGTGCGTTCCACCCCTGCCTTCCCGCCGGAGACAGAGACGGTGGGGGTCTGTTTTGCCTGCGCGGCGTAGCAATCATCACGATGGGGACCAGGATGACGTTCGCGCTCGTCTCTGATCTGAAACCGAGCATGGACCCGCTTCGGCTTGATCACTTACTGGACCCGCGCATGCCGCTGGAGCTGTGGCCGCACGCTCCCCCGATCCGCTGGATCGTCCCGATATAGGGATCGGGTATGGGGAGGTCTCTGGTTATCAGCGGCCCTCAGCCTCCTATTCAGCTCTTCCCACAATGCTTCCTGGTTGGTTCCATACTGCCAAAAAGGTCGGTTCTGCCTACGACCGAGGCCGACTGCCGCTGGTTGGAGGGCTGGCCGGTCGAGCTGTGGCCGCACGCTTGCCCGATTCGCTGGACCTTCGCGATATAGGGGCCCACGTCGCGGGCATGATCTGCATCAGGCTCATCGCCCCGGCCGAGGAGACCGCGCGCGGTTCTCCGGCGCTTTCCGCACGCATCACCGCCCTGATCGTTGCGATCGGAACGCCGAAGCGGCGTGACGCCTCGGCAATGTGATCGGCATAGGCATCGCGCGGTGAAGGGCGTGCGACTGGCGTGACCTGTGCTACCGAGATCGAGGGCGTGACGCTCGCGATGGCAAGGCCAGTAAGGAGAAGGAGAGCCCCTCCGTCGGGCCGCGGAAAGCAGCCCGGATCCGCTGAGGCGGCTCGAAATGGGGCATTATGTGGTGGCGCGGGCGATGGGTTTCCGTACTGGCGATGTTTCGATTGAGCTGACTGGGCCGTTCGACGGCCACCGTGGAATGGCCGCGATTGCACTTCCGGAGCAGACCGGCACGATCGAACTGCTGGCCAGTTACATCGCGCGACGCGTGGTCGTGCTTTACGCCGGCAGCGCCGCAGAAACACTTCCAGGCGGCGGCGCGCCGACGCGCGCCGTTGCCGTCGAGAGGGCGATTGAAATCATCCGCAATCCTGGCCAAGGCGCAGAGCAGGATCACGCGAAAGCCCGCGAGCTGATCCAGATCCTGAGAAATATCACGCGGGCCGGGACCGACGTCAGCGACGAAGGCACGACGCAATCCGAGCTTGATGAGTTAGATCGCCAATTGTTCGGTAGGGCAGTTGAACTCGTCGAACTGCACGCCGACACAATTGTCGGCCTGGCGGGCAACCTTGCTGATCGCATCCAGGTGATAAAGGAGCATGTGACGCTGGACGCTCCATATCTGGAAGGGCTGCCTGCCGTGCAGAATATATCAGTGGTTGAACCGATCCCGATTGGCGACACGACCAAAGCCGACCCTATAGGCCAAGATTGATCCAGGCTCTAGCGACATAAATGTAACGGGAGCCTCGGCCCGTCAGCCAGGCGGGTTAAGGCCGAACCGAAGCCTCGGAAACTCCCCGCGCTCGATGGCAACCGTGAACACCTGATTGAGCGCGCTAATAAAGGCCGCTTCATCAGCGAGGTGATGAGTGTAGGAATGCAGCTCGGGATAATCCAACACGAAGCACGGAACGGCTGTCTCGTTGAACAAGCCGAGGACAGCTGGGCTGTAGACTGAATATTCGGAATTGAACAGCTCCTTGACAACAATCAAGCCAACGAGATCACGATCGCCCAAGTCGATCTCGTGATAGCTCTTGCCCGTTCTGAATTTTAGTGGAACGCATGATCGGGCGTAGCCGATTGAACCACGCATCTGGTCGACAGCTTTTTTGAGATGTCCGACGACCGTAGACTTCTTTCGGCCGATCGAGCGAAGCAAGACCTTCTCCGTATTAGGGCTGTCCTTGGCTTGGACGAGGAAGACCGTGTTCGGCGTGATCAGCAAGACGTCCAGGAATTCTTTTCCATCATCGTGGCGAATCGGGTTCAGGTAGATATCGTCGCTCTGGAAGATGCGTTGCATCGCATAGACGATATCAAGCTCATTGAAGTGCCCGGCATCCTCGCGTTCCAGCATCGTGTGCATCGGCGTCTTTGCGCCGTGATATGCGTTCACGTCCGGCCGAACGTCTTGGATGTACATGTCATCGGGGAACAGCGGTTCGCCGAAGCAGATTGCATAGGCCTCGTCATCGTCTTTGGCGGTCCGGAGCCCGAACCACTCGGGCAGTTGGTCATGGATATCGCGAGCTAGCTCGACCGAGAACGGAGCAAAGGCCATCGCGCTCATGCTTGCTTTAAATCGTGCGGCCTCATCGTTCGTCGCGCTGTATCCAAGCAGTTCTCGATTATGCTCATCGAACATGTGCACGCTCAGTTTATCCGAGGCAAAAAACTCCTGAATCTCGGCCGTGAATTCATCATCAAAGAGCGCTGTCCATAGAGTGAGCGGCTCATCGGCATCATCGAAGAATGCAGATACCATTCCGCATGATTTCCGGCCGTTGGCCATCAACGGCGCAACATAGATGCGAAAGCCGCGATTTAGCTTGGCGGCGAGAATCCACTCCTTTGGGCATTTGATGATCAAGCGCAAAGCGCTCTCGCCTGGAATGCGTATTGGGAACAGCCCACCGGGAAAGTTCACAAGACCGCCAAGTAATTCCGGATGAGTGATGGTAAGCACGTGGTTTCTCAAATTTGCGCGACGCGGTTCCGAGTTTACTGCGCTCGAATTTGACGGTTGTTCATCGCGAACACAATTGCCTCGTGCGATGGTGGTGCTTACGCGCCGCCGAATTTCCAGACCGGGATGCCGAGCTTCCTGGCCTTATCGGCAAGGTTGTCGTTGACGCCCGTGCCGTGAAGTGCATCACGCGCTTGGAACGCTGAATGCCGAGCAGGTCCGACTGGCTCGAAGCGCAGCGGATTTCACTAATACACCATGCTTCACTACAAAGTGAAATAGCAGATTGCGGTGAAATCAGTTGCCAATTTCACCAAACTAGGCTATTTCATTTCACAATGAAAACCTATGAACGAGTGAAAGAGATCGAAAGCCAAGTCGCTGACGCATTGCGTCAGCAGCTGGAACGGATTCCCTCGCTCAAAATCCAGTCCATCGACCAAGAATGGGACCTGCGAACCGGCCCCAATATGCCGATGGCCGGCGCTGACATTCTTGCCCGTGTCAAAATGGCGGATCGCGTCATCACGCTGATGTGCGAGGTGAAAGAGCCGGGATACCCGCGGCAGGTCCGAGGCGCGATCGATCAGCTTTATGCCTGTATGGCGCGGTATCAGACTCTGGCGCATTCCGACGTCGTCGTTCCTCTGGTCGCCGCGTCATGGCTCTCTCCCGAGTCGCGCAACATCTGCGCGAATGCGAGGATGGGCTGGCTCGACCTTGCCGGCAACTGCCGGATCGCTTTCGACAACGTCTTTATCGAGCGGGAGACAGCCGACAAACCGAAGCCGGCGGCGCGAAACTTTCGCGCCGTCTTCTCACCGAAGGCGGGGCAGGTCCTGCGTACGCTTTTGCGCGATCCCAAAAGGCCCTGGAAGGTGGCCGACCTCGCCGAAGCAGCGGATGTCAGCCTCGGCCATGCCAGCAATGTGCGGTCGGCGCTGCGCGACAGGGAATGGGCCGCAGTGGATGACGAAGGCCTTCACCTGACCGCGCCGGACGCTATGCTGGATGCCTGGCGCGATTCCTACGAGCCGGTTCGAGGCAAGCGTTCGTCCTGGTACACTATCCTTCACGGGCGCCAGTTGGACGAAGCGCTTCGCGAAACGTTGAGCCGGCGCGAGACGGACGGACATGCCATGCTTGGCGGTCTTTCAGCAGCACAGTGGCTTGCGCCTTATATGCGCGGCAACTTGACGACTCTCTATGCCGACACGGCGGCCATGCCGGAACTGATCGAGGCGCTCAAGTTGAAGCCATCGAAGAGCGGCGCCAATGTCGAAGTGATAGAACCGGATGATCCAGCCATCCTGAAGGAGCGCGTCGAGGTTCCCGGCGGACCGCCAGTCTCGTCCCCGATCCTTACCTATCTTGACCTCTCGCATCTCGACGACCGTGGGCGTGAGGCCGCCGAACATCTAAGAGAAAAGTTGCTCAAATGGCATTAGCGCCCGATCCACAATCCGCCGCCGACTATACCGACCGCGTCAGCGCTGCGGTCAAATCCGCGCTTATGGAGATCGGACAGATCCTTGGCAGTTTCGAGGGCAAGTTCGCTGTTGTCGGTGGAGCCGTACCGTGGCTGCTTCTGGAGGCCGACGACATGCAGCATGTGGGCACGATCGACATTGATCTGACGCTGGATGCGGAGGCGCTTGGCGATGGCGAATATGTTCGGCTGGTCGAGGCCCTCATAGGCAATGGCTATTCGCAGAGCGCGGAGCACCGACGGTTCCAGCTTGTTCGCACGATTGAAGTGGCCGACGGTGGGCCACCCGTCGACGTGATCGTCGACTTCCTGATGCCGCGTGACGCTGAGATCGAGAAGAACATTCCCCCTCTCCTATCGGAATTTGCAGTGCAACGCGCGTCCGGTGCGGAACTGGCCGTGCGCTTTCACCAACTGACGGCGATTGAAGGCACGATGCCGGGCGGCGGACATAACCGGGTGAAGATTGCCGTTGCCTCCATCCCGGCGCTGCTGGCGATGAAAGGCCAGGCACTGATGCGGCGCCAGAAGCGCAAGGATGCCTACGACGTTTATTACTGCATCCGCAATTACGAAGGCGGTCCCGAGGCGCTCGCTGAGGTCTGTCGCCCACTGCTTGACATCAAGGATGCGCGTGAGGGCTATCTGGGGATCGCGGAGAAGTTCGCGAAAGAGGATATGATAGGACCGGTGTGGGTGCGCCAGTTTGTGGAAGGAACGCCGCATATCGGTGATCGCACGCCAGCGCAGTGGCAAACAGATGCCTTCGGACAGGTGCATGCCTGGATGGCGGCGCTCGGGCTGGCTGACTAGGTGTGGCCTTCCGATCCGCTTCCGGACACCGATAATCGACGGTTCCTGTCGTAACGGGAACGCCTGCTTATCGAAAGTCGCATGTCTTCATCTTGATCTTGCGGATGGGTCACAAGGGTCGACAACGTCTCGTGACCAGAAATTTTTAAGCGGCGGCTCTCGTGGATCATGCCTCAGGGCTATCCATTCTCGAGTCGCGGGCGGCATTGTTGAGGAAATCATCCAGCGAGGGCGCCGTCTTATCGGAACTGGTAATCAGGGTCTGCGACCACAGGATCGAAGCTTCGTAGACAGAACTGCAGATCCATTCACCGCCCTGTCTGAACCAATGGGTCGCCTCGGGCAGGAGATCGACGGAGACCGGGTGGCGCGCAAAGGGGTTGTGGAAGACTTCCATCTCCGCCGTCCATGGCTCGTAGCCATGCGGCCAGAGCCCGCGATAGTCGGCACTCGTGATGTCGAGACAAAATGGAATACCCTTCAATGCGCCGGGTGTTCGGTCGAAGAAATTGCCGATGCGGGTGTAGCGATGACCGGCAGGCGCGCCACCGCCAGAGATGGCCACGCGATTGAGTTTGGCCATCGAGCAGGCATTCGTGAAAATCACAGCGGATAGCTCGGCATGCTCATCGTTGGCGAACAATCCCGCGGGAAATCGCGCGGGTCCCAGCAAATGTTCGGCCGGCATCGGCACAGCCTGCGGCCGGCCGTCGACCTCCGCGACCGTCGCTCCCGAACCAAGCAGGTAGCCGATCAAGCCTTCGCGGCTCCACATCATCGAGCCGGATGCCTGGAAGTCGGCAACGGCCAGGATGAACGGCTTGCCGTTGGCATGTGGAAGCTGGTCGTACCGCCGTGCAAGTTTGTTGCCGATCGTTTTGGCGAAGCGCAACGCCGCCGCGCCGAAGAAGACTTCCTCGCGATTGGTCGGCATGTCCGCAAAGGCGGCGTTGACGTGATTGTACGGCACAGCAGGATTGGCCGTAACTGCCTCCACCATGCTTCACCGCCAAGCCGGTTCTCAATGCGGAAATCCGGCGATTCAAAGGGCTGCTCGACAAGCAGACCCTGCTCGCGAAGACGCGAGAAGCTGCGCTTCCCACAGCCGGGTATGGAAGTTGGTTGTCTGGCAATCGCTCACCCAATTGCGGTCGGGTCTCGGCAGCGCAAGATACAGCTGGTTCAACGCCCAGGCCGCCGGTTGATGGGTTTCCATCCCCAACATCCAAAACACCTCGCTTGGCTCGCGGCCGGCGAGATCGAAAAGTGGCGCTTGCATAGGGACGCCGGGCGGCAATGGCTCAAGCGCCAACCCGTCGGCAAGCTCGGGCTCAAGGGCCGTGGCTGCCGCGTCTATCGTGGCGAATCCATCGGCGCGCTTGGTAACCGTCCAAACGGAATCCACTCGCCGTCGCATGACGATGACGTGGAATGAATCGCTCTCGGGGTTATGCGTGACAATGCCACATCCATTTCCGTCATTTGAGCCCCATGCCGCGACCGGTGGCTCCTCGCCAAAGGCATGCCCGCGCGGCAACGCTAGCGCATAGAAATCAAATTCCCACTGCGGGATTTTGCGCCTCACCACTCCCTGTCACGGACGCCCAGCTGCAGAGCGCCAGCTTCACATCGATTGGCGGGGGCGCGTCAACAATACAGGCCCCTCAAGACTGTTTTCCGCGACCCAGACAAACTCGCAAGCACGCATATTCGAACAATAACTGCCGGTGACGCAGAACGAAGTGCCTTTCGATTTTCTATGCCACCCGGCTCGTCGATTGTTTAAGCTGGCGAAAGCGAGTCAGTGGGTGGGCACATGGAAGTCTACTGCAAGGGCATTGCCCGTATCCGTCACGCGTCGAGTCGTGAAATCTTTGAAGTCGGAGCGGAAGATTTGGATTGGGACGCCGTTGGCGGCGATGAGCGCCAGATGGGACCGGAAATCCATTATGAGGCGGTGATCGACCATCCGGAGCTTGGCGACCTGACCTGGGGGCTTTGGGAGTATCCCGTCGGCATCGAAAACTATCACAACACAGATATTGGCAGGAACGAGCTCGTCGAAGACTTCGACTACGGGCTTGAGCATGGTGAGAGTAACCGGACGATTGGCTCGACTATCAGGCATCGTCCAACCCATATCGGGTTTTCATGGACTCCTATCACCACACGGGTGATCTGCTCGCCGATCATGGTGGATATCACGGCGACCATCTCGTGAACCGGATGATCTTCTCCCACCAGGTCACGGCGCTGGAAGCATATCTCGGCGACACTCTGCTCAATGAGGTTATGGGCGACAAAGCGGCTATGCAGCGTTTGATTGATCAGGACGAGGATCTGGGGAAGAAGAAATTCACTCTGTCCGAGGTGTCAAAGGAGCCCGCGTTGGTCGAACGCAGGGTCCGGGAGCACCTGCGTTCTGTCATGTATCACAATCTCAAAAAGGTCGACGTTCTCTACAACATCGCTCTCGGCGTGCGAATTCTGGACCTCGCCAGCGACAAAGCCAGCCTGTTCAAGGCCGTCTTGCTTCGTCACGATTGCGTCCACCGCAACGGCTTCGACAAGGAGGGCAAGGAGATCGACGTCTTCACGAAGGCGTTCGTCCAGGAGACGGCGGACCTGATCAAAATCTTCGTTGAGGAGATCCAAAACGCAGTACAGGGTCGGCCTTCGTAGATTGGCGGGCCTTCACACGTCCGCTTGATTCATCTCAACCTGGGGCGCGAGGATGTCTATTGCCTTCCAATGCTCGCCGTCGATCACCGTTACAAATTCCCGGTCCCAAACGCCAAATCGCTGCTGCAGCGGACGCGTCGCTAAGGGGTTGTGGACGTAGGTCAGCGGGCGGGTCTTCCGGGAAAGATTTCCGAGACTGACGCGAGACCAGAGAACGCCGGAGACGTCGCTGAAGAGTGGGTTGAGGAAAGCAGTGCGCTCGACCGGCTTACCCTGGCGCGCAATTTCAGGCGACGCGTGGAATCCTTCCTCGACTATCTCGTCTGTTGCGCGATCGATGGTGATGTAGGCGTCACCGATGGGGAACAACGATGTCAGGATCAGCGGGGGCTTTTCGGGGACATAGACACCGAAGCGGCTGGCGCTGATTGCGATCAGACGCACGTCATCCGCGCCGATGTTGCCCTCTTTAAGATACTTTTTGATGACCTTGAATTTCGTCCAGAATGCGCTCGTCATGCGTAGCTGAGCCTGGCGCACGGGCGCCGCAAAGAGGCCGCCGCCTTGGGCGCGTGACCTGGTCTGGGCCGGGATTACCCTCGTCCGGGGCAATGGCCTCGATCCAGATACGCCCACTATCAGTCAGGACGCAGAGGTCGGGTTGCCCACCTTCGCGCAACCGTTCGGACGTCGGCAGCAGCGCATGCCCAGCCTCGAGGAAAGTCCAACCGAGATACATTTCCCAGAAGCGGGCATCGACATCGCGAGCGAAGCCGTCGCGAAAATCTGGATCGGCATAGGGCTCGTAGCGCTCCCACATGCCTTCGATGATGCTGTGCAGTCGCTTTTCCTCGGGATGCTCAGCGGCCCTAAGGTTGATGAAGCCCTTGTTCATGTTAGGGCCGTCGAAGTCGAAGATGCGAGTCACGATTATCCGTTCCGAACTATCACGCCGTTCGCCGGCTGACACGGTCATGCTCGGCTATCAGGAATGTCAGATAGCTGCGGATGAGATTGCAGTATAGGCGAGCTTCGTCGATGCCCAGTGCGAGACCCTCCTTCAGATCGGTGCCATGCCGCACGCCGCCACCAGTCGGAGAAGACAGGTAGCCGTGCAGTGTCATCATCCATTGCAAGATCTGCCTTGATGGCCTCGGCCGCGTGCACGGAGCTCACCGATGATCTTATTGAAGTAGCGCCCTTGGATGCTTCCGTCCGGGACATCAAGTCCGCGGAAAGCGGTGGCGATGGTCTCCAGCAACCACAGAACCTCCTGAACGGCCTGTCGTCCGTTTCCCTGCGACAGAGCCCGCTCGGACGCGTCGAGCGCTACAGAGATCAGCGTCGATGCTTGCGCATCGACAGAGGGCAGCTGCTCAGGAACGGCGATCGGAACATGGGCTCGGGTCGCGCGCAAAGCCGGAGGATCAATCTGATAGCCGGCGCCCGCGTCGGCAAGAATACGGTTGAGGCGCGCGACGTCCAGTAGGGTTATGTGGGACCACTGATTGGCGATGTCGCTGCAGCCGTCGCAGAAGGCCTCAATGAATAGCGGAGCATTTTCGCTCGCCACATTCATGAGTTTGTCGAGATCGTCGGAAGCCCAGCTCACGCTGCTGCTGGGGTAGTAGGGCGCACCACCCGCACCGGCAAAGCGAGACTTGAAGCGCTCCAAAATCGTGCGGCGATCGCCTTGGCTGCAAATGCGGTCAATCAGATCGCGAAACGCATGGTTGACCGTCGGCTCAATCGGGCCGGGACTGTCGAAGCGCCAGTTTCCATCAAATTGCAGCATTTGAACTACCTCGAAGCGTTGAAGCGGGCGATACGGCTCCGAGCGAAGGGGATTGAGAAAATGGAGATCGGCGAAGGCCTTTTGATTGTCAACGATCCGTGAAGGGATCACAACGTGAACAGGGCTAACTCCTAAACGTGGGACAAACCAGGGAGCACGTCACCACCCGAGACGTTCCTGGCCCCTAAACGAAAAAATCGCACCGGTTAGACCGGGGACGGTTATTGGTTTTTGACAGAATTGGTTGCGGGGACAGGATTGGTTTTTTGTCCCGCGGCGTCGGCTTTGCCTCCTTGCAAGGCAGGCCCCTGAGCCAAGGCAAATCGATGGCCAGCCAGCCGAGTATCAAAACGGCCCGCACGAGGCGGGCCGTTTTGCCGGCTGAGCTGAATGTGTCATTTGTCGAACGCTACATGGATGGTGTCGAACTTTCCAAGGGTGCAGTTCAAGGCATTCGCTTCGACATCGTCGATGGAGAACCGTCGTTCAGGGTTGGCGTTCGTCCTGGCGAGCGAGGCGATATCACTATTGAGATCACGGTCGCGGCTGCGCAGACACTAAACAGTCTGCGTAGTGGCGATCCGGCATATTCGCCATCGATCTACCATTTTCGGCGCATGGGTCAGATGGGGGTTGATGGCGACCCTTCCTGGATGGGCAGTTGGTTGGCGGTAAGCTCGGCGTGGTTTGGTCGTCTATGTCTGCTCGGAGCAGGCTTCGGCGACAAGTGGCGCTGCTTTGCGCGTCGACGGCGGCGTCCATAGGTCAATCGTCTAAGGGGCGCTGTCGTCATACGCTGACAGGTCTTCCCTAGCGGTCCAACTCCCGGTTTATGCAGGGTCTCGTTCGTCTCACGGCGTCGAGGAGGCTTGGCGGATTTGGGGGCAACCGGGAACTGCCGTTGACTCTATGGCGAAAGGCGTTAGCGGTCTGTTTGACCTCCTTCATCCCGCTATCGAGTTTGACGCCTGCGGCCAGGAGACACTCGCACGCTTTGTAGAGATCAAACCAGTCAGGGGCTCCGGCTGAATAGGCCAACGCTTCAGCAAGAATAGGTTGGGCGGCAGCGGCTTTGTATCTCTCTTGCGCGATCGATGGTGCCGCTTCCTCGACGATCGGCTCACCATGCTGGTCAAGGATCTGAAACCTGGCCGCCCCGGCGCCAAATCTAAAATGCGCTGTCTCGGTCTCCATGATGAAATCTACCAATAATCGGTCCCCGAATAAGCGAACCGTTCCGGTCAACGTCACATTTGATTTGCCAACAATTCGGGCCACGATCGCATTCATTTCCCTGACGGCCAACTTACCAGCGTCATAGGCTTCTCGGGGCGTGGAACTAGCGCCCAACCGGGCCACGTTCAAAACAAGATGCTCTTGCCCGTCCTGACTAAGCACCTCAACGGAAGGGTCGAACGGAGCCGAGAATAAATCCAGCCAGTTGCGCCGCTCGGCTCCATCAGCCCTTAGAAGCAGCCGCACCGGTTATCCTCGCGGTTGTAGGGAGCTAATGCAGTCTCCGTAATATGTGATGACGTCATTCCCAGGCGCGGCTATCGAAACAGAGGTGGGCATTCGAAGGGAAAACGTCAGCTCCTGTACCCCTATTTCGGCAACCATCAAACTTGATCCGACGCTTAACGGAACGGGCGGGTTTTGTCCGACTTGCAGGGTATTGTCGTTAGCTCCCATCCCGCCACGGAACGTTAGCAGCATCGGAGGCAGGTGCTCAAACTTGCAGGAGACCACAGTCGGTTCTCCCGCCGCAAGCGCAACCATCTGAAAGGGCAGGCACAAAGCCAAAGCCAGTCCAATTAGTCTCGCTGTCATCGTCGCCATTCCTAGCATAAGGTTTCGCACGCCTGCCCGTCGCCATCCCGGTCGAGCTTGCCGCCCCACGGACAATTACTGAGATACCATTGAGCCTCGTCGCACGAGCTGATTTGCGAGCATTTCCGCCGCGGCTGGCATGAGTAGCTTTGGGCTACCTGTTGACGGCTGATGATGCCGACTGGTTGGCTCACCGCCGATTGGGCATTATCTCCATGCCCGGCGCGCCATTCCCACGGCGCTTGGAACTTTCCGACCCACAGCCCGACCTTCGCCGCTTCCGCCTTCCCCTGCTGCGCTGCATAGGCACCATGGCTGTAGCGGGGCCAGTCGATCGCCTGGCCGTGTTCGACCATCCAGGCGGCCACGCTGGCGCCATCGGCACGCTGGCAGTCGCCGACAAAGCGGTGATAACGATCCCAGGTCACGAATGTGCATTGCACTGGCTTAGACGCGGCCAGGAAGGTGTCAAGCGCCTGTGCCGATTGCCGGCCGCAGGGATAGTCGGCCCCGCTCGCATTTTTACAAAGCTGCTGGCTCTCCGGCGCGTCGATGCCGTTGAAGCGGATGCGCTGTCCGTGGATTTCGATCGTGTCGCCGTCGATGACGGATGCCACGCCGGCAATCGTCGCCAGGCCCGCGCTGGTCCAATTCGGCAGATGGAGCTCGGGCATGTGGTCGCTGTGTTGCATGGCCGTTTGCGCAGCCAGAGCGCCAGCCGCGACCACCGTCACCAAGATCAGGCGCCTTTGCACCATGCCAAGTGGCCTCCGGCGAGGCGATCGCATTCTACGCAGCATTGCTAGTTCGCCTCATGTCCGGTGCGGCCGCCCGGTTTCGCTTCGGCGGCACGTTCACCACAAGCCCGGCCTAGGCTGTCAACCCCATTGCGCAGATCGCATGGATGATTGCCAGAGTCCCCGCCGCCACCTTGGCGCGCACCTTGGCCTGGCGGTGTCAGCGGGATTCCGCGAAAGGCCTGGATGACTCCAGCTGTTCGCTGGCCGTCGCCCTCGATATGCGTGTTCTGACTGTTCGGGTTGAACGGGTCGACTATCTGGGCAAGGCTATTGGCGCGATTGGCGTCGCCGGCAGAGAGCGTCACGCTGTCATAGTGATTGAGATAATCCGCTGCGCAGCCGCTCAATGCCAGAACGATGCCAAGGCAGATCGCCAGGTTCCACTGCATGGCCCCTAGACCGGCGCCGGGTTTATGCCGGCGGCTCTCAGTTGCGCACCAAGCTTCGCTCGAGTCCCACACGCGGGCTTGTCGCCGGCGACGCACTTGTTATTCGCGTCTGACCAGTCCAGCAGCGCCGTATTGATCCAGCTGCCAGGTGCACGCTGGATCCCATAGGGTGTCGGTGGCGCGCCACCAGCAACGGCTGGAGCTGCCGTGGCACCCTGGCCATGCGGGGCACGCTTCCACCCGCTTAGGATGAGGCAGTTCTTCATATAGTGATCTTCGGCAGCCAAGTTGCCGAGGGCATTCCCGATTCCGGCCCCCGCAACAAAGCCCGGGGACCCGATAGCAATATAGCCTTGGTCAACCGACCCCTTATGCATTTCGCATTGAGCGTGGGCGACGTAGAAACTAGGCCCGTAGCCTATTTGCATGTAGTCGGCTTGATTGCTTGTTTGGCAGCCGCCCAGCGCTGCCGTGGCACCAAGTGCCACAAATGCTTTTATTCTCATCCCCCAGCCCTCCCAAGGCCGAGTTAGCATCTCCTAAAGTTGAATTTGTTGCAAGAGTGATGAACAAATCTGGTAAATTCCACCTGCCGGCAGTTCGTAGACTTCCCTATTACGACGGATATACCCCGCTATTTTATCCATCATTCCGTGGGATTGAAGATGCGAAACAGCGAATTGGCGCAACGGCTATGCAAGGGCTGGACCCCATGGGCAAAGGGTCCAGGCGACCACGATATTGAGAAAATATGGTGGGCGGCCCGCGTGCTGCATTTTCCGAAGCTGAACTTCTCGACATGGTTCGACGGCTCGGAAGTCGTCGGCACCTGGCATCGGGGATTTCGTCAGAAGTGGAATGCTTTTCCCTCTGACCCGATCGAGCATCTCTTACGGGATGTAGGGCTAAGGATTCCCCCTTACGTCCACGATATGAGCCCGCAGAGTAGAGTGAACCCCAAGCATGGGGGGTGGGGGATTCTGTCCTCCTTCGGCAATCAACACTGCAATTTCGGCGGGAGGCGCTCGATCAAAGATGCCGAGACCGAGATTACGGCTTTTGAAGGCGTGCAGAATCGACGGGAAGGGTAGCTTCAGATCATGCGGCCGGCAGCATTCGCCATAGCGCCGATTTGATCCGCAGTTGCAAAGCTCGGCCTCCTTAAACTGGGTTAGCCGATAATAGGGATCAGCTTGGCCCAGTTCATCCAGCATCGCATACTGGCGTCCCGGCCACCGATCAAACACCACCAAATGAAGCTGGCGAAGCGCCCATACGCTATAAAGGTCCAGCAACGTGCACAAATCACTGCCTGGCGACCAAGCTTTATCGAGCATGGGGTGATAAGCGCACACCGAGCCGTCAGGGAAATTGGTATGTCGCGGGCCGATCCATTCGACCTGCCCATCTTGCTGCCAGAACGCCCATCCACGCGGCTCGACCGCTGGCGTTTCTGGTAGGGCAATAAGGAATATGGCTTCTCGCGATAAGCCATCTATCACTTGGCTGCGAGCGAGAAGCCATACTCCATGGTCATCGGGGAGGAGAGTTGCGCCGGGGTATGCCCGTTGCACATTCTCTAGCTGCCCGGCGTAGTTGCCGGCGAGGCCGACGATCCGTGATCCGGCACGGGGCGCCCGTGATCTACCGGACGACCTTTGCCGCCGGGTGGACCTTTGCCATGATCGGGCTGCGGGTCCTCCCGCTCCTTGCTGTTGCTCATCACTTTTCTCCTGGACAGTGGGTGATGTGGGCTGTGGGTCGAGGATAACGATGCCCCCGTCCTTCACCCGCACGGGCCGGCGCGCGTCCAAACCGACGCCAATCCGATGCAACTCAGCCCGCGCATCGTCGGTCAACAACACTTTCATTTTGCTTGCCGATGTGCGAGTCTGTGTCACCAGCACAGGATGCATTCTGAAGCGAAGCGTGTCAAGGTGTGCTGATCGCACAATGGTGAACATGAACGAATTCGAAGAAAAGCTCGTCGGGGCGGTCCGCGAGAAGCGGGAACGCGAAGGTCTTAGTATAAGGGCATTATCGGGGATTGTGGGAATCAGCTTCTCCACGCTGGCCCGCATCGAGCGGGGCGACGGGTCGCCCGACAACAATTCCAAAATTAGGCTGCTCGAGTGGCTCGGCCCCGATGCCGATGAACACGAGCTTGGCTTTGATCGGGTGGCATTCGTTCACTTCCGCGCTGGCAAAAACGCGTCCTCCAAGACTGTGCAAACCCTGCTGGACGCTGCCGTGTGTCTTCGTCAGCACTATAGTAAGGGTGACATATCAGAACCGAGCAGCGCGCCGATAGATGCTGAAGTTATCGCCATGTCAAAGGAAGAGCTGGAGCAGACGGCCGAAGATTTCCGAAAAGATTTAGGATTGAAGAAAAGCGACCCGCTAGATCCATTCTATTTGGTTGTTGATTCTGTTATGGTAGAGCGATTGCGGGATACCTCCTGTATTACTGGAAAGGCAAAGAACACACTTGCTGGACCGTCGCGAGGCGAGTGGTCCGCTATGAGCGTTCCCTTAAATTCCGATCAGGATAGGTGGGTTGTCTTTTTAAACGACTACCATACCGTTGAGAGACAAAGAGTGACGCTCCTTGAGGAATATTGGCATATTCTTGCCGGGCACAAGCTGACCAAGATAGCTAAGATTGCTGGCTGCTTCGGTCGAACATATGATAGCGCTGAAGAGCACGACGCGTATTTCTTGGCATCGGCAACTTTGCTTCCACGAGACCCGATCAAGCGTATGGTCTCGGGTGGCAAAAGTGCCCCTGAGATCGCGTCCTTCTTCGGGACCTCACCGGAACTTGTTGAATATCGAATAAAGCGGCTCGGGTTGTGGCGCGATCATATTGGAAAGAAAGTGAGTCTGGCCAAACCCTAACGATGCCTTCCGTCGACCGCCAGCGGCGGTTGGTTCAACAAGGTCAGATTCGAGGCTAAGGGAAAACCGAGGGCAGTCACCTCCTCGACCTCTTGTGCAAGCTCATTGGTTCCGTGCGAACGTCTTGGAAGGATGGGAAGCGGTCGTCCGCTAAGAACCAGGCTCTGAAGCGCGCCGATCGAGAAAGGCGGCGTACAGCGCCGCCAACAATGCAAGTGCTGCCGATATCAGCATCATGATGAAAAGCGCGCGGATCGAATCCGCAAGGAACAGACCGGCGATGGAGGCTATGAGTGCTCCGCCGCCGATCCTCATTGCGGCGGCCAGTCCCGCAGCGGTGCCAACCAGATCCGGCCGTACCGACAAGGCGCCGCTGTTGGCGGCAGGCATGGTCAATCCGTTGCCGACGCCGATGAAGACGCAGGGGCCGAAGAAGGCCAGAACGTGAGTGATGCTAAATGTCGATAGGACCTGACCGGCCAACAGACCGGCGCAAGTCAGTAGACGCGCGAAAACAAGTGTAGTGCCCAGTGCGTTCTTCGAGGCGTAACGCCCGGCCAAATAGCTGCCGAGGATGAAGCCGGTGGGAACCAATCCCATGTAGAGGCCGAGCTTCGCGCTTGATCCACCGAGCGCGTCACCGACGACCAATGGTGCGCCTCCCAGGAACACATAAAACACCCCCATTGAGGACGCCATGCACAGTGTGTAGGCCCAAAACCGTGCTGAACGCAGGAGCAGCCGATAGGAGGCACCCGATAGGAGGCACCCGATAGGAGGCACCCGATAGGAGGCAAGATAGTTCCTGTTCGATCTAGGCAATGGAATTCTTCTGATCTCGCGCATGGATAGGGCAAAGGCGGCCGCACCGAGGATCGCGAAGACAACGAAGCTTGACCGACATCCGAACAGTTCGTCCAGCGACCCGCCAAACAAAGGACCGACCATGGGCGCGAGCGCCCATCCCATGGCGAGGTAACCGAATTTGCTGGCGGCTTCGCGTTCATCCGATGTCTCCTTGATGATGACCAGAGCGACGGAATAGCAGGGGCCGATGCACGCCTGCATCGCGCGAAACAGGAGGAAAGTGCCGATATTGGGAGCCAGAGCGCAGCCGGTGGACGCCGCGACAAAGATCGAGAGAGATATCAAGACGACCGGCCTGCGCCCAAATCGGTCCGACAGTGCGCCGCCGATGGCCTCTATGACGGCGGTGATGATCGCAAAGCCGGCGACCGACAGATTGACCAATGCGAAATCGGCTCGGAACGTTGCGGCAATGTTCGGCAGCGACGGCAAAATCATGTTCACCGGCAACACGGCAAGAGCCGAAAGCAAGATGAGAGTAATTAGCCGGGGTGGAGTAGCGGGTTCGGTGATGACCGTTTTCGCTGATATGTCGGTGTCCGGACTCCGAGTGGGGTTGTCGCTCGCCATGATCTCTTTCACCTTGTGATGGGATAAAAAGTGAGGGTCTGACGAGGCGGCCCGATTTCGGGCATAAAAAAAGGCCCCGTCAGGAGCCTGCTTACCGCGCATGGGTGCTTTCGCCGGATGGTTACACCATCCTGCCCATGCGCTCCCTTACCACCACGATGAAAACCATTGCGACGTTCATGGCACCATGAGCTAGGCGGAAAGTTTCATGCGGTCAAGGCAGGATGCATTCGACGTCGATGCCCGGTGATGCATCCCGAAGACAGCCACGCCTATTCCGACTGCAAGGACGCTTGGATGAAACGTGTCGAAGCGATGGCACTCAGCCGCTTTCCCTGAGAACACGTCTATCCTTAAATACGGTCCTCCGAGACGTGTTCAATCATGCAGGGTCACAGTTTCGAACCAACGTGGCGGTGGATTAGGACGCGTTGCTTCGACATACGCCAGTCATTCGTCCTGCCAGATCACGCGCTTCTCCCATCCGATTTAAACCGCATAGACACACCGCGAACGTACGATTAGCAGACGATTTCTACAACAGCGCTGTATTGGCGGTAGCCCTCTCCCGACTCGACCCCCCCATCATGGGATGTCATCGAGGGGACGAACTGGGCTACCCCCAGTAGCAACCACTATCGGCTTACGAGATAAGGTGCAGGTATTGCCGGCGTCTTAGCGCGCAGTGCGAAGTCTGGGAACCCAACCAATCCACAGAAATATTTTGTTGGTACTTCTGTTGGTAGGTGCCATGGCTGTGCGAACCACAACCGTTTGAAAGCAATGGCCGATTTCATTTACTTGGATTCCGCCTCTGGGCACCATCTTTTTAAAAGAAAATCACGTTCTTATATAGAGCGACCACCTGATCGTTCTCGTGTGGCATGCGCCTGTTGCAGGCGCGTTCGCGGGTCGGCGCTTAGGCTTTCTTGTCGCCATTGGGATTTGGTGCCGGCGCCTCCCGCACGTCTCGCGGTGGTGGATCGACATGCTCAAGCTCCGACGGAGCTTTGTCTGGCCGACGGACCGGTGGCTGCGGGCCGGGCTTCGGCTGTGGTTCTTTGATCTTGGCTGGCATATCCAGTTAACTGGGATCCACAGGCTCTTGTTCCCTGATGCCTTAAAGGACCTGGAGACCGAAGCCGCCAAAAGCGTGTCACGGTGAAACAAACAGATCACAGTTTGCGACAGTCGGGATGAATGATGGTCCGAAGAGCGTTCTAACTTTAGTTCGCCGGGCGCTCACAAGACCCCGAGCGCCCAAAATCAAATGCTTTTGGGAGAACGATCATGAGACATCTCCTCATTCCAATGGTGGCAGGCTTGTTCATAGGTTCCACCAGCATGGCCTTGGCCACCAATGTTCACACGGTGACGGGCACGACAGGTCAGCCCAGCCAAGAAATCGGAACTGCTCAAACAGGAAGTGCGACCCCCGGCCACGCCAGCTCTGCCCCGGGCTCAGCTTTCAACCCGGATGGAAATGCCGGAACACATTACGCCGGCACCCAGCCGCAAAACTCGAAGAATCCGAAGAGCGTATCTCAGTACGACGTGGCCGGCTTCCAGCAGTCCCATAATAGGTGACAGCACGGTCCGCGAAACAACAGGCCCGGCCGCCGAAGCAGCCGGGCCAACGCATCCCGCCAAGTTGACGCCACTTGTGGGCGTGAGCTCGGGAAACTCGCCGGCACCACGCGAAAACCGCGGCGAATCTGCTGATCCGAGCGTTTTCTAACCTCGGATCTCGGAATTTATCGGGCCAGGCTCACTTCTCGGCGTGGTGGGGGGGTACTCACGGATATCGATGGACGGAACGACTTTGCTCTCACCGAGCTCCTGGGGGATTCAATTTGCTTGGCGCCCCACCATCCCTAGGGCAAACTCCCTGCCGGGGCTGCAGGAGGTGAGATGAGAGCACGCGCGGCTACGCTCGGGGATCTCGAGGATGTCTTCCATGGCCTGTCCAAGCGGATGTCGGACGAGTACGTGGCGGCCGGCAAGGACAGCAAGATCGCCTACGACAATCTGATGATGAATTTGAAGGAAGGCCGGGCGCATGCGCTCGTTGAGGGCGACAAGGCCGTGGCGATCATTGCCTGGCACGAGAACAGCGATGCCGCCGATACGCTGTTTGCCGCGCAGGAGGATTTCTTCCGCGCCTCGACGGTGCGCTTCTGCAAGCGGCATATCAGGCATATCCAGGCGCTGGCCGGCAACCTTCCGATCCATTCGCGCAGCTGGCTGCAGGGGCCTGACGTCGCCAGATGGTTCGGCATCATCGGCTATGTCGAGCGGGGCCAGGAGAACGGCGCCAATCTGTTCGAACTGCCACCGGCTCGCCTCGGCTAAGGAACCCTGGCTGCGGTAGCTGTTCTTCTTTGCCGCGAACGCCGACTGTACATCGCCATCGCCCGCGCAAATTCGTCGATGCGGGTCACCGTCTTCGCCTCCAATCGCTTTAACGCGGCGGCCTTTGCGAATTGCACACTCGGCCGCCTCATGAACTGCCTCGGCAAGCGGCTTGCGCAGGACGACGATTGGCGGGATGTTGCTGGGGGGCAACCGGGGCCAAACCGGCAGGCCGAGACCAATATGGCTGCTGTAAAATGTCGCGAGCTTGCGTCGCCTTTCTTGTCTTTGTTGCCTTGCTGATGCCGGTAGAGGCAAGCGAACGCATGTCTCATCTGTTTGATCGCTCCAACCTGCCGATCGCCTATTTTCGCGAATCGGATCTTGTGACCGCGTACGCGACTGCAATGGCGCGCTTCCGTCTGCAGTTCGCAGGGCGCGCCGGCGAAACCAATCTTGCGATCCCTCTCGAACCATTGCTTTTGCGGGCGGAATTCCGGGCGCGGACATGGCGCTCGGCGGACGGCAGCTTGTTGCAAGGCTTCGCCGGCAAGGGCGGCTTCCGATTGACTATCGGTAACTGCCTGGCGCGTATTTGCGCAGCCAGCGAATGCAGCGATGCCGGTTGGCCGGTTTACGCCTGCAGCGACGGACGCAAGCGCAAGATGTCCGTCACCGATTTTGTGACGGCAAGATTCGATGGCATCCCCTATCGTCGACTGAGCGCCCCTCCTTCACAGCAATGATGGCGCGAGGTGGTTCTACCGAGACAGGTGTTCAGCCAGGGCGGTATTCGGTTGCCGCAGCGCGAAAGCCGCCTGTACCGAGCGGTTGACCGTCACCGGCAGGATCGGAGGCGACAAACCCGAGAAGGTAGGTGACGCGATCGGGCAACAGCTCCGCAAAACCATCCCCGAGAGGGGCCCAGAGCGGTGCCGGGCGCATCCGCCACAGCGCGATCGGGTTGCGCTCGGCAGGCGTTGATGGTTTGTTGCCGGTCAGCGGAGATCAAGTGATGCGAGAATCCATGGGTCAAGACGAATACGGGTCGGCGAACCCCTTCGATCCGGACGACCTGCCGAATTTGAACGCGATCGGACCAGGGATCGGCAACAACGACTTCGAGAAATACGCGGTCGCCGTGATCATCGTGTTCGGCGCCCTGATCATCGGCGGGCTGATGGCCGCGTCGATGACTTTCGGCCATCGCAACGGCTTCCTCTTCGCTCTGGGCGGCGCCACGTCGGCCTGGATATCGGGAAATGCGCTTTTGCTCGACCGGCCACGCATCTATGCGCTGTTCGTCGGCATTGCCGCCTTGATGCTGATTGCATCGACCATCACGCTGGTGACCTGACGGCTCCTGCCGGGCCATGAAGCGGAGGCCGCTCCCGAAGGGTGGAATCCGGCCTCGTCCGGCAAGGAACAGGCTTGCGGCCTGTCAATATCCAAGCGCTTCGCCCGACGCCGCGCGGCTGTCGATGGCGCCATTGTAGCGCGCGCCGCCGCCCTTCTCGATTTCCGCCAGGCTCTTGCCGCCGACGAGAATGCCCGCCGCCTGGCCCCAGCTCTGGTGAGCGAGATCGAGGTGATAGCCCATACCGGCGAGCAGCCTTTCGGTATCGGGCGAAAGCCCGAACGGCTCGACATAGACCGTGTCGGGCAGCCATTGGTGATGGATGCGCGGCGCGTCGATCGCCTCCTGGATGTTCATGCCGTGGTCGATCACATTGACGATCGCCTCCAGCGTGATGGTGATGATGCGCGAGCCGCCCGGGCTGCCGATGACCATGAACGGCTTGCCGTCCTTGACCACCACGGTCGGGCTCATCGAGGACAGCGGCGTCTTCTTCGGCTGGATAGCGTTGGCCTCGCCCTGGACCAGGCCATAGAGATTGGGCACGCCGGGTTTCTGGGTGAAGTCGTCCATCTCGTTATTGAGCAGGATGCCAGTGCCATCGGCCACGACGCCGGCGCCGAACGAGCCATTCAGCGTGTAGGTCACCGCGACCGCGTTGCCGTCCTTGTCGATGATCGAATAATGGGTGGTCTCCTTCGATTCGCCGAAGCCCTTCGGCATCAAATCCTGCGACACGCCGGCGCGGAACGGATCGATCTTGTCGCGGATGTCCTTGGCATAGGTCTTGTCGAGCAGCTTCGAGACCGGATTGTCGACGAAATCCGGGTCGCCGAGCGCCGAGTTGCGGTCGACATAGGCGTGGCGCATCGCCTCGACCATGACATGGACCGTCTCGGCCGAGCCGGCACCGAGATAGGACAGCGGATAGCCTTCCAGCACGTTGAGGATTTCGCAGATGATGACGCCGCCCGAGCTCGGCGGCGGCGAAGAGATGATCTCGTAGCCGCGATAGGAGCAGCTGACGGGCTTCAGCTCGCGCACCGCATATTGCTCGAAGTCACCCTTGGCCAGGATACCGCCCTTGGCGCCGCTCGCCTTGACGATGGCGTCGGCGATGGCGCCTTTGTAGAAGGCATCGGGACCTCTCTCGGAAATGGCCGAGAGCGACCCGGCAAGGTCGGGCTGAACCAGCTTCTCGCCGATGCCATAGGGCTTGCCCTCGGGTTTGAGGAAGATGGCGGCGGCCGCCGGGTCCTTCGCCAGCCTGTCGGCGCTGCCGGCGAATGAAGCCGCATCGCCCTGATTGAGGATGAACCCGTCCTTGGCATAGGCGATCGCAGGCGCCATCAGGTCCTGCCTGGACAAGGTACCGTATTTCTCGCGCGCCATCTCGAAACCGGCCACGGAACCCGGCACGCCGACCGCGAGATAGCCGTCGAGGCTGGCGCCCTTCACCGGCTTGCCGTCCTTGTCGAGATACATGGTCTTGGTCGCGGCAAGCGGCGCCCGCTCGCGGAAATCGAGGAAGGTCGATTTGCCGTCCTTGAAGCGGATGGTCATGAAGCCGCCGCCGCCGATATTGCCGGCATTGGGATAGACGACGGCCAAGGCATAGCCGACGGCGACAGCCGCATCGACGGCATTGCCACCCTTTTTCAGAACCTCCACGCCGACTTCGGAAGCCAGATGCTGGGCGGTGACGACCATGCCGTTCTCGCCCTTGGCGGGTGCCGGCGAGGCGTCGAAGACGGCGGCGGATGGTATGAAGGCGAAGGTGATCGAAAGGCTGACGGCAATGAGCGTCCGGCGGGTGAGGTGCATGGCGGGACTCCTAAGCGGGACGCCTAGGAAAGACCTTCGGGGGGCGTTAGTCCAATAACAATTGAATAAGCGCGTGAGAGACCCCCTCACCCGGATTGCCAAGTCGAATTGCAAGGGCAATTCGGGCAATCCGACCTCTCCCCAAGGGGAGAGGAGCTTGCACCGGCGCTGACCTCTTCTCCCCTCGGGGAGAAGTTGGCCGCGAAGCGGCCGGATGAGGGGGAGTGGCTCGACCTCAGACGATACCGCCGGAACCACCTGCGACTGCAGGCCGTTCGGCCGCGACCTTGGCGCGGTAGCCCGCCGCCCGATAGGCGGCGACCGGATCGATGGCGCCACCGGTCTTCAGCCGCGCCATGGCCAGGATCGGCTCGACATCGGTGCGATAGGCAGCCTTCAGCGTCTGCGTCGCCATCAGCGCGTCGTTGGCCTCCTGGAAGCCTTCGAGCGCCTTGCGGTCGACCAGCAGCGCCTGCGCATAGGCACGCTGCACCTCGACCGCCGACAGCATCAGGCTTTCGATCGGATCGGTGACGTTGTGGCTCTGGTCGAGCATATGCGCGGGATCAAAGCCCTCGGCGCCGGATAGCTCGGCATCGACCAGCTCGTTGAAGACCAGGAAAAGCCGGTAGGGATCGATCGAACCGGCGTCGAGGTCGTCGTCGCCATATTTCGAATCGTTGAAGTGGAAGCCGCCGAGTTTCTTGAACTGGATCAGCCGCGACACGATCATCTCGATGTTGACGTTGGGCGCGTGATGGCCGAGGTCGACGAGGCAGAACGCCTTGTCGCCCAACTCCTTGGCGATGATGTAGTTGGTGCCCCAGTCCTGGACGACCGTGGAATAGAAGGCCGGCTCGTACATCTTGTGTTCGGTGAACAGCTTCCAGTCGGCCGGCAGGCCGGCATAGACCTCCCGCATGGCGTCGAGATAGCGCTCGAAGGCCTTGGCGAAATTGACCTGGCCGGGGAAGTTGGAGCCGTCGCCGATCCACACCGTCAATGCCTTGGACCCAAGCGTCTCGCCGATCTCGATGCATTCGAGATTGTGCTCGACGGCTTGCCGGCGAGCACCGGCATCGGCATGCGACAACGAACCGAACTTGTAGGAGAATTTCTGGTCCTTCGCGTCCGAGAAGGTGTTGGAATTCATGGCATCGAAACCGAGACCGAAGCGGGAGGCCGCCTGCTTCAGCCGGTTCGGATCGGCCTTGTCCCACGGAATGTGCAGTGAGACGGTCGGGGTCGCCTGCGTCAGTTGGCTGATGACGGCGCAGTCCTCGATCTTGTCGAAGATGTCGCGCGGCTCGCCGGCACCGGGAAAGCGGGCAAAGCGGGTGCCGCCAGTGCCGACACCCCAGGAGGGGATCGCGACCGCGAATTTCTCGACCTTGTCCCTGATGGCATCGATGGCGATGCCGTGGCGGTCGAGGCGCTCGCCGAGCGAGGCGTAGTCACGCTCGAGGTCGGCCTTGCGCGCGGCATTATTTTTTTCGACGACGTCGGCCGAGATGATCAATTCGGACACTGCTGTTCCTCCCAGTACTCGCACGGCTGGCGCCGCCCCTCATCCGCCCTTCGGGCACCTTCTCCCCGTAGAACGGGGAGAAGGAAGCTCAGCGCGTAAAGCTCTGCGCGTTGCCGGCGTCGACGTTGATGATGTTACCCGTCGATTTGGCCGACATGTCGGAGGCCAGGAAATAGATCGCCTCGGCGATGTCTTCCGGGAAGACGGAGCGCTTCAGCATCGAACGCGAGCGGTAGTGCTCTTCCAGATCGTCGGTCGACATCTTGTAGGCGGCGGCGCGCTGTTCCTTCCACTCGCCTGTCCAGATCTTCGAGCCGCGCAGCACGGCGTCCGGGTTGACGACATTGACCCTGATCTGGGCTTCCGCGCCTTCCAGCGCCAGGCAGCGGGCGAGATGGATCTCGGCGGCCTTGGCGGTGCAATAGGCGGAGGCGTTGGGCGATGCGGCAAGGCCGTTCTTGGAAGCGACGAAGACGATATTGCCGCCGATCTTCTGTACCCGGAACAGCCGGAATGCTTCCCGCGAGACCAGGAAATAGCCGGTCGACAATATGTCCATGTTCTTGTTCCACAGCGCCAGCGTCGTCTCCTCGATCGGCGCCGAGGAGGCTAGCCCTGCGTTGGACACCAGGATGTCGATGCCGCCGAACTCGACCGCCGTCTCGGCAAAGCCGGCGACGACCTGGTCTTCCGAAGTGACGTTGATCAGCACCGGGCGGACGAAATCCTTGCCATAGGTCTTGGCCAGTTCCTCATTGGCGCCCGCGAGCGCCGCCTCGTCGATATCTGCCAGCACCACGCAGGCGCCTTCGCGCAGCAGCCGGTTGGCCGTCGCGCGGCCGATGCCGCCGGCGCCGCCGGTGACCAGCGCGATCTGGCCGGCGAGCGACTTCGGCTTCGGCATGCGCTGCAGCTTCAGGTCCTCCAGCAGCCAGTACTCGATGTCGAAAGCCTCCTGCGCGGGCAGGCCGACATAGGAAGAGACGGTGGAGGCGCCGCGCATGACGTTGATGGCGTTGACGTAGAACTCGCCCGAGATGCGCGCCGTCGCCTTGTCGCCGGCGAAGGTGAACATGCCTACGCCGGGCATCAGGTAGACCACGGCGTTGGGATCGCGAATGGCGGGTGAATCCGGATGCTTGCAACTGTCGTAATAAGCCTGGTAGCCGACGCGATATTCGGCAATGTCGTCGGCGAGGCGCGCGATGACGGCATCGACATCAGGCTTTGCCGGATCGAATTCGATCACCAGCGGGCGGATCTTGGTGCGCAGGAAATGATCCGGGCATGAGGTGCCGAGTGCAGCCAGCGGGCGCAAATTCTTCGAGTTGACGAATTCGAGCACGGCGGCCGAATCGTCGAAATGGCCAATCTTGTGGCTCTTTTCCGAGATCAGGCCACGGATTTTCGGCATCAGTTTCGCAGCGATGTCGCGACGAGCCGAAGCGTCGAGCGACTTGACCACTTCGCCGCCGAAGATCGCCACACCCTCGGAGCGGCGCTCGAACCATTCGATCGCCTGGTTGATTACCGATATCGTCGTCTCGTAGCACGCCTTGGGCGTATCGCCCCAGGTGAACAGGCCGTGGCTTTCGAGGATGACGCCCTTGGCTTCAGGGTTCTCGACACAGAATTTTTCCAGCCACAGGCCAAGTTCGAAGCCGGGACGCTTCCATGGCAGCCAGCCGATGGCGTCGCCGAAGATTTCCTTGGTCAGCGCCCTGGAATCCTTCGCTGCGGCAATGGCGATGATGGCATCGGGATGCATGTGGTCGACAAAGGGCTTCGGTACGTAGGCGTGCAGCGGCGTGTCGATCGAGGCCGCCCGCGGATTGAGGTTGAAGGTGCAGTGGGGAAGATAACCCACCATCTCGTCCTCGTGCTCGACGCCGCGATAAAGCCCCTTCAGCGCCTGCAGCTTGTCCATGTAGAGGGTGGCGAAGCCATCAAGCTTGATCGAAGCGCTGTCGCCGCCCGATCCCTTGACCCACAGCACTTCCACATCCTGGCCGGTGAGCGGATCCTTCTGCCATATCTTCGAAGAGGTGTTGCCGCCGCCATAGTTGGTGACGCGCTTGTCGGAGCCGAGCGTGTTCGAGCGATAGACCAGAAGCTCGGGATCGCTCATCCCCTTGGCCTTCGCATCATCCCACAGATTGGCGAGGCGCGAGCCGGAGCGCTTGTCGAGCATAGGTAATCCTCCCTGGGGACGCAAAAAAACGCGGTCCATTTTGTCGGGAATGTCTACGCAAGACACAAACTTGTCAATCACAAACGATCAAGATCGATCATATTGCACTGCACAATGAAATTATATGATCGGAAATGATTGACACTGCTCGTTTTGGGTGCCTAGATGGCCAGGCAGGGAGGAACCATGCACGAAAAAGAGCGCCACAGGATCATTCTGTCCGCCGTCCAGGAAAAACCTGTGGTGACGGTGCAGGAAATGGTCGACCTGACGGAGTCGTCCGAGGCGACGATCCGGCGCGATATCGCGGCTCTCCATGTGCAGAAACGCCTGCGCCGTGTGCGCGGCGGCGCCGAGGCGATATCGCCGCCGCAGTTCATCGGGCTGGCCGGCCGGCCCTTCTCGGTCAACGAAACGCTCAACGCCGCGCAGAAGCGGGCCATCGCCCGCGAGGCGGTGGAACTGTGCAAGGACGGCGAGCCGATCATCATCAATGGCGGCACCACCACCTTCCAGATGGTGCATTTCCTGACCGGCCGCCGCATGCCGATCTTCACCAATTCGTTCCCGATCGCCGAGCACTTGCTCAAGCACTCCAAGAACACGGTGATGCTGTCGGGCGGCACGATCTACCGCGAGCAGAACATCATCCTGTCGCCCTTCGACAATGACGTGACGCGCAATTTCTACGCGCGCCGCATGTTCATGGGTGCTCAAGGGTTGGGGCCTCTCGGCCTGATGGAAGGCGATCCGCTGCTGATCCAGGCGGAGCAGAAGCTGATCGACCAGGCCGACGAACTGGTGGTGCTGGTCGATTCCTCGAAATTCCGCAAACGCTCCAGCCTGATCCTGTGCGGTCTTTCGCGCATCGCCACCGTCATCACCGACGACGGCATCGAGGACCGCGAAGCCAAGATGCTGGAAACCGCGGGGGTGACGCTGATCGTCGCCCGCAAGTCGACAAAGGAAGAATCTTCACTGCAGGCCTGAGACCAACTCACGCCCGCAGCGGCGATGGAATGCAACGCTCAAGGGAGGATATCAGATGAGCATCTTGAAGAAATTGATGGTGACGGCGGCCTTCTCGGCCGCCATGTTCGTGAATGCCGCCTACGCGGAAAACGTCAAGATCGCGCTGGTGGTCAAGTCGCTCGGCAACGGCTTCTTCGATGCCGCCAACAAGGGCGCCGAAGAGGCCGCCAAGGAACTCGGCGACGTCGACATCATCTACACCGGCCCGACCAAGGCGACCGCCGAGGCGCAGATCGAAGTTGTCAATTCGCTGATCGCGCAGAAGGTCAACGCCATCGCGATTTCCGCCAATGACGCCGACGCCCTGGTGCCGGTGCTGAAGAAGGCCATGGAGCGCGGCATCACCGTCATCTCCTGGGATTCGGGCGTCGCCAAGGAAGGCCGCCAGCTTCACCTCAACCCGTCCGACACCGGCCTGATCGGCGAGACCATCATCAAGCTCGCCGCCGACTATCTGCCGGAAGGCGGCGACGTCGCCATCCTGTCGGCCTCCTCGACCGCGACCAACCAGAACTCCTGGATCGAAGCTGCCAAGAAGGTGCTGCCGGAGAAGTTCCCCAAGATCAAGCTGGTCGCCACCGTCTATGGCGATGACGACTCGGCCAAGAGCACCGACGAGGCCAAGGGCCTCTTGAAGTCCTACCCGAACCTCAAGGCGATCATCGCGCCGACCACAGTAGGCGTCGTTGCCGCCGCCCAGGTCGTCACCGACGAGAACCTGATCGGCAAGGTCAACGTCACCGGCCTGGCGCTGCCGTCGGAGTTCAAGAAGTTCATCGACAACGGCGCCAGCCAGGCGGTTGCGCTGTGGAACCCGATCGACCTCGGCTATTCCGCCGTCTACCTCGCCCATGACCTGGCGGTGAAGAAGGAAGAAGCCAAGCCGGGTGCGACGCTGTCGATCGGCCGTGTCGGCAAGGTCACGCTCGACGACACCAACTCGGCCGCCATGGCTCCGCCCTTCCAGTTCGACAAGTCCAACATCGAGAAGTTCTCCAAGATCTATTGATCACTGAGTTTTTCAAGCTGACGCGGCGGGAGTCACATCCCGCCGCGACTTCAAACGGACCTAGTTTCAGGGCTTGATACGGATATGGACACGACGGCCCGACACAACGAGACAAAGGAGCGGCCTCCGGCCTCGGCTCCACGCCTGACGCTGTCCGGCATTTCAAAAAGCTTTCCCGGCGTGCGGGCCCTGCACAATGTCAGCCTGTCGCTCTATCCGGGTCAGGTGACCGCGCTGATCGGCGAGAACGGCGCCGGCAAGTCGACGCTGGTCAAGATCATGACCGGCATCTACCAGCCCGATGCAGGCACCATCAGCATTGACGGACAGGCCGTCGCGCTGCCAAGCGCACACGCCGCCTTCGGGATTGGCGTCACCGCCATCCATCAGGAAACCGTGCTGTTCGACGATCTCAGTGTCGCCGAAAACATTTTTCTCGGCCATGCGCCGCGCACGCGCTTTGGCACCATCGACTGGCGCATGATGCGCAAGAATGCGCGCGAAGTGCTCGACACCATGCATGCCGGCCATATCGACGCCGATGCGCGGCTCAGGGATCTCGGCATCGCCAACAAGCATCTCGTCGCCGTCGCGCGCGCCATGTCGATCGACTCTGGGATCGTCATCATGGACGAGCCGACGGCCGCCCTTTCGATGAAGGAGATCGAGGAGCTGTTCCTGCTCATCGCGTTCCTCAAGGAGCAGGGCAAGGCGATCCTGTTCATCAGCCACAAGTTCGACGAGATCTACCGCATCGCCGACCGCTACACGGTCTTCCGCGACGGCGAGATGGTCGGCGAAGGGCTGATCAAGGATGCCGGCCAGAGCCAGATCGTACGCATGATGGTGGGCCGTTCGGTCGACCACATCTTTCCGCAGCGCAAGGCTGAAATCGGCGCGCCGGTGCTTTCCGTTTCCGGCCTCTCGCATCCAACTGAGTTCAACAATATCGGCTTCGAGCTGCACAAGGGCGAAATCCTCGGTTTCTATGGCCTTGTCGGCGCCGGGCGCAGCGAGGTGATGCAGGCGATATCCGGCATCACCCGCATATCCGGCGGCACGATCACGCTGGAAGGCAAGGCAATCGCGCCGAAATCGGCCGCGGATTCGATCGGGGCCGGCATCGTCTACGTGCCGGAGGAGCGCGGCAAGCAAGGCGTGGTGATCGGCCTGCCGATCTTCCAGAATGTTTCGCTCCCATCGCTCGCCCGCACCTCCAAATCCGGTATGCTGCGGCTCGCGGAAGAGTTTTCGCTTGCCCGCTCCTACACCGAGCGGCTGGACCTGCGCGCCTCTTCGCTCAGCCAGGATGTCGGTACCCTCTCGGGCGGTAACCAGCAGAAGGTGGTCATCGCCAAATGGCTGGCGACGACACCCAAGGTCATCATCCTCGACGAGCCGACCAAGGGCATCGATATCGGCTCCAAGGCCGCCGTGCACGGTTTCATGGCGGAGTTGGTGGCGCAGGGCCTGTCGGTGATCATGGTGTCATCGGAACTGCCGGAGATTCTCGGCATGTCCGACCGCGTCGTGGTCATGCGCGAGGGCCTGGTCGCGGCGGTCTACGACAATAAGGGACTGGACGCCGAGACGCTGGTCCGGACGGCAGCGGGAATCGCGGCATGAAGGCTTTCCTGAAATACCGCGAAATCTGGCTGCTGGCGGCCATCGCCGTGCTGATCGGACTGATCTCGATGCGCTTTCCGGGCTTTGCCGACCCCGGCAACCTGCGCCAGGTGTTCAACGACACCTCGATCCTGATGATCCTGGCGCTCGGCCAGATGGTCGTTATCCTGACACGGTCGATCGACCTGTCGATGGCCTCCAACCTGTGCTTCACCGGCATGGTGGTAGCGATGCTGAACGCGGCCCATCCGGCGATCCCGATCCCGCTGCTGGTCGTGATCGCGCTTGCCGTCGGGCTGGTGCTCGGCGCCATCAACGGCCTCTTGGTTTGGCGGCTGAACATCCCCTCGATCGTGGTGACATTGGGCACGCTGACCATCTATCGCGGCGCCACTTTCGTCATTTCGGGCGGCGCCTGGGTCAACGCCGACAAGATGAGCCCGGATTTCATCGGCTTTCAGCGCGCGGCCTTGCTTGGCATTCCGGTGCTGTCCTGGATCGCCATCCTGGTCATCGCGCTGTTCTTCGTCTTGATGACGCGTACCGCGCTCGGCCGCTCGATCTATGCCATCGGCGTCAATCCGACGGCATCGGTCTATACCGGCATCGATGTCGGGCGCACGAAATTCATCGTCTTCTGCATCTCCGGCATGATCGGTGGCCTCGCCGGCTATCTCTGGATTTCGCGCTACGTCATCGCCTCGGTCGAGGTCGCCAACGGCTATGAGCTCAACATCATCGCCGCCTGCGTCATCGGCGGCATCTCGATCGCGGGCGGCATCGGCTCGGTCGGGGGTGCGGTGCTCGGCGCATTGTTCCTCGGCATCATCTCCAATGCGCTGCCGGTCATCAACATCTCGCCCTTCTGGCAGATGGCGATTTCGGGCAGCGCCATCATCCTGGCCGTGGTGCTCAACGCCCGCGGCGAACGCCAAAAGGGGCGGATTATTCTGAGGAAGGCGGAGGCATGAGCGGGACGTTGAAGTGCTCCCTTCTCCCCGTCACTGTACGGGGAGAAGGTGCCGGCAGGCGGATGAGGGGCGGCGCTTACGGTGCAAACAGGATCGTTGCGAATAGCAACGGTCCGATTTGCCTCGGCCGGAACTCGCCGCATACGTTGAGCACCTCCGAACATTGGCGCCGCCCCTCATCCGCCCTTCGGGCACCTTCTCCCCGTATAGTGACGGGGAGAAGGGACGCTCTTTGCGACGGGCAGCGCCAGCGTCTGGAGCATGCCGCATGACCGATACCCCCGCCCCGCGCCACATTCCCGACCGGCTCGACAAGCCGCTCTCCTCGGCGATCTTTTCCTGGGAAGCGCTGCTGGTCGCGGTGGCCATCGCCATCTTCGCCATCAACAGTTTCGCCTCGCCCTATTTCCTCGACCCCTATTCGCTGTCCGATCTGACCTTCAACTTCACCGAGAAGGGCCTGATCGCCTTTGCCATGGCATTGCTCATCATTTCGGGCGAGATCGACCTGTCGGTGGCCGCCATCATCGCGCTCGCCTCGACCATGATGGGCATGGCGGTGCAGGCCGGCGCCGGCACGCCAGTACTTGTCTTGATCGGCATCGTCGTCGGCCTCGGCTGCGGAGCCTTCAACGGGCTGCTGGTGACGCGGCTCGGCCTGCCTTCCATCGTCGTCACCATAGGCACGATGAGTCTGTTCCGCGGCATCGCCTTCATCATCCTCGGCGACCAGGCCTACAAGGGCTATCCCGAAAGCTTCGCCTTCTTCGGCCAGGGTTACGTCTGGTGGGTGGTGTCGTTCGAACTGGTGCTCTTCCTCATCGCGGCCGTCGTCTACTGGTTCCTGCTGCACCGTACGAGTTTCGGCCGCCGTATCTTCGCCATCGGCAACAACCCGGTCGCGGCGCAGTTTTCCGGCGTGCGCGTCGGCCGCATAAAATTCATCCTGTTCTGCCTGACCGGGCTGATGTCGGGCATCGCTTCGGTGCTGATCACCTCGCGGCTCGGCTCGACGCGGCCGTCGATCGCACAGGGCTATGAACTCGAGGTGATCACCATGGTGGTGCTTGGCGGCGTCAGCATCCTTGGCGGCGCCGGCAGCATTCTGGGCGTCGTGCTCGCCGCCTTCATCATGGGGCTGGTGACCTTCGGCCTCGGCCTGCTCAACGTGCCCGGCATCGTCATGTCGATCTTCATTGGCCTGCTGCTGATCATCGTTATCGCCCTGCCGATCGTATGGCGACGGCTGCGCGGGGGACGCCTGGCCTGATGTCCGAGAAATACGCATTCAAGATGATGCTCAAACCCGGCATGAAGGCCGAGTACAAAAAGCGCCACGATGAAATCTGGCCGTCGCTGGTCGCGTTGCTGAAGCAGGCCGGCATCTCCGACTACTCGATCCATCTCGACGACGAGACGAACATCCTGTTCGGCGTGCTGTGGCGGCGCGATGGTCACGGCATGGCCGATCTGCCGAAGCATCCTGTGATGCAGCGCTGGTGGGCCCATATGGCCGACATCATGGAGACGAAACCGGACAACGAACCAGTGGCCGTTGCGCTGGAAATAATGTTCCATATGGAATGAGCGCGATCCGCCACGTCGCCGTCATCGATATCGGCAAGACCAACGCCAAGGTGGCGCTGGTCGATCTCGCCACATTGAGCGAGGTGGCGCTGCGCCGGGTGGCGAACGCGCCGTTGCGGCAAGCGCCCTACCCGCATCACGATGTCGAAGCGCTGTGGGCGTTCATCCTCGACAGCCTTGCCGACCTCAACCGCGAACAGCGCATCGACGCCATTTCAATCACCACCCATGGCGCGACCGGCGTGCTGGTCGATGCCCCCGGCGAGCTGGTGCTGCCGGTTCTCGACTATGAATTCGACGGCCCCGATGAACTCGCGGCGGACTATGACGCGATCCGCCCGCCTTTCGCCGAGACCGGCACGCCGCGCCTGCCGCTCGGCCTCAATCTCGGTGCGCAATTCTTCTGGCAGCAGCAAAGTTTCCCGACGGAGTTCGCCAGAGCCGCCGCGATGCTGATGTACCCGCAATACTGGGCGCTGCGTCTGACCGGCGTCGCCGCTAACAAGGTCACGTCTCTCGGCTGCCACACCGATCTGTGGAACCCCTGGACAGCGGATTTTTCAGCGCTGGTCGACCGCCTGGGCTGGCGCGACCTGATGGCGCCCGTGCGGTCGGCCAGGGACCGCCTTGGCCCGATCCTGCCTGTGCTTGCGCAGCGCACCGGGCTCGATCCTCAAACGCCTGTCTTTTGCGGCCTGCACGATTCGAACGCCTCCCTGTTGCCGCATCTCCTGTCCGACGCCCCGCCCTTCTCGGTGGTCTCGACCGGCACCTGGGTGGTATCGATGGCGGTCGCCGGCAGGACGGTGGCGCTCGACCCGGCAAGGGATACGCTGGTCAATGTCAATGCACTCGGCGATCCCGTGCCCTCGGCGCGCTTCATGGGCGGTCGGGAATTCTCGCTGCTGACCGAAGGCGCGGCGCAGGACTGGAGCGACAACGACGTCGCCGCCGTGCTGGCGCGCAAGACATTGCTGTTGCCTTCGACCCAGCAAGGCTCGGGGCCGTTTCCGCACCGTGCGGCCGCATGGCGCAAGGGCGAAGCCATCCCTCCCGGCCAGCGCTTTGCCGCCATCTCCTTCTACCTGGCGCTGATGACCGCCACTTGCCTCGACCTGATCGGCGGCGGTGGCCCGACGACGGTCGAGGGACCCTTTGCGCGCAACCAATTGTTCACGCGGATGCTTGCCGCGAGCACTGGCCGTGGGGTCATCGCATCGGAAGCCGCGACGGGCACCAGCATCGGGGCCGCCCTGCTGGCATCGGATCAAGGAGCCGCGCATGGTGAGGGCCAAACACAAGAGCCGCCGGCCGGTCCGGCCTGGGCGGAGTATGCGCGCGCGTGGCGGGCGGCGGTCGGGGCAGTTGGCTGATCAGAGGATCCGCTTGCCGAAGGCCGACATGACGAAATTGACCGCGTCGATTCGGCGACACCGCCGCGGCATGGCGCGCGCCACTTGCGGCATGCCGCACATACCCTTGGTGACGCCGAACACCTTGATATCAGACAGCGCGCAGCGCTCGACGATGGTGCGCGCGTTGCATTCAGTGCGGCCAAGGTCGATGGCGACTTGCCGGCCCGACATTTATCCCCTGTAGACCAGTCCCTGCGGATCGATCTCCGGCTTGCGGCCGGCAACGAGGTCGGCGAGGAATTTTCCCGAACCGCAGGCCATGGTCCAGCCGACATGGCCGTGGCCTGTGTCGAGATAAAGGTTGCGGTATTTCGCCTGGCCGATGACCGGCACCGAGTTCGGCATCATTGGCCGCAAACCGGCCCACAGCTCCGCCTTCTTCTCGTCGAAGGCGCCGGGGAACAGGTCCTTGCCGGTCCTGAACATGGTGGCAAAGTCGCTGGGCTTGTGGGTGCGGTCGAAGCCGGTGAATTCTGCGGTCGAAGCCAACCGCAATCGATTGCCAAGCCGCGAATAAGCCATCAGCTGGTCCTCGTCGGCGCCGCCCATGGTCGGGCCCTTGCTCTCGTCTTCCAGGGGAATCGTCGCCGTGTAACCTTTCACCGGATAGACCGGCAGGTCGATGCCGTAGCGACGGCCGAGCAGCCCACTTTCCGGACCCATCGATAGGACGACGGCGTCACCGGTGGCCGGTCCGGCCGAGGTCATCACGGCGCGCACCCAGTCGCCCTCGATGTCGAAGCCCTCGACCGTGGTGCCGTAGCGAAACCTCACGCCGAGCTTTTCGGCCGCATAGGCGGCCAGATTTTCCACGAACTGCCGAGAATCGCCGGTCTGGTCGATCGGCGAGTAGACGCCGCCGGCGATCTTTTCCTTCACGCCGGCAAGGCCCGGTTCAAGCTCGACCAGCCGGTCGCGGCCGACGATCTCGATGGGCAGGCCATGCTCGGCCAGATAGCGATAATTGTCGGTGCCGGTGTCGAGGCTGTGCTGCGAGCGGAAGAAATACAGGATGCCCTTCTTGCGCTCGTCATAGTGGATGCCGGTGTCACTGGAGATGGCGTTGATGCAGTCGCGCGAATAGAGCGCGAGCCGCAGCTTGACCTGGCTGTTGGCACGCAGGCGGGCCACCGTGCACTGGCGCAGGAAGCGCAGACTCCAGGCGAGGAAATAGGGATCGAAGCGCAGCCGCACCTTGATGCCGAGATCATGATTGTAGAGCCCGCGCAGGAAGGTCTTAAGTGCCGCCGGCGAGGCCCAGGCGGTGGCATCGCCCGGAGACACCAGCCCGGCATTCGACTGGCTGGTGCCCCGCGCCGGCGCCGGATGGCGCTCGATCACGGTGACCTCATGGCCGTCGGCGGCCAGGTAATAGGCGGCCGCCGTACCGACGACGCCGGCTCCAAGCACCGTTATCTTCATGCCATCCCCCAAAGCTCTTCCCGGCACGGCGCCTCCACGCCGTGTCGCGAATGCTTCCATAGCGCGTCGCCACGCGCCTTGCGAGCCCTTGGAGAAAGCGAGCTCAGCCCCGTGCGGAATTCTTGCTGGTCAGGATGCGCTCCCAGGCCAGGGCGTCGTTGACGATCTGGTCGAGATCGTCGCGCTGCGGGGTCCAGCCGAGTTCGGACCGCGCGAGATCGGAATTGGCGACCACCGCCGCGGCATCGCCGGGACGCCGGTCGCCCATCCTGACCTCGAAATCATGCCCGTAGGCGCGCCGCACGCTGTCGATCACTTCGAGCACCGAATAGCCATGGCTGTAGCCGCAATTGGCGACGAGGCTGGCGCCGCCGGCGCGCAGCCGCTGCAAGGCAAGGCGATGCGCGGCGGCCAGATCGCTGACATGGATATAGTCGCGCATGCAGGTGCCGTCGGGCGTCGGATAATCGGTGCCGAAGACCTGCATGAACGGACGCTTGCCGAGCGCGGTCTCGCAGGCGACCTTGATCAGATGGGTGGCGCCCGGGGTGGACTGGCCGGTGCGGCCCTTCGGGTCGGCGCCGGCGACGTTGAAATAGCGCAGCGCCGTGTAGCGAATGTCGTGCGCGAGGCCCGCGTCGCGCAGCATCCACTCGCTCATCAGCTTGGACAGGCCATAAGGCGATTCGGGCGCCAGGCGGGCATCCTCGCGCACCGGTTCCAGGCCGGCGCCGCCATAGACGGCAGCTGTCGAGGAAAAGATGAAGTTCGGCACGCCTTCGCGCACTGCAGTTTCAATCAGCGTGCGGGTCTTCGAGGTGTTGTTCTCATAGTAGGCGAGCGGGTCGGCGACCGATTCCGGCACCACGATGGAGCCGGCGAAATGGATGATCGCGTCGACCTTGTTCTCCCTGATGACCGAGCCGACCAATTCCTTGTCGGCGACATCGCCGACGACCAGCTTTGCCTCCGGCGCCACGGCCCATTCGAAGCCGGTGGAAAGGCGGTCGAGAACGACCACGCTTTCGCCCGCATCCAGCAATTCCCAGACCATATGGCTGCCGATATAGCCGGCGCCACCTGTCACCAAAACCGCCATCCAAATCCTCGCTTACCCAGATTTATCGGAAACTGTCTCAACAACCGCCTTACTGGAAAGTCCGCCGTCTGCCCATTAAAACCTAAGGTAACCAGCGTTCACTTGATGTGGCATCGTGCGGAAACAAAAGTGAACCAAAGAGCGTGCCACGGATTGGGAATAGGCCACGATCCGCCATCGTTAGGAACAGGTCCGGGGCGTGGCATTTTGACCAAATCGGCCCGGTGGACGACCAAAAGACCAATGATTATGATCCCGCGCAAAATTGGGAAGCCTACATGAATTACCAGCGGTTCTTCGAGGACGCGATCGACCAGCTCCATGCCGAGCGTCGCTACCGCGTCTTCGCCGATCTAGAGCGCATCGCGGGCAAGTTTCCGCGCGCCATCTGGCGTTCCAACGG
>NZ_SRUN01000239.1:0-301 GCF_004791595.1 Mesorhizobium sp. M8A.F.Ca.ET.202.01.1.1 | reverse complement strand
CCGCGACGCGCACCGCCTCGATCTGGCCGCGCCAGGCCCCCTGCAACGACAGCCCCGGGAGAAAGCTGATCTGGAGAGTGCCGATGACCTCGGCGCCCTGCGTCATCACCGCCAGGAACTGGTCCGGGTTGCCGTCGATCGCCGCGAAGGCATCCTGATAAGCTCGCGCCAAAGGCAGGCTTGCGTTCTCGCGGGCGCGGCCAAGCGCGTCGTCGGCAAGCATCGCGACGATCGCCGCAACATCCGTTTCGCGTGCCCGGCGAATGCTGATCGCGCTCATTTCCACACCTCGGAGTTGGCG
>NZ_SRUN01000238.1:0-302 GCF_004791595.1 Mesorhizobium sp. M8A.F.Ca.ET.202.01.1.1 | reverse complement strand
GCCGCCACAAGCTGCCGCTGCACATGGACGGCGCGCGCTTCGCCAATGCGATCGCGGCAACCGGCGTCAGCCCGGCCGAAATGACCTGGAAGAGCGGCGTCGACCTCATCTCCTTCGGCGCCACCAAGAACGGCTGCTGGATGGCCGACGCGGTTGTGATCCTCAATCCGGACTTCGGCAAGGAATTGCGCCTGCTGCGCCAGCGCGCCGGACAGACCTTCTCCAAGGCCCGCTTCATCTCGGCTCAGTTCGAAGCCTATTTCACCGACGAGTTGTGGCTGAGGATGGCGCCACATGGCAAT
>NZ_SRUN01000237.1:0-303 GCF_004791595.1 Mesorhizobium sp. M8A.F.Ca.ET.202.01.1.1 | reverse complement strand
GGCCTCCCGGTTGCGCACCTTGGCGACCGCCGCCTCGGGATGCAGCAGGCGGTAGCGGTCGAGGAACAGGCGGATCGCCTGCGGATGGGGAAACTCCCGGGGGTAGACGGCGACGGCGATCAGGAAGGCGCGATCCTCGCTGAGGTCGAGCGAGCGCAAGGCCGCGAGCAGCGCGGCATAGCTGGCCTGTTCGGTCAGCGAGCGCGCCGTCTGGAAATCGATGTCGAGTGCGGCCGCCAGCGCGGTCTGGAAGAACGCCGCATTGCCGGTCAGCGCCGTCTCGCGCAGCTTCACATAGCTCGC
>NZ_SRUN01000236.1:0-303 GCF_004791595.1 Mesorhizobium sp. M8A.F.Ca.ET.202.01.1.1 | reverse complement strand
ACAGCGGCCTCCTGCTGTCAATCCTCGCCACCATGGCCGTCAAGGGCACGGTTTGGGGTATTGCCGGCGCTGCCCTGCTGCTCGTTGGTGTCGTCGTCAAGGCGAGGCTGGAAGAAAGCTTCCTGCGCGGCGAGCTTGGTCCGGCCTATGACGACTATGCCAGGCGCGTGCCGATGCTGGTGCCCTTCGCGCCGGCCTTATCGACGCTACAGCATTCTCAATAGGGCGCCGCCGATCGAATAGCCGGCGCCGAAGGCGCAGATCAGGCCGAAATCGCCGGCCTTCATGTCGGCGTGGTTTTCC
>NZ_SRUN01000235.1:0-303 GCF_004791595.1 Mesorhizobium sp. M8A.F.Ca.ET.202.01.1.1 | reverse complement strand
CTTGCGGTCGGCCTGGCTGACATAGTCGCCAGGTCCCTTCATCGAGACCTGCAGGTTCTGCACCTCGCCGAAATCGCGCGACAGGGACCGGCCGGCCTTCATCGCGGCCTGGACCATCACATTGAGGAGAGCGGAGCGCGCCATTTTTCTTCCTGCTTCCGGCCGTTCAGTCTGCGCGGCGTACGTAGGTGATTTCGTTGGTGTCGACGATGATGCGCTCGCCGGCCGAGATGAAGGGCGGCACGAGAACGCGGACGCCGTTTTCCAGAACCGCGGGCTTGTAGGAGGAGGCCGCCGTCTGGC
>NZ_SRUN01000234.1:0-304 GCF_004791595.1 Mesorhizobium sp. M8A.F.Ca.ET.202.01.1.1 | reverse complement strand
ATCAGCGTGGTCTTGCCGCAGCCGCTCGGCCCGAGCAGGGTGAGAATCTCGCCCTCCTCGATCGCGAGATCGATGTCGGACAGCGCGATGAAGCTGCCAAAGACTTTCTTGCCGCGATTGATCTCTATGAGGGGAGTGGGAGGGGTCATGCTGGGCTCCTCACGACGTTTCGCGGCCTGAGATGGATGAACTGCGACGCCACCTGCCGATCGCCCACGCGCCTACCAGAAGGACGACTGAGAGGGCGAGAGCCAGTGGGGAGATGGCGTGGATGAGGGGTGTCACGGTGCGCCGCATCATCGAC
>NZ_SRUN01000233.1:0-304 GCF_004791595.1 Mesorhizobium sp. M8A.F.Ca.ET.202.01.1.1 | reverse complement strand
GCGCTCCCACTGCGTGAAGTGCGAAGCATAGGAATTCCATTCCTGCTGCTTCAGCTTTAGATATGCCGACGAAAATTCTTCACCCAGCGCCGCCTTGAGCGATTTGTCGTTGTCGAATTCGCGCAGCGCGTCGAGCAGGTTGAGCGGCAGTTTCGGCGCATCCGTCACGGTATGGCCGAACTGGTACATGTCGATGTCGTAGCGCTTGCCGGGGTCGGCCTTGGAGCGGATGCCGTCGAGACCGGCCGCGATGATCACCGCCTGCAGAAGATAGGGGTTGGCGGCGCCATCGGGCAGACGCAGC
>NZ_SRUN01000232.1:0-304 GCF_004791595.1 Mesorhizobium sp. M8A.F.Ca.ET.202.01.1.1 | reverse complement strand
GAAGCGAGCGATCCAGAAGATCGCCAACGACGATCAGAAATCCATCCTGGAAGACGCCAAGAAGCAGGGCGTCAACAAGGGCGTCATCCGCGCGATCACCGATGCGCAGAAGCTTCGCCGGAAGTCGGAGGCGCTGGCGGAACGCGCCGAAAACAAGATCGACGGCTTGGAAGAAGACGACCGCGAGTTCGCCGTCGATATCCGCCAGGCGCTCGGCGACGACTTCGCCAGCTTCGGCCTCGGCGCCGCCGCGGTGAGCCGTGAGGACGCCGATGACGATGAAGAAGACGGCGGGCAGCAGGAT
>NZ_SRUN01000231.1:0-305 GCF_004791595.1 Mesorhizobium sp. M8A.F.Ca.ET.202.01.1.1 | reverse complement strand
GAGCGATCAACGAGTTCATCCAGAAGATATCCAGCATCGCCGGCAAGGGCAGCGGCTGAGAAAGCTATTCCAGGAAAAGTGTGTAGCGGTTTTTCCGTTCGGAATTGCGCAGATCAAAGATCATTTCGGGAGGACTGCCATGAAGAAATTCATAAACGCGGTGGACACGGTGCTCACCGAAAGCCTCGACGGTTTCGTAGCCGCCCATTCCGACATCCTGACGCTCGGCGACGAACACAAATTCGTCCGCCGCAGAGAGCTCAAGCCGGGCAAGGTGGCGCTGATCTCGGGCGGCGGTTCCGGCC
>NZ_SRUN01000230.1:0-305 GCF_004791595.1 Mesorhizobium sp. M8A.F.Ca.ET.202.01.1.1 | reverse complement strand
AGTCGCTGTAGCGCACGTCCACCGGCAGCACGCTGATGCCATGCCGGCGCGCATCCTGCAGCAGCTGGTCGGGACTGTAGAAACCCAGTGGCTGGCTGTTGATCAGGCTGGCGGTGAACGCGGCCGGGTGGTGGCATTTCAGCCAGCAGCTGTTATAGGTCAGCAGGGCGAAGCTGGCGGCGTGGCTTTCCGGGAAGCCGTAATCGCCGAAGCCCTTGATCTGCTCGAACAGGTGCTCACCGTATTCCAGGCTGAAGCCGTTCTCCAACATGCCGGCCAGCAGCTTCTCGCGATGCGGTTCCAGC
>NZ_SRUN01000022.1:29454-48979 GCF_004791595.1 Mesorhizobium sp. M8A.F.Ca.ET.202.01.1.1 | reverse complement strand
ACGCTTCACCAGCATCGACCGTCGGCTGCTCAGCATGCGTGATGATGACGGCCTGGTCTCGCCGGGCGGTCCCGACGCCATTCGCCAGACGCTGCACCAGGGACGGCTGCGCAAGCTCGAGCGGATGCCTCGACGATGAGCTCGAAGCCACGCTGCGCCGCACCGGCGAACGCGGCGGACATCATCAAGACCATGCACCGCGAACTGACCGGCAAGGGGCTTGCCCGCAGTACCGCCGACTGGGTGATCCACGATCGAGCCGGCGAGCCCGTCCAGTCTCTCGTCGGTCGCGTTGTCGCGCGTGGACTGGCCGACGAGATCAATGACCGCCATTACATGATCGTCGACGCCGTCGACGGTAAGAGCCATTGGATCAACATCGGTAGAGGCGAGGCGACAGAACCGACGCCGCCGGCTGCATCGTGCATGTCACAGAAATGGTCGAGAAGGAGTGGCTTTGGCTGGCTGTCGATACAACGGCTTTGTCCTCGACGTTCTGGTGCAAAGCTGCAGAAATGCCAAGGCTGCAAAGCAGCTGATGCGCAGGCTCTGAAAAAGCAGGGCCATGCTCTGCGCGTGATGATCACCGACAAGCTCGGCTCCTCTGCCGTCGCCGGCATAGAGATCTTGTCGGAGGTCGAACATCACCGGCACAACGTTGCTTGACAATTGGCCGAAAACTCCCGCCTGCCTGTGCGACGACGAGAACGGATCACGAAGCGCTTCCAGTCACCACGCCAGCTTCAGCGGTTCGTCTCTATCCAAAACCCCATCGTCGATCTGTTCACTTCCCCGCCAATGTCTATCATCTTCCGACATTCGGGTCTGCGCAGCGCTGTCACAGAAAATACCGCGAAATCTCGCATGTCGCGCAGCTTGAAGTCTAACTTCGCTGGCCCGCTGTGCCGGCCTATCGGTGTTCCTCGGTGGCCAGGAGCCAGCGCCGACCTCCGCGGCCAGACCCACGTTGAGGTGCTAATTGACCCCAGTCGGAGTGGCTGGTCTAGGCCAAGCCGCCCTGTCTGATTGGGTGAGTCATCTCTCGATGGGTTTCGATCAGAAATCCACAAAAATGGTCCGTATGTTTCAATTAACCTGAGAAAATGGCGATCTATGGCAAGAGTTATCGTCGTATAGCTCCACCGTTCATCAGGCACAGCGGGAGAGATCGGCGAAATGCCGACGCCGACGCAGCAAGCTCTCAGGTACCCGAGACAGATTTGGGGATTCGCCGCGGGCCAGCCTCGCACCCGTTGCACCGTTCGGAGGTTAGAATGCCTAAAATAGTTGTCATCGGCGCCGGAATTGCCGGCGTGTCGACGACCTACGCATTGATAGAGCAAGGCTACGACGTAACTGTGGTCGAGCGGCGGCGCTATGCGGCGATGGAAACTTCATTCGCCAACGGTGGCCAGCTGTCCGCAAGCAATGCAGAAGTCTGGAATCACTGGTCCACCATCCTCAAAGGGATCAAGTGGATGCTTCGGCGGGATGCGCCGCTTCTTATGAACCCCACTCCGTCATGGCACAAGTACACCTGGCTGCTGGAATTCGTGTCCAATATTTCGCGATATCGCGAGAACACCATTGAAACGACCCGTTTGGCTATCGCGGCCCGTAAACACCTCTTCGATATCGCTGACCGAGAAGGGATCGATTTTGATCACGTCCGTCGCGGGATTCTGCATGTCTGTTGGGACAAAGCCGCCTTCGATCATGCGTTGAAGGTGAACGAGATGTTGAACGAGGGCGGCCTCGATCGTCGATCGGTGACGCCCGGCGAAATAGCCGGCATTGAACCTGCCCTGCATGGTAATTTTTATGGAGGATTTTACACCCCTTCGGATTCTACCGGCGACATCCACAAATATTGCGCGGGCTTGGAGAAGGCCTGCACAAAGCGTGGTGCCCAATTCATCTATGATGCTGCGGTAACTCGGATTGGACGCAGGGATCGCCTTGACCTCGCTTATACGACCGGTGGCGCCGATCAGACGCTGGAAGCCGACGGCATTGTAGTGTGTGCGGGAACGAACAGTCGCGATATCGCTGCGATGTTCGGGGATCGCGTCAACGTTTATCCGGTGAAAGGGTATTCAATTACGGTGGGGTTGGAGAGGTCTGCCTCAGATCTGGCACCTTGGGTAAGTATTCTGGACGACCGCGCAAAAATCGTGACCAGCCGCCTCGGCGCAGCGCGCCTGCGCGTAGCAGGCACCGCAGAGTTCAATGGTGTCAATTTCGACATCCGTGAGGATCGCATCAGACCTTTGGTAGACTGGACGCGTATGATGTTCCCGAAAGTGGCAACTGAGCACGTTGTGCCATGGGCGGGGCTTCGACCGATGATGCCAAATATGATGCCACGGGTCGGCAAGAGCCGGGTTCCGGGCGTGTTCTATAATACGGGTCACGGGCACCTAGGGTGGACGCTTTCTGCCGCTACGTCGGCGACGCTGGCCACAGTTGTGGCTACGGATCTTCCGGTCGATGCACGTTTGGCGGCATAGAGCCGCCTCTGTTATCAAGCTCAAGGGACTACAGATGACCAAACTGACATTGACATTTGCCAATTCAATCATTAGTCAGGCGTGCTTTACAGCAAACGGTAAGGGCCTGAAGCCCTGAGCATTGCGGTTCTCGATACTGGCGACCACTTGGTCGCGTTCCAGAAGCAAGTGGTGCTTCAATGCTCCGCTTTGAGATTGCATTCGGAAGGCTTACGGTGCCTTGGCCGCCGGATTCGGTTCACGCTGGCTCAACCAAGCGTCCGCAGACCGCCCTCACTTTGTAGCCGGGCTGACCGCTCACAGGCGGCCTGACTCAGGCAACCAGCGAAGCGCCTCGATCTTGCCGGGCCAGAGATCGGAGATCTGGCGGCCAATCAGGGCACATTTGCAATAGGGCCTGTGCCTCTGGCCCTATTTTGAAATGTTCCGCGCACTGGTTGCCCTTAGGTTGGTGGCTAAATGCTGCTGTCACGGCGCAAAACGTTTGGGAACAGGGTTAGAGATGGATCAGGAAGCCTCCTACGGCTTTGCGCCGACAGAGTTCGAAGAACGGGTCGCCCGGGCTCAGCGGTTAATGGGTCAACATCGCCTAGACGGCTTGTTGCTCACGTCGATGGACAACATCCGCTACTTCATCGGTGTCGATTCCACATTCTGGGAGAGCTATACCCGACCTTGGTTCGTGTTAATCCCTGCTACCGGTGCGCCCCTCGCAATCATTCCGGAGATCGGAAGGGCTATCATCGAGAAGACGTGGGTCAAGGAAATCAGATCCTGGCCTTCGCCTCGCCCAGAAGACGAGGGCACATCTCTTGTTGTCGAGGCGATATCGGGCCTACCCCGCCGACACGGACGCGTCGGAGCTGAACTTGGTTTCGAACTGCGACTGGGAATCCCGGTAACGCAATTGAATGCGATCAGCGGCGGTCTGAAAAGCGTCGAGATTATTGATGGCGCAAGCCTCATTTGGCAGCTTCGCATGATCAAGAGCCCGGCCGAGATCAGCAAAATCCAACAGGCCATCGACATCGCAGGTGCCGTATACGCCCAGGTGCCCGATTTCGTTAAGGTCGGCGATACCGAGCGTATGATCCTTCGGGAATTCCGCGGTCGCCTCAATGCTGGCGGCGCCGGCGCAATCCCAACCCTCATTTGCAGATCCGATGTCGGAGGGCCTTTCGAGATTACGGGCGGCCCAAGGGACCGGCCCATCGCTGATGGCGACCTGCTCTTCATCGACACAGGCACGACCTTCGACGGGTATTTCTGCGATTACGATCGCAATTACCAGATTGGCAGGGCTACAGATGCCCTACGGTATGCTCAGGAAAAGGTTTGGGAAGCGCACGAGACTGGGCTTCAAGCGGTAAGAGCGGGGCTTACTGCCGGATTTGTCTTTGAACAGATGGCCAAGGCACTCTCTTCGCGTGGTGCGGACCTCAACAGCAACGGACGCATGGGGCACGGCCTTGGGTTGCGGCTGACCGAGCCCCCGTCAATTCGACTGGAGGACGAGACAGTGTTGCAGCCAGGCATGGTGCTCTGCATTGAGCCTGCCTTGGAATACGAGCCAGGTAAAATCGTGCTGCACGAGGAAACAGTCGTGGTTACTGAAGGAAAGGCGCAACTGCTCACAGATCGGGCGCCGAAGCAGCTAGCGCAGATATGTTGATGGGGAAGAGACGCTGACGATTTGCGCTTTCCCCGAAGAGGTAGTTAGAGACCACCGATCATATGATCGAAAGTTCCTTAGCTACCTCCGCAAACGCCGTTACCGCATGGTCGATGTCCGCACTGGAATGCGCAGCCGACATCTGAGTGCGGATCCGCGCCTGGCCTTTCGGCACCACAGGAAATGAGAAGCCGATGACATAGATGCCGCGCTTCAGCATTCGCTGCGCCATCTCCTGCGCAAGGGCGGCATCGCCCAGCATCACCGGAATGATCGGATGATCGGCACCAGCAAGCGTAAAGCCCAGCCTACCCATTTGAGACCGGAAGCGTTCCGCATTGGCATATAGGCGCTCGCGTAGCGCGTCGCCATGCCGGATCAGCTCGAACACTTTCAGCGAGGCACCGGCAATCGCCGGCATCAGCGTGTTGGAGAAAAGATAGGGTCGCGATCGCTGGCGCAGCCAGTCGACCACCGGTTTTTTGCCCGATGTGTACCCCCCCGAGGCACCGCCCAGCGCCTTGCCGAGCGTGCCGGTGGTGATGTCCACCCTGCCCTCGACGCCACAATGTTCGGCCGAGCCACGACCGTTCTTGCCAACGAAGCCGACCGCGTGGCTATCGTCGACCATCACCACCGCATCGTATTTCTCGGCGAGGTCGCAGACCCCTCGCAGGTTGGCGATGATGCCGTCCATCGAGAACACGCCATCGGTGGCGATCAGCCGGAAACGGCAATCCTTCGCATCCTTCAGGCGCGCCTCGAGCTCGGCCATGTCGTTGTTGGCGTAGCGGAAGCGCTTTGTCTTCGACAGCCGCACACCGTCGATGATCGATGCGTGGTTCAGCGCATCGGAGATGATTGCATCCTCCTCACCGAACAGCGCCTCGAACAGGCCGCCATTGGCGTCGAAGCAGGAACCGTAGAGGATGGTCTCATCCATGCCGAGGAAGGCGGAAATCGTGGCTTCGAGCTCCTTGTGCTCTTCCTGGGTGCCGCAGATGAAGCGCACCGAGGCCATACCGTAGCCATATCGGTCGAGCGCCTGCTTGGCGGCCTCGCGCAGCTCAGGGCTGTCGGCGAGGCCGAGATAATTGTTGGCGCAGAAATTCAGCACCTTCTCGCCGCCGACCTCGATCTCGGCCGATTGGGTCGAGCTGATCACCCGCTCGGACTTGTAGAGCCCGGCTGATTTCAGGCCGGCGAGTCCGTTGGAGAGATGCAAGATGAAAGCGTCGGACATCGGCAAACTCACGGCAACACGGCCTTCCCCAATGGGAAGGCTTTTTCGACAAATATCGCGGCACTATCCGAAATTTACCGGGGTCGACCATGCGGGGTCGGCATGCTTCTCCCAATACAGATGTGTCAGCTGGCACGTCAGTCCACCGACCTTGCCGCCGCCTATCACGGTTTCGTCAATCTTGGACACGGGCATGATCCCGCCCGCTGTGGATGTGATGAAAACCTCATCGGCACCCTTCAGCTCGTCGCGATCAATGTCGCCGGCGCTGACAGAGAGGCCCAGTTCGCTGCATAGATCAAATACGGTCTGCCGGGTAATGCCGGCAAGGACGCCATAAGCCGGGGTCTTTAGACGGCCGGCTTTGACGATGAAAACGTTGAAGCCAGGCCCTTCGGCAATGTGATCGTTGATGTCGACAATCAATGCAGTTTCGGCACCGTAGTCATACGCATCAAACAGGCCTTTCACCAGATCGAGCCAGTGATAGTTCTTGATGGATGGATCGATCGACCTGGGCGGAATCCGAACGGTGTTGCTGATGGCGACGTGCAGGCCGCGCTCAAGCTGCTCTTTGTTCGCGACGGATCCGAACGGCACCGCGAATGCGATAAACCTATTCTCCGATTCCCGCGGGTCACGGCTAAAGGTGGGCGAGCCACCTCGCGTGCAGACCATTTCGACATATGCCGACTTGTGACCAGATAGCGCCACGCAGGTTGACAGAATCTTCTCGATCTCACTGCGGTTGTAGTGAAGCTTCATGCGGAGCTTTTCCATGCCGCGAAAGAACCGCTCCAGATGCAGGTCCAGCCTGAAGAACCGTCCGTTCCATACATGGACGGTGTCGTAGGTGGCATCGGAATGCAGAAAGCCCCAATCCAAGACGGATATTTTGGCTTCGGACATCGGCAGGTACTGACCGTCCATGAAGGCTACGCCATGAGGATACTGTCGTTGATCCAGGTGCCGTTGCTCTATGGTCGGGAGAGATGTTGCAGGTTCGGCTGCAGCAAGTGTCATTCCTGAGTCCTCCAAATCTTTCAATCCAGGCGCTTCGCACACCCGATCACGATTTACCGCCGCGAGACCGCCCAGCGGCTCCACGTCCCAGCAGTTCGAATGTTGGCGCACCTCGGACCACCCAGCACGCGGCGCGTGCCGGTGTCGACCCGACCGGGGCCATAAGCCCTTTGGTCCGACCACGGGTCACCCCGCGATCCAATTAAATCGCAGACTTCGATGCGCTGATTGCGATCAAAGTGGCGCGCCGGCCGAAATGCACGCTTCAAAAACCGGGTGGGAGTGGTGGAAACGTTCAGCCTTGAAGTGTCTACACTAGAACCCGGGGCTCAAACTTAACTCGGTCCAACGCAATCATGCTCTTGAACTTGCGCACATTGGGATTTGTGTAGAGTTTGGTCTTTACAAAAACGTCGAAGGCCTCGACGTCCTCCACCGCTACAATAAGAACGAAGTCGGCATCGCCTGTGATCATATAGCATTGAGTGACTTCTTTTGCCGTCCTCATCGCTCGCTTGAAGTCGTCGACGAGGTCCAAACGCTCACGGTCGAGTTCTACGGTGACGACCACTGTCAACGACTTCCCGAGCGCCTTGGGGTCGACTAAGGAGATATCAGCGGTCACAACCCCGTCGGCGCGTAACCTGTTGACCCGGCGCATGCATGAGGCAGCAGACGAACCCACGAGGTCCGCAAGCTCGGCAAACGACAGCCTGTTGTTCTTCTGAAGCGCCCCGAGTATCCGGCGGTCAAGATCATCTATCATCCCTGCACCTCAGATGCGAAACCATCATGTGGCATTAGCGATCCGAAATGCTCGTTGCAAGATCGGAGGCGTAACGAAACGCTACCCCATGCAAATGGAGCCATCATTGCAATCGTGATGGAAGCGTGATCGTTTCCTCTCATCCCAATGCGTGTTTTGACCAAAATATCCCAAATGTTTCCTGTAAATCTGCACAATGCCAGCCACATGGCGCTCCGTAGGACGACAGGCGCCGATGAATGGAGTCAGCATGTTCCAGAAGTTTTATCATCTGGCCGACGAGGCTACAGCTTGGCGCAGGCATCTTCATCAAAACCCCGAACTCGACTTCGCTGTGCATGAGACGGCACGTTTCGTCACGGAAAAGTTGGTGTCCTTTGGAATCAACTATATCGAAACCGGCATAGCCGGCACCGGCGTCGTCGCTTTCATCCAGGGCGAAGGCGGCGACGGGCCGACTATCGGCCTCCGTACAGATATGGACGCCTTGCCCATCCATGAAGTGTCTGGAAAGGATTGGTCCTCGAGGACCCCCGGGAAGATGCACGCCTGCGGTCACGACGGCCACACGGCGATGCTGCTTGGTGCTGCAAAGTACCTTTCCCAAAGAAGGAGTTTCAGAGGCACCGTCGCGCTTATCTTCCAGCCGGCCGAGGAGGTCGAATTGCCGTCGGGCGGGCTCAAGATGGTCGAAGACGGCTTTTTGGACCGTTTTGGCATCTCCCAGGTCTTCGGAATGCACAACTGGCCAGGGATCGATGTAGGCAAATTCGCGATCTGCGCAGGCTCGATGATGGCCTCCCAAGATGATTTCGATATCGTTGTAAAAGGTCGCGGCGGGCACGCTGCAGCCCCGCACCTTGCGGTCGATCCGGTCGTTATCGCCGCCCAAGTCATCACTGGCCTGCAAGGACTTGTGTCGCGCAGCACCGATCCAATCGAGTCGCTGGTAATTTCCGTCACGAAACTCAGGGCCTCGAATGCTTACAATGTGATCGCCGACGAAGTTGAACTGGCTGGAACCGTCCGCGCATTGGCCCCTTCCCTGCGTGACTTCGCCGAGACCCAGATCGAGCTCGTTGCGCGGAAAATCGCGCAAGCTTTCGGGGGCGACATTGCCTACCGGTACCGCCGATCGGTTCCAGCGGCAGTGAATGATAGCGCTGCCACTGCTCTTGCCATCCGTGCGGCTCAAGGCACCGGCGCGGCAGCGGTAGACGACAGATTGAGGCCGGCCATGGTTGCAGAAGATTTCGCTTACATGCTGCAGGCACGCCCAGGAGCCCTCATTTTCATCGGCAATGGCCCTTCGGCCGCTTTGCACAATGGCGCTTACGATTTTGACGATCACGCAATCCCGTACGGCGTGGCTTATTGGGTGAACGTCGTGGAGGCTGCCCTTGGAAAAGATGGCTAACATTTCAAAAAAGCTGGACTTATGGTTGGAACGTTTCGCCCATCCGGCACATTTGGCGAAATACCATGCAAAGAGTGCTCCATGATGCGCAAGTACGGTCGGTTGCATCTTTGCCACAGGCAGCCGCAATCAACCACGATCAATCGTGGCAGTAAGGGGTAGCAAAATGAAAACCAAAATGGGAACAGCCATTCTAGCAGCCGGTATTTCCTTGTTCGCAGGCGCCTACACGGTAACTGCAGGTCCACTTTCGGACCGCATCAGCGCCGGTCAGCCGATCCGGATCGGGTTCTCTAACGTGCCGATCTATGCCTTTCCGGACGACAAGGGCCAGCCAAAGGGGTTCGTGAACGACGTCGCGCTCGGCATTTTGAAAGACATGGGCCTGACCAATTTCGAGACCACCGTTACCGATTGGGGCGGCCTTATCCCCGGCCTGCAGGCCAACCGCTATGACATAATCACGGGTGGAATGTACATCCTGGGAAGCCGCTGCAAGAACGTTGCGTTTTCTGAGCCAATTGCGAAGACCGGTGATGCGTTTCTGGTGCCCGCCGGAAATCCCAAGGGCATCCACAACTACAAGGATATCCTTCAGAAGAACGCTGCATTCGTCACCTATTCAGGCGCAAACCTGATCGAGGCAGCAAAAAAGGAAGGCGTGAGCGACGACCAGATAACACAGGTGCCAGGACCGTCTGAGGTCCTGGCCGCGGTCAAATCGGGCCGCGCGGACGCCGGCGGTATGACCTATTTCGAAGTGAAGTCCATGGCGGATGGGTCGAACGGCCAGTTTGAAGCTACAAACCCCGCGGACCTGCCCGAATGGACACAGAACTGGGTGGGCATTGGGTTTCGCACGGAGGACGCTGATTTCTTGGCCAAGTTCAACGAGGCCTTGAAAAGATACGTTGGGACTCCTCGGATGATCGAGGCCATTAAGCCGTACGGCTTGTCCGAGGTTAATCTTCCGGGTCCCACCACGACCCAGTGGGCTTGCTCAAACCGGTAAGGTACAGCGGATGCGGGCACCCGCTGGGAGCCCGCATCCCGGTCCTGCTAGCGGATAGATTATGGGTTTTCTAGAGTTTCTTGCGCAGTACTGGCCCCGGTTGTTATCAGGCACCTGGGTGACGATCCTTATTTTTGCATGCTCGGCGGTTCTAAGCATCGCGTTATCGATGATCGCAGGCCTCTGCAAGCTTGCGCCAACGCCCCTTCTGCGAGCGGTCGCCGTTTGCTACGTCGAACTGTTCAGAGGCACGTCCCTATTGGTCCAGCTCTACTGGATCTTTTTCGTGCTTCCGCTCTTCGGCCTTACAATCGAGAAGTTTACCGCAGGGTGTTTGGCGATTGGCTTGAACATCGGGGCTTACGGCGCCGAACTGGTTAAGGGCGCCGTTCTTGCAGTGCCAAGGGGGCAGTGGGAAGCCGCATTGGCCATCAATATGGCTCCAGCCCAGCGGATGCGGCGCGTTATCCTCCCCCAGGCGCTGGTGATTGCATTGCCGGCCTGGGGCAATCTTTTGATCGAGTTGTTGAAGGCCACGGCCCTCGTGTCCCTAATATCGGTTTCGGACGTCATGTTCGAAGCCAAGCAGATCAACGGCCAGACATTTCTGTCGGCCCAGGTTTTCGGCGCAGCGCTGGTCATCTACTACATATTGGCGAGATTCTTGCTGACTCCCGGTATGCGCAGTCTCGAGAAGCGAATGCGCTCCAAGTTGGGCTCAGCTTGAGTCATGTTCAAATGGGACTGGGATTTCACCTGGCAAATCTTACCGCGGTTGATACACGCCACGGGCAACACCCTCATTGCCGCACTGTCCGGCTATGCTATTGCTATGGTGCTGGGTCTGGCACTTGCCCTTGTTCAGCGTGGCAATGCTACAGTCCTGCGTTGGCTCATTCGTGAACTGATAGAGTTTATCCGCTCGACACCGCTCCTCGTTCAGGTTTTTTTTGTTTTCTACGTTGCCCCACAATTTGGAGTTCGGCTGAGTCCATGGGTATCAGGGATGCTAGCCATCGGGCTCCACTATGCCTGCTACCTGTCCGAAGTCTATCGCGGCGGGATCGAAGGGGTCGCCCATGGGCAATGGGAGGCGGCAACCGCGCTGAACATGTCCACCAAACAGACCTATGTTCGAATCGTCATCCCTCAGGCAATCCCGCTCTGCATTCCAGGAATGGGTAACTATCTGGTTGGTATATTCAAAGACACCCCGATGCTCTCGGTGATAGGTGTCGCAGAGCTGATGCACACGGCCAACGCTATTGGAACCGAGAATTACCGTTTCCTAGAGCCTTACACTTCGGTCGGAGTGATATTCCTAGCGATTTCATTGCCTTCAGCCGGCTTGGTGAACCTATTGGAACGGTATCTCCGCCATAGGTTAGGAACTTAACATGACCAACCTTATGAACATGCCCCTGCAACTCACTGGCGATACCACGCCCGTCGTGAGTTTCAGAAAGGTGCGAAAGGCCTACGGGCCGATCGTTGTGCTTGAAGACCTGAACCTTGATGTGGCGGCAGGAGAAACGGTCACCATCGTAGGCCCGTCAGGATCAGGCAAGACAACCGTATTGAGAGTCTTGATGACACTGGAGACAATCAATGGAGGATGTATTTACGTCGATGGAAAGCCCCTGACCCACATGGAAAAGAATGGAGTGCTGGTCCCGGCTAGTCAAAAATACATTCGCAGCCGCCGCTCCGATATCGGCATGTGCTTTCAGCATTTCAATCTTTTTCCCCACATGACTGCCCTGGAGAATTGCATGGAGGGCCCGGTTCAGGTGTTAAACATGCCAAAAGCCGAGGCTCGCGACCGCTGTGTCGAGTTGCTCGAAATGGTCGGCATGCTTCATAAAATGGATCAGCACCCCTCGAGGCTGTCAGGCGGCCAGCAGCAGCGCGTAGCAATCGCCCGCGCGCTAGCAATGCGACCGAAGGTTATGCTGTTTGACGAGGTCACATCCGCGCTTGACCCAGAAGTTATTGGTGAGGTCACTAACGTCATCAGGAAGCTCGTCGCGGAACATAACCTGACCATGCTGATGGTGACGCATCAGATGGGGTTCGCCCGCGATATTTCTGACAGGGTGTGTTTCTTCTACGGCGGCAAGATTGAGGAACAAGGTACCCCAGCAGAGTTATTCTCAAACCCGCAAAGGGAGAGGACCCAGCAGTTTCTTCGCGCCGTAAAGGAAGCCATCTGATCAGGATCGGCCTCGCCCAAAATGATTGACGCGGGCTCAAAATGGCTCGAGAAGCGGCCAACGCTCTTTGCCTTTAACTTCGCTGGACGGTCCCTCCTGTAGATCCGTTTCATGCCACGCAAGACTATGCAGAGCCTATTTCAACCGGCATCATCTTTTGACACGTATGCAGGCCATGCATGGCCTAATTTGCACCTGGTCACGCTTCCCCATGATCGTGCCTAGCGATCAGACGAAGCTACGTAGCGCCTGTTGAGAGCCCTAGGGCGGGCTTGTGACGGCTTGGCAATGCATGGGGCGTTAGAGGTGGAAACGTGGTGCGTGGTTGTGTCGGGCGAACAGCAGCGTACGCGCAGCTTCAACGCCACCCTTGGAGCCGTTCTCCCGAAAGCATCCCGCGATTGGTGTACGGATACTCTCGCAACCTGGAACCGATAAGACACTATTTTGATCAAGGAACGCCATCATGACACCTGCCTTGACGCCGATTTCTTCCCCCGATTGGTCGATGCTATCGCTGGCAGACGTGGACCCGTTCCCAAGTTACGATGAACTCAGGAGGCGCGGCCCCTTGGTGTGGGACCCCGGCATGAACTGCTGGCTCGCCGTCAGTTACGATGCCTGCAAAATTACGGAATCCGATGAAGAAACTTTCCGGATCATGTACGTCGACGCATCGCCGAAGACGCTCGAGATCAATGGCGGGGCGACCGGCGTATCGGTGATGACCGGTGAGAAACACGCGGCCATGCGGCGGGTTTATCTCAAGCTTCTCAGCCCCAGTGCCATGACAAAATACCGAGTTGACCACGTGTTGCCCGTTATCAACGATGCGATAGACCGCTTCCAGAAAAGGGGCGGTGCTGAACTCGTCACTGAGTATGCGCAGGCCATTCCAGAGCGGGTAATGGCCTCAATGTTCGGGCTCCCGTGGAAGGACGATGCGCTCGTCACGCAGGTTGCGGAGTGGCACAAGGATATCGTGGCTTGGATCGGTATGAAAAATGCCGGCGGCGAATTGATGCAAAAAGCTCAGCATGCGTCGGACAAGCTGAACGAGCTGTTCCTTCCCCTCGTCCTGGAACGAAAAGACAAGCGCGGAGACGATTTCATAAGCTTGCTCTGGTCGCAGGGCGAGAAAGATTATCCTGGCCTCGGGGTAACGGAAGTTCTCCATAATACACGAGATTCTGCCATTGGCTCAGGAGAAACGACGGCAAATGCCATTGCCAACGCGGTCTACCTTTATCTGACTAATCCCGAAGCCCGGCGTGCAATCACAAACGATCAGGGAGCAACCCTCAACGTCTTCGTGGAAGAGACCCTGCGGCTTTTGGGATCCGTGCAATGGCGCTTCCGCGTAGCGAACCACGACGTATCGGTCTTGGGTGTTTCGGTGAAGAAGGACGACGTGATTTGCAATCTGCACGCGGCCGCGAACCGCGATCCGGAACACTATAGTTGTCCACACGCCCTGGATCTCACCAGAAAAGCGCCGAATGACCATCTGGCCCTGAACGTTGGCCCGCGGCTCTGCGCAGGCATGCACTTTGCCCGGCTTTTAATGCGTGAAGGCATGAAGGGCCTTATCGAACGGCTTCCCGAGCTACGGCTTGATCCGTCCATGGAGCCGCCACGCTTTAGGAACTATTCCCATCGTTCCTACGGACCACTCAACGTTCTATTTTGAGGTAAATCAGGGTGAGAATAGTCGTATACGACCAGGGCGGCGCAAGAGTCGAAATCCGTGATGTAGCCGGACAAACTCTTATGAGCGTTATCCGCGATGCAGGCCTCAACATCACGGCCCAATGCGGCGGCTGTGCGGCATGCGCGACGTGCCACGTATATGTGGAAGATGAATGGACCAGCAAGCTAAAGCCAGTCAGCGATGTTGAAGATGCCATGCTGGACATCGCTGAAGAGCGGCAGGAGAACTCTCGACTCTCTTGTCAAGTCAAGCTGACTGAAGATCTCGACGGTTTGACCGTGAGGCTGGCACCTGGTTCCGGATTCTAGCGCAAGCCTATCACCTCTTGCGGCCCTTTTTTGCAGCAATCCAACGACGGCGGAAGCACGCCTTATGCGAAAGAGACTACTGATAGTCGGGGGCTCATACGCCGCATCCGAGTTGGCGTGCCAGGCGCGTGAGAGCGGCTATGCGGAAGAGATCTTGATCGTTAGTGATGAAGGCGACCTTCCATACCATAGGCCGCCCCTTTCCAAGTCCTATCTCAAGGACCCTGGTGAGGAGCTCATGCCTCTAAGGGCAGAAGCCTTCTACAGGGACAAGGCCATTGAAGTAGAGCTGGGCTCGAAAGTCGTCGCGATTGACGGGCGTGGGAATCGTGCCACCCTGTCCAACGACGTTGTCATACCATTCGACACCCTGGCCCTGACAACAGGCGCCCGTGCGCGCACGCTGCCCGGCCTCGAAACATGCCCCGGCAACCTGCACTACGTTCGCAGCGTTGCAGATGCCCGAAATCTTCGCTTGGCAATCCCTGGTGCGGAAAAGGTAGTGATTATCGGCGCAGGGTTCATTGGTCTCGAAGTCGCATCTGCCCTTGTTCGGCAAAACAAACACGTAACGGTAGTGGAAGCTGCGGACCGGGTTCTGGCTCGCGCGGTATCCCCGGAACTTTCGAGATTGCTGTCGGCAATTCACGCACAAAACGGGGTGAACCTAATCACTTCCCGTAAGGTGCGCCCGATCATTGGCCCCAGCGGCCAGATCAATCGTCTCGAAATGGACGACAGCTTGATCCTGAAAGCGGATATCGTCGTTGTTGGGGTCGGCTCTCAGCCCAATCTCGAGCTCGCGCAGCAGCTCGAGTTGCATGTGGGAAACGGGATTATTGTCGACAATAGGTCGCGCACCTCCAAGAGCAACGTATTTGCAGCGGGAGACTGCGCCACGTTCGCTGGTGAGTTCAACCGCGCGGGGATCCGCCTTGAATCGGTGCAGAACGCGATCGATCAGGCCCGCATAGCCGGCAACGCGATAGCTGGAGGAGACAAAGTCTACCACGCCGTACCTTGGTTCTGGTCCGATCAGTACGAGTCGAAAATCCAGATTGCGGGTCTATCTAGCGAGACGACCCATTCTGAATCGCGGCGCGGAGAGAAATCGGATGTTTCTGTGTTTCATTTCCGCGACGACGTCTGCGTCAGCGTTGAAAGCGTTAATCGTCCCCGAGACCACATGGCAGCGCGCCGCCTTCTGGCGGGCGGTAAGGACATTACCAGACGGCGTCTTCAAGAGGTTGATTTCAATATATCGGCCCTCCTAAACGCCTAGGCGTCCATAATACCAAGAGGCAGCATCATGTCTACTTCAGCTCAGTTAGCGTTGCATGATGAGATATTCTCTGTCGCCAGCGTGGCACAGGGCGTGCCCGCTTGCACTGAAGCTGAGTGTCTGGCGTACGGCAATGGTGTTTGGGTTGAGGTCGAGGGAATATGCGACTGTATCCGCCACTGGTCGTCCGGTTTGTCCAATCGGACCCCAATGGCAGTGTTCTACATACATGGCGATCGCTTGTGGTTTGGAGAACCTGCGGGGTACGAGGACAACAGCGTTGCGAGGCAGCAGACCTATGCGAATATGACAGCGTCTTCGCTCGGAATGCCGTTCGTCAAGATCGCCCGGCCGGGACTCTATGGGTCGTCGGGCAAACACAGTTTGGCTCGCCAGATGCGCGAGATGGAGCTCGTTGCGGGGGCTGTTCGACAGCTTATCGCACGCCATAATATCAAGCGTTACGGATTTGCGGGACAGTCCGGCGGCGGTAGTGTAGCCAGTTATTTGCTGACGCAATTTCCGGACGTAGAATGTGTCGCATTTTCAGCCGCTTGCCTGTCCCTGGATGGGCTGCGCAGGGGTAGCCTGGAGCGCAGTGGGTACGATGGAGCGGATAATATCTATGACCCGGTTGTGCATCTGTCCAAGATCGCGATGAATCCTCGCCGTCGCTTGTTTGTCATTGGTGATGAAAAGGATGAGTCAGCGCTATTTTTGAACCTGGAGGACTACTATCAGGCTGCGAAGGCGCTAGGCCACGATGTCACTCTCATCCGAACCGAAGCTCTCGGTAACAACCATGTCCTGGACGCCACAGGCCAGCACGCGGTGGCGTGGGCTTTGAAGGGACTGTCCACGAAACAGATCGAAAAGAAAATCGCCAGCAAAGAAATCGTGGGTTAAACGGTGGCTGGCTGAGACAAACGAGGAGATCTACCAAGTTGCTCATATTTGCAATGTGAGTATGCCTGTTCCGTGCCCAGGCAGCTTTTGCAGAAACGCTGCCGGCAATTAGCTGATATCAGTTGATCAGGGACACCAAGAGACATCCGTGTTAGTCAGTCACATGACATGTCGAAGCGAACAAGCCAGTAGCCAAGATTAAGGATATAAATCATGAAAACGCGCGCCGCTGTCGCTGTCGCCGCCGGAAAGCCGCTGGAGATCATGGAGGTCGATCTCGACGGCCCACGTGAGGGCGAGGTGCTGGTCGAGATCAAGGCGACCGGCATCTGCCACACCGACGAATTCACGCTGTCTGGCGCCGATCCGGAAGGCCTATTTCCGGCGATTCTGGGCCATGAGGGCGCCGGCGTGGTCGTCGATATCGGCAAGGGCGTCACCTCGCTCAAGAAGGGCGACCACGTCATCCCGCTCTACACGCCCGAATGCCGCCAGTGCCATTCCTGCCTGTCGCGAAAAACCAATCTGTGCACGGCCATCCGCGCCACCCAGGGCCAGGGCCTGATGCCCGATGGTTCATCGCGCTTCTCGATCGGCAAGGACAAGATCTTTCACTATATGGGCTGCTCGACTTTCTCCAATTTCACCGTGCTGCCCGAGATCGCGCTGGCCAAGGTCAACCCCGACGCGCCCTTCGACAAGATCTGCTACATCGGCTGCGGCGTCACCACCGGTATCGGCGCTGTGATCAACACTGCCAAGGTCGAGATCGGCGCGACAGCCGTGGTCTTCGGCCTCGGCGGTATCGGCCTCAACGTCATACAGGGCCTGAAACTTGCCGGCGCCGACATGATCATCGGCGTCGATTTGAACAACGACAAGCAGGAATGGGGCGAGCGGTTCGGCATGACGCATTTCGTCAATCCGAAGGAGATCGACGGCGATGTCGTGCCCCACCTCGTCAACATGACCAAGCGTGGCGCCGACCAGATCGGCGGCGCCGACTACACATTCGACTGCACCGGCAGCACCAAGGTGATGCGCCAGGCGCTGGAAGCCTCGCATCGCGGCTGGGGCAAGTCGGTCGTCATCGGCGTCGCCGGTGCCGGCCAGGAGATCTCGACGCGGCCGTTCCAACTGGTCACCGGCCGCACCTGGATGGGAACCGCCTTCGGCGGCGCGCGCGGCCGCACCGACGTGCCGAAGATCGTCGACTGGTACATGGCCGGCAAGATCGAGATCGATCCGATGATCACCCACACGCTGAAGCTCGAGGACATCAACAGGGGTTTTGACCTCATGCATGAAGGCAAGTCGATCAGGAGTGTGGTGGTTTACTGAGGAGGAGAAAGCCGCCGGCTAACCAGCCAGCGGCCGAAAAATGCAGATGCTCAACACGGGAGGAGACAAAATGCCGGAAAAACTGCATCCTAAAATCGACAATGGACTGCCACGGGAAAAGCCCGACTTTGCCGGCGGCACGCTGGTCTGCGCCTGCACCAGCAACCCGGTCAAGGTGAAGGTCAAGGGCCAGATCGCCCACAACCATGCCTGCGGCTGCACCAAATGCTGGAAGCCGGAAGGCGCATTGTTCTCGGTCGTGGCGGTTGCCGCTACAAACGACGTGACCGTGACCGAAAACGGCGACAAGCTGAAGGTGGTCGATCCGGGCGCGCTGATCCTGCGCCATGCCTGCACGGGCTGCGGCGTCCACATGCACGGCCCGGTCGAGCGCGACCATCCGTTCAAGGGCCTGTCCTTCATCCATCCGGAACGCTTCCAGGAAGACGGCTGGTCGCCGCCGGGCTTCACCGCCTTTGTCTCGTCGATCATTGAATCCGGTGTCGATCCGAGCCGCATGGACGGCATAAGGTCACAGCTGAAGTCGATCGGGCTCGAACCTTATGATTGCCTCAATCCAGGACTGATGGACTATATCGCCACCTGGACGGCTAAGAAGTCTGGCGCACTGCGGGCCTGAAACGTTGCGATAGGGCCGGGTACTGTCCGGCCCTTGCGCAACGCTGGAATTCACACACCGGGTGGAAAGAAGTATCATATGGGACTTTCTCCAGCCAAGAAAGCACGATGCAGGTCCGCAAAGAAAACGCAGACAAACACCTTCAGTACCCCGCCGCGCTCGACGGGGCTACGATGCCTCTTATTTCGATGGTGCGCGGACGTTAGCTTCTTCTATTTACTAAGGGGTCGGAAATGGTGCAATCGACCAGCCGATTAAGTCCACAGCCTCCTGAAGTATCGCCTCGGTCTGCGCACGGGTGGCTGAAGCGGCGATGACACATCCGATCCAGTCTCCGAGATCGCCTTTCCTAACGATGGGCGTCTTGGGTTCAACATAAAACGTGACCTCGGCTACCCCCGGTATGGCAGCCGCCCGACTGTCGCCACTGATCCAATCGAGAGTGCCATCGCGATCAGGTATCAAAAAACGCGCGGCCGCAGTGCGCGAATGCATTCTGCGCAAATTCGATTCCTCGCCGATGACAAGCTTGATGTGCTCGGTGACGAGATCGAGCCCGTAAGTGAGCTGAACCAGTTGAGGACCGGGCACACCACCAAGACGCGGGTTAACTTCAATAACCACAGGGCCACGGTTCGTCCAACGGAATTCTATGCAGGTGGGTCCCCAACCAAGGCCGAGAGCGCGCAAACAGGTCAGGGAAAGTTCAACAATCCGCTCTTGCTCTTCATCAGTCAGTAGGGCCGGTAGGGTGTATTCACGAAAGACGAAGTACGGCTCGGGGCCGACCTCACCGCCGTAAATCCCGATGACCTCATCTCCCATTATCTCGGAGCAATAGTAGGGACCTTGCGCGAATTCTTCGACCAGGATCCTGGGTGAAAACCGCCATACGTGCTTCCCACCCAATAGATAAGTCGTATGTTCCTTTAACTCATCGACGTTTCGGCACAACCGGACCCCGCTGCTGGCGTTGCCTACCGCTGGCTTAAGAACCACCGGCAGGCCGATTTCGGCGGCGGCGCTTTTAACGTCCGCCGCATCCGCTGCCAAGCGATAAAGAGGGAGGGGAACGCCAGCCTCCGCAAGAAGCTGAAGTTGAATAAATTTGTCGGAGCACTGTTCAATCGATGCCGGGTTCGGTCCAGGTAGATCGAAATGCCGACAGAGCCTGCCAGCTGTCGCATAGACCCATTCGCCGGGGTTCGGAAAGCCGGTAATGCCGGCAATGTCATAGTTCTCAGCCAGGCGGGAACATTCGCGGATTAGCGCATCGAGATTGTCTGTATCCACACATATCGCCTCTATGCCTTCCGCCGCAAGATAGTCGTACCGAGTTGGATCAGATGACATAACAAATGGTAAAAGATCAAGATTCTTAGCCGCTTTGACGTATCGGGAACCATTACTTGAAGATTCAATGAAGATGAGCGCTCTTCTTGCCACTTGTTTCGACCTCCAATATTTCGTGCTGTGCGGCT
>NZ_SRUN01000022.1:0-29365 GCF_004791595.1 Mesorhizobium sp. M8A.F.Ca.ET.202.01.1.1 | reverse complement strand
CAGATGACATAACAAATGGTAAAAGATCAAGATTCTTAGCCGCTTTGACGTATCGGGAACCATTACTTGAAGATTCAATGAAGATGAGCGCTCTTCTTGCCACTTGTTTCGACCTCCAATATTTCGTGCTGTGCGGCTATCCTGGGATAATTCGGCGCAGCTCTTGGCCGTGCGGGCCTTGAACAATGCGGTGAACATACCCTTTTCAGTTCACTGCGGTCGCAAAAAGTCTGTAAATTAAGTTGAAGGATCTGTTGCAACCGATCGAAGGCGGCGATCGGCACGGTCTGGAGGGTGGCTCATGTGGCGGCGCATGATGTAATTAGATCTGGTGGACAATCGACGCAGGGCTGAGTAGCGGAGATGCTGCGCTCGAAGCGGGAGTGTAGCAGGCTACTTCAAGATTGGCGGCTTTTTCGGCAGGGCAACAACCATCGGAATTGACCGGTCAACTTCCTCCTGGAGGCAAGATCGGTGCCGACATGGCGCAAATTCCCCGCCTTTTCAGCACCCTGATTTTTAATGCCGCAGATTATGCCCAATCATTCCGTCGAACGATACGCATGTTAATCCCCCGATGAGGTTGATAATTCTGAGTTAGAGATGTGGGATGGCGTGTTCCCCGGGGGGCGGACTGCATCCAGCAGATGGGCAGCCTCCGGCTGGCTAACGGTCCATCAAGACGCGTTTTTACCGTGATCTGCACGTACAGCCAGTATTGAGCCTAGAGCTATGGCGGAAACTGGGTGATAACGTTTTGAGGAGAGCGGCGTACGAGGCGGGTGATGAAGCCTGCCAGAACCTCTCGAGGAGAGCGATACGCCATGAACGAGACTATCAACATTGTTCTCCTTCGTCAGCCTGACGAGTTTGATGATCCACTGATCGATGTGCTTCGCACCGGGGCGCGCAAATTGCTGGCGCAGGCGATCGAGATCGAGGCCGAGACGTTTCTTGCCGAGATGCGGGATCTCAAGCTTGCCGATGGCCGTGACCGGATTGTCCGGCATGGTCACGGCCCGGAACGGAGCCATCCAGACGGGCATCGGGCCGGTGCCAGTCAGGCGGGTGAAGATCCGGGATCGCGGCGCGAATGGCAAGGTGATCGGGTCCGGTTCTCCTCATTGATTCTGCCGAAATGGGCGCGTCGGACGCGGAGTCTGGATGCGCTGCTTCCCGTTCTCTACCTGCGCGGCGTTTCGACAGGGGATTTCCAGGAAGCGCTGAGCGCGCTTATGGGCAAGGACGCGCGGAACCTTCACCCTCGGTGATCACTCGGCTGACGGCGGAGTGGAACGCCGACTACGAGCGTTGGCAAAAGCGCGATCTTTCGGCGCGGCGCTACGTCTATGTGTGGCGGACGGGGTTTACCTGCAGGCCGCATGGAAGACCAAGCCGAATGCATGCTGGTCCTGATCGGCGCCACGCCCGAGGGCAGGAAAGAACTCGTCGGTTTCCAGACCGGCGTTCGCGAGAGCGCGCAGAGCTGGCGCGAGTTGCTGGTCGACGTGAAGCGGCGTGGCCTGAAGATCCGCGCCCGATATTGCCGTCGGCGATGGCGCGCTCGGTTTGTGGAGAGCGCTCGACGAGGCCGTCCGGGTCGGCAATCAGGCAGCAGCGTGAACCCCGCAGATATCCAGAAGCGGCTAGAGCACTTCCGAGGAGGCGCGTCACACCGACTGCGTTACGCGGCCCATGCGCCGCCCATCGGCATCGGTCGATATCGGCTTCATGCCTTCCGAACTCGCAAGCGCTGGCGGAGCGCGTATGCAGCCGCAGGCTGCCCCGATAGGTTGCGACCTAGGACGTAGACTCATTACCACACAGCCAGATGCTTGATGTGAGCCCACCTCGCGAGCGACCGAGACTATGATCTCGATCCCCCCTTTTGCTGTCGCGCCCTGCTTATGGACGCGAACGATGGAGGTGTCGATCATCTGCGCCCGGCCGTCATGCGCTTTAGCAATTTCGATCATGAGGCGGTCCCACACACCTGCTTTCCGCCATCGGACAAAGCCGTTGTAGGGCCGTATCGCTCGGGGAGGTCCCGCCAAGGCGCACCGGACCGCAGTACCCAGAACTTGTTCAATAAATCTCGGCTTTCTTCCAACCATTTACAGTTCCTGTAATTCAGAAACTGTCCCCTATCTATTTGCCTCAGTCGAGGGGTGCACTCCACTGCTGTCCGGGAATTAAAGGAACTCTTGTCCGGCTTTTGCGAAATCCGCACTATCGCCGGCTGGAGGGGCTTGAAGCCGCTGCGACTCTGGCACAACTCTACGCAACGGCGCGGCTGTTCGTGAACTTCTTCCAGCCCTCCTTCAAGCTGGCGGGAAAAGAACGGGACGGCGCCCGCGTGCGCAAGCGCTATCACCCGGCGGCAACACCATGCCAGCGACTGCGGCACATCCACTCACGGCTGAACCGGTTCGGGCCATGCTGGCGCAAACACAGGGGCGGCTGGATCCGGTAAAGCTGCTGCGAGAGATGCGATCGGCGCAGCAGCACCTCGTCGACATTGCTGATGGATCTTGCACGCCGGCGCTGGTGGTGAGCGATCTGGCGCTGGATCAGTTCCTGTCGGGCCTGCGGACGGCCTGGAACTGGGGGAAATCCGCCCAGCCGCAAGAGCCAAGCCGAAGCAAAAGCGGGGTCGTCGGCGACCGGATCCGCTGCTGAAGGTCACGGGCCGGCTGCGCGCGTGGTTCGACGAAGAGCCCTGGCGGACGAGCCGCGAATTACTGGTGCGCCTGCAGGAGGAGCAGCCGGGGCAATATCCTGATCAACTTCTGCGCACGCTGCAGCGCCGTTTGAAGATCTGGCGGAAGGAAAAGGCGCACGCGATGGTGTTTGGGCCAATGCACGTCGAGCCGCCAATCGAGCCGATGGCGAATTGATCCCAACCCGGCCCTGGGGAAATTATGGTGAGGCAACGGAAAATCGTTCGGGAACAATCCAGGGTGAGGCAATACGACCTCTCTCCCCAGATTTTCGAAAAGCTTCCGCCGTGTCTGGTTGGTTTGGAGGCGTGCGGCGGTTCGCATTATTGGGCGCACCAGATTGCGGCGCTCGGTCACGACGTGCGTTGAATCCCGCCGATTGTGTGAAGCCTTTTGTGAAACGGGGCAAGACGGACGCCGCCGACGCCGAAGCGATCAGCGAAGCCGTCACCCGCAAGACCATGCGTTTCGTTCCGATCAAATCGGCTGATCAACAGGCGGCGGCCATGGTGCTGAGGACGCGCGCCCTTTTGATCCGCCAGCAAACTCAGGCGATCAACGCGCTTCGCGGGCATTTGTCGAAGTTGCCGCCCTCGGCACGGCTAAAGTGGCTGCGTTGATCGAGATCGTCCGCGACGAGGCGGACGTTTGCCTGCCAAAAGCCGCTCGTTTGGCTCTGGCTGAAATCGCCGGTCAGGTCGAGGCGCTGACGCGTCAAATCGACAAGCTCGAATGAGGGAGTCGGCGAGGCGAAGCGCGACGAGGACATGCGACGGCTGACCACAATTCCGGGCGTCGGAGCGATCACCGCGGCTTCCGTCAAAGCGCTGATCCCGGATCCCGACGGGTTCATAACAAATGGTAAAAGATCAAGATTCTTAGCCGCTTTGACGTATCGGGAACCATTACTTGAAGATTCAATGAAGATGAGCGCTCTTCTTGCCACTTGTTTCGACCTCCAATATTTCGTGCTGTGCGGCTATCCTGGGATAATTCGGCGCAGCTCTTGGCCGTGCGGGCCTTGAACAATGCGGTGAACATACCCTTTTCAGTTCACTGCGGTCGCAAAAAGTCTGTAAATTAAGTTGAAGGATCTGTTGCAACCGATCGAAGGCGGCGATCGGCACGGTCTGGAGGGTGGCTCATGTGGCGGCGCATGATGTAATTAGATCTGGTGGACAATCGACGCAGGGCTGAGTAGCGGAGATGCTGCGCTCGAAGCGGGAGTGTAGCAGGCTACTTCAAGATTGGCGGCTTTTTCGGCAGGGCAACAACCATCGGAATTGACCGGTCAACTTCCTCCTGGAGGCAAGATCGGTGCCGACATGGCGCAGATTCCCCGCCTTTTCAGCACCCTGATTTTTAATGCCGCAGATTATGCCCAATCATTCCGTCGAACGATACGCATGTTAATCCCCCGATGAGGTTGATAATTCTGAGTTAGAGATGTGGGATGGCGTGTTCCCCGGGGGGCGGACTGCATCCAGCAGATGGGCAGCCTCCGGCTGGCTAACGGTCCATCAAGACGCGTTTTTACCGTGATCTGCACGTACAGCCAGTATTGAGCCTAGAGCTATGGCGGAAACTGGGTGATAACGTTTTGAGGAGAGCGGCGTACGAGGCGGGTGATGAAGCCTGCCAGAACCTCTCGAGGAGAGCGATACGCCATGAACGAGACTATCAACATTGTTCTCCTTCGTCAGCCTGACGAGTTTGATGATCCACTGATCGATGTGCTTCGCACCGGGGCGCGCAAATTGCTGGCGCAGGCGATCGAGATCGAGGCCGAGACGTTTCTTGCCGAGATGCGGGATCTCAAGCTTGCCGATGGCCGTGACCGGATTGTCCGGCATGGTCACGGCCCGGAACGGAGCCATCCAGACGGGCATCGGGCCGGTGCCAGTCAGGCGGGTGAAGATCCGGGATCGCGGCGCGAATGGCAAGGTGATCGGGTCCGGTTCTCCTCATTGATTCTGCCGAAATGGGCGCGTCGGACGCGGAGTCTGGATGCGCTGCTTCCCGTTCTCTACCTGCGCGGCGTTTCGACAGGGGATTTCCAGGAAGCGCTGAGCGCGCTTATGGGCAAGGACGCGCGGAACCTTCACCCTCGGTGATCACTCGGCTGACGGCGGAGTGGAACGCCGACTACGAGCGTTGGCAAAAGCGCGATCTTTCGGCGCGGCGCTACGTCTATGTGTGGCGGACGGGGTTTACCTGCAGGCCGCATGGAAGACCAAGCCGAATGCATGCTGGTCCTGATCGGCGCCACGCCCGAGGGCAGGAAAGAACTCGTCGGTTTCCAGACCGGCGTTCGCGAGAGCGCGCAGAGCTGGCGCGAGTTGCTGGTCGACGTGAAGCGGCGTGGCCTGAAGATCCGCGCCCGATATTGCCGTCGGCGATGGCGCGCTCGGTTTGTGGAGAGCGCTCGACGAGGCCGTCCGGGTCGGCAATCAGGCAGCAGCGTGAACCCCGCAGATATCCAGAAGCGGCTAGAGCACTTCCGAGGAGGCGCGTCACACCGACTGCGTTACGCGGCCCATGCGCCGCCCATCGGCATCGGTCGATATCGGCTTCATGCCTTCCGAACTCGCAAGCGCTGGCGGAGCGCGTATGCAGCCGCAGGCTGCCCCGATAGGTTGCGACCTAGGACGTAGACTCATTACCACACAGCCAGATGCTTGATGTGAGCCCACCTCGCGAGCGACCGAGACTATGATCTCGATCCCCCCTTTTGCTGTCGCGCCCTGCTTATGGACGCGAACGATGGAGGTGTCGATCATCTGCGCCCGGCCGTCATGCGCTTTAGCAATTTCGATCATGAGGCGGTCCCACACACCTGCTTTCCGCCATCGGACAAAGCCGTTGTAGGGCCGTATCGCTCGGGGAGGTCCCGCCAAGGCGCACCGGACCGCAGTACCCAGAACTTGTTCAATAAATCTCGGCTTTCTTCCAACCATTTACAGTTCCTGTAATTCAGAAACTGTCCCCTATCTATTTGCCTCAGTCGAGGGGTGCACTCCACTGCTGTCCGGGAATTAAAGGAACTCTTGTCCGGCTTTTGCGAAATCCGCACTATCGCCGGCTGGAGGGGCTTGAAGCCGCTGCGACTCTGGCACAACTCTACGCAACGGCGCGGCTGTTCGTGAACTTCTTCCAGCCCTCCTTCAAGCTGGCGGGAAAAGAACGGGACGGCGCCCGCGTGCGCAAGCGCTATCACCCGGCGGCAACACCATGCCAGCGACTGCGGCACATCCACTCACGGCTGAACCGGTTCGGGCCATGCTGGCGCAAACACAGGGGCGGCTGGATCCGGTAAAGCTGCTGCGAGAGATGCGATCGGCGCAGCAGCACCTCGTCGACATTGCTGATGGATCTTGCACGCCGGCGCTGGTGGTGAGCGATCTGGCGCTGGATCAGTTCCTGTCGGGCCTGCGGACGGCCTGGAACTGGGGGAAATCCGCCCAGCCGCAAGAGCCAAGCCGAAGCAAAAGCGGGGTCGTCGGCGACCGGATCCGCTGCTGAAGGTCACGGGCCGGCTGCGCGCGTGGTTCGACGAAGAGCCCTGGCGGACGAGCCGCGAATTACTGGTGCGCCTGCAGGAGGAGCAGCCGGGGCAATATCCTGATCAACTTCTGCGCACGCTGCAGCGCCGTTTGAAGATCTGGCGGAAGGAAAAGGCGCACGCGATGGTGTTTGGGCCAATGCACGTCGAGCCGCCAATCGAGCCGATGGCGAATTGATCCCAACCCGGCCCTGGGGAAATTATGGTGAGGCAACGGAAAATCGTTCGGGAACAATCCAGGGTGAGGCAATACGACCTCTCTCCCCAGATTTTCGAAAAGCTTCCGCCGTGTCTGGTTGGTTTGGAGGCGTGCGGCGGTTCGCATTATTGGGCGCACCAGATTGCGGCGCTCGGTCACGACGTGCGTTTAATCCCGCCGATTGTGTGAAGCCTTTTGTGAAACGGGGCAAGACGGACGCCGCCGACGCCGAAGCGATCAGCGAAGCCGTCACCCGCAAGACCATGCGTTTCGTTCCGATCAAATCGGCTGATCAACAGGCGGCGGCCATGGTGCTGAGGACGCGCGCCCTTTTGATCCGCCAGCAAACTCAGGCGATCAACGCGCTTCGCGGGCATTTGTCGAAGTTGCCGCCCTCGGCACGGCTAAAGTGGCTGCGTTGATCGAGATCGTCCGCGACGAGGCGGACGTTTGCCTGCCAAAAGCCGCTCGTTTGGCTCTGGCTGAAATCGCCGGTCAGGTCGAGGCGCTGACGCGTCAAATCGACAAGCTCGAATGAGGGAGTCGGCGAGGCGAAGCGCGACGAGGACATGCGACGGCTGACCACAATTCCGGGCGTCGGAGCGATCACCGCGGCTTCCGTCAAAGCGCTGATCCCGGATCCCGACGGGTTCAAATCCGGTCGTCACTTCGCCGCCTGGCTGGGACTGACGCCAAAACCCCATTCGAGCGGCGGCAAGGAGCGGCTCGGCGGCATATCGAAATGGGCAACCCGACGCTCCGCTCGCTGCTTGTTTGTGGCGCGACGTCGGTCTTGCGGCGTTAAGGGCAACGACAAAGCGCCGCGATGGCTCGTCGCCCTTTAAGCGCGGCAGCCTTTCAAGGTCATCGCGATCGCGCTCGCCAACAAGATGGCGAGGATTATCTGGGCGCTGCTCACCAAGGGCGGGACATATCGAAATGCTGGTGCGGCAAGCGGCGCACCACGCGCCTGAGCCGAACGACGACCAGGACGGATTGGCCGGCGCGACGCCGGACAGAGGCGAGGTGCAAAATTAGACGATGACCCACGGGCGAGGCGAGAGAGGCCGGCGCGACAATGCGCCTACAGCGCGTCAGATTGATCAGCCCCTGGCATCGCGAATTTCATCGAGGCCAGCGGTCTTAGACCGCGCTGAAAGGTCGGACATATGACCGCACCTATCCCGCTGGATGACATGTCTGAAAAAGCGCTTGCCCGCGTGGCCGTTCCACATATGTCGCGCTATAAAATGGGCATGCGTTCGATGATGGCCGAAGTCCAAAGGTCTGCAAACCACCTGTCGTGGTTTCATTCCGCACTTATGAGTTCACGGCCTAGTCGTGTCCGCGATTTCTGAAACACGCACTTTGCTCGGGAGAGCCGTTCGAATGCAGAACGTTAGCATCAAATAGTAGCAAATTTTGGTCGATGCGTTTCAAGAAGCTGAGGCATTTGATCCATAAATATCCCGATGCAAGTTTAAGTTCTGGCGGGAGCGTGAATACTTGGGAGAAAAAGCAACCCGCGATGCAAAGTTCGCCGCCCTGGAGGGGATCGCTTGGCGGACCAGAGATCCACGAGTGCCTAGGTGGAGCTTTGGAATGAGCGGGCACAGCCGCCGCAAGCGTCGTTGCGCGGCTTTGAACCTCAATCTTGGCAGTCAAGAATCGTCGAAGTCCGGGTGTTCAGTTGACGCCTAGTGCGGCCGTATTCGCGACGGCAAGACAAGGAGAACAATATTCTTAAGGGAGGGATGTAAATGAATATGTTGCCAGTCAACCGCCGCCTCTTAATCAAGGCGATGCTTCTCGGATCGGCGGCCCCCTTGCTCGCGAGCTCTGTGGCCCTTGCATCGTCATGTGGTGATCAGATCGTGCGCATGGCAGCAATTTGGGCTGCCGACACAATGAATCCATTCGCTACTTGGTCGTCCTTTTGGCCGACTGCATTCACCTATGACCCTCTCGTTGGCATGGATGCGCAACGCCATCGTGATCGGAGAGGCTTTGCCAAGGAATGGTCGGTTGCGCATGACAATCTGACATGGACGTTTAAAATCTGGCCGGGCATGAGGTGGTCAGACGGCCAACCCGCCACAGCCAGAGACGCTGCATTCACCTATAACTATTTGCGCGAGTCTATCGGCACCCCAAACGAGCTGAATGTTGGGTGGAATAATGCTGCTGGGTTGGAAAACGTCGAGTCCATTAGGGCTATTGATGATGAAACCCTCCAAATTGTGACCAAGCTTCCAACGCGATGGCCAGTCAATAATGCAGTTCTGATTGTTCCCGAGCACATTTGGGCGAAGATTAGCCACGCCGACGCGCGTAACACCTTTCGCAATGATCCTCCGCTGGTGGGCACAGGCCCCATGATTGTTTCAGAGTTTCAGCCGGGTCAATTTGTCCGCTTGGCGTCGAACAAGTATTTTCGCATGGGACAGCCGCCCATGGCAGGCATGATTTTGAACCTGTTCAATACAGCAGATCCCATCGCCCAAGGTCTAAAAAGTGGCAACCTTGACTACGGTTATGGCATCACATCTGCTCAGTGGGAGGATCTCTCCAACCATTCCGACATTAGGGTCGGCCAATCGCGGGTCGAACAACGGAACTATCTGGCCTTCAACACTGCGTCCGGGGAGGGGGCAGGCAGCACGAAGGCCCTGCAAGATACGGCGTTTCGCGATGCCATTGGGTACGCGATCGATCAGAAGACCATCGTCGATCGCGCCTTTCGTGGGCATGCCGACCCGGGCGTGGGGGTGGTCATGCCGGCGGCGACCGATTACTATTCAGAGTTGAGCGACATAAGGCGCCGCTTTGACCTTGCTGAGGCTGCTCGCCGGCTTGATGCCGCCGGTTATCTCGACACAAACGGCGACGGACTTCGGGAGGACGAGGAGGGAAACAGCCTTCAACTTGAGCTGATCACCGGAGCATCCGGGGGCGGCCTCGAGATTCCGATCGCGGCGGTGCAACTCGTTGCTGGTTGGTTGGGGCAAATTGGCATTCCGGTGTCAGTGACGCAGCTTGAAACCGGCGCGCTGGGCGCCCGCACAGCAGCACCGGCCAATGGCGGTGGAGGCTGGGACCTGTTGGTCTCTTCGACTTGGCTGTCGCCCACCCCACACGACATCCTCAACTTGGGTAACAGCAAGGGCATTGGGACAAACAACACCTCTTATTGGAGAAATGACAAGTTTGACTCACTTCTTTCAGAAGCGGACGTCACGGTTGACCTCGCGAAAAGCAAGCAGCTGGTCGACGAGGCGACGCGTCTCATCTACACACAAGCGCCCTACATCATGCTGTGTTACCCTTTTCTGCTCGACGCGCATCGAACGGACTGCATCCAAGGTTGGGGGACAGAGGATGCCGTATCAATGTGGGGCTATTTCCCGTTCGATCGTCTGAGGCCGGTCTGATGTCTAGTGCCTTCGCAATGGGAGGGCCAAGGAGCCGGCGCATCGTGCGCATCGTCATTAGGGCGATTGTGACACTTCTGATGGTGGGAGTCCTGAACTTCGTTTTGTTCAGGATCATTCCGGGCGACCCAGCCAAGCTTCTGCTCGGCGGAGCACGCAGCAGCGTGACAGCCGAGCAAATGCAGGCGCTGCGCCAGAACTGGGGCCTCGATCGGCCGCTATTCCCGGACCAGGTTATCGACTACTTGTCGGCAACTATTCAGGGCGATTTAGGCTACAGCTTCAAGTTCAGGGGCAGACATGTCGCTGACCTAATCTTGGAGCGTTTGCCGGCCACCATTGCCCTTGTAGGTCTAGCCCAATTAATCGCCATCCCATGGGGTGTCATGCTTGGCCTATATGCAGGGTGGCGCAGAGGAGGTGCCGTCGATCATATCGCCACGGCAACCTCTCTGGCGCTCTATTCGACACCCTCGTTCTGGCTCGGCATGCTCCTGGTGGTAGTCTTCAGCACGGCATTGGGTTGGTTTCCCGGCTACGGTGCATACTCGCCCGGCGCGATCACGGGCTCCCTTGGTTCGTTCCTCGACTATCTGCTGCATCTCACGCTTCCGGTTACCGCGGTGGCACTTGGGCTGATCGGCCAATACGTCGTGGTCGCACGTGCAGCGATGAGTGACGTAGTCACAGAAGATTATATGGTAACTGCGCGGGCCAAAGGGCTGACCAACCGTCAGATGCTAATGCGTCATGCATTTCGCAACGCAATGTTGCCCGTCGTAACGCTGATTGCTCTTAATCTTGGCTACGTAGTCGCCGGGGCCATCACCATCGAAGCCGTATTCGCCTGGCCGGGTATCGGAGGGCTGACAGTGGAAGCGCTGAATGCACGGGACTACCCTGTCCTTCAAGGCATATTTCTGTTGCTTGGTGCGTCGATTGTTGTCGCAAACCTTGTAGCCGACCTGGCCTACGGCTTTCTTGATCCGCGAGTCCGGCAATGAGCGAAGGAACAGTTCGGTATCCCCCGCGAGGCCGAGCGCGAGCGATAAAAAGCTTTCTGCGTCAATTTCTTGGCCGGGGCGGTGCTCAGGCTGGCGTCCTATGTTTAGTCTTCTTTCTTGTGCTGGCTGCCGTCCCAAATATCCTTGTAGGACCGCTCCAAACTGCAATCAACGCTACGGGCGATTTCCTCGCGCCACCATCAAGCCAGCATCTGCTGGGCACCGATGATGTGGGGCGAGACGTGCTCAATCTGGTTGTCCATGGTGCCCGGATATCGCTGACGATCGCGGTGCTGGCGACCGTGATAAGCCTTGTCTTCGGCACCACTGTTGGTATCAGCGCGGGCTATTACGGTGGAAGGGTTGACGTCTGGCTGATGCGCTTGACGGATTTCTTTTTTGTCATGCCCTCCTTCGTGCTGGCGCTGGTCATCACGCCAGTAATCCTTGAAGTTTGGGGGCGCGGTGGAGATATCTTCGGGTTCCGTCCTTCTCTTTTTGTGATTATTGTCGTTATCGGAATGACGAGCTGGGCTTTTGTTGCGCGGATCGTTCGCAGCCAAACGCTGTCGCTTAAGGAGCGAACATTCGTAGATCGCGCGCGGGTTGTGGGCAGCAGCAATATCGTCATCATGGTAAAGCACATCCTGCCCAACCTCGTGCCGCAAATCACGGCCAATGGCGCTCTAGTTGTCGCAGGCGCAATCTATGTTGAGACATCGCTCTCGTTCCTTGGACTTGGCGACCCTTTGCAGCCTTCATGGGGCACTTTGCTTGCGCTCGCTCAACGCGCCGGTGCTGCCAGTGCAGGAGCCTGGTGGGACCTCAGCCCAGGAGTATGCGTCCTTACGGTTTCGCTTAGCTTCGTCCTGATCGGCAATGCCCTCGACGACACCTTTAACCCACGACGCAGGGTGATCCCATGATAAACTCGTCCCAGGACAACGCACCGCTTCTGGAGGTCGACAGGCTCTCTGTCGATTATGGGCTCAAGGGCGTTTCATCGCGTGCGATCGACCGCGTGAGCTTCGCGCTCCGGGCCGGAGAGGCGGTTGGCCTCGTCGGTGAATCGGGCAGCGGGAAGACTACGACTGCAATGGCGATCGCGGGTCTGCTTTCACCCAACGCGCGGGTCAGCGGGGGTGAGGTACGATATCGCGGTAAGCGACTGCCGATCGATGACGATGCGGCGATGCGGCCACATCGCTGGAGTGAAACGTCCGTTGTCTTCCAGGGCGCGATGAATGCGCTTAATCCTGTTCACCGCATCATCAAGCAGATAGCCGAGCCGTGTGTGCTGAAGCTTGGCATGTCGCGTGTCGAGGCAACCGCGCGGGCAAGAGAACTGCTCGAACTCGTCGGCATTCCGGCAGATCGCGGCGCTGCCTATCCCCACGAGTTGTCGGGCGGTATGCGACAAAGGGTGATGATTGCCATGGCGCTGGCATGTCGCCCCTCGATCGTCATTGGTGATGAGCCGACCACGGCGCTCGACGTCATTACCCAGGCTCAGATTCTCAAACTGCTGGGTGACTTGCGATCGCAGCTTAACCTTGCTCTCATTTTAATCACTCACGATCTTTCTGTGGTGGCTGAGGCTTGTGATCGGGTGATGATCATGTATTCCGGCCGCCTCGTCGAGGACGGCACTGTCGCTGAGATCTTCGGCAAGCCTAAGCACCCGTACACGCGATTGCTGATCGACTCGATCCCGAACCCGGCGAGCGGCAAAAAGGTGATCCGGCATATACCCGGTGATCCCCCCAGTCTGGTGAATCGGCCGTCGGGGTGCGCCTTCCATCCACGTTGCCCTTCGGCCATGGGGGTATGCCAGACAGAAGTACCTAGCCTCACTGGAGTCGGGCGGGGACGCGTCGCCTGTCACCTTCACCGGTTCTTGCAAGAAGACAAGGTCGCTGCTCATGCCTGACAACGCCAACTTCCTGCGTCTCGAGGGCCTGCAAGTTCACTTTCCCATACAGGGTGGGCTGTTCGACCGCGTCTTGGGCCGACCTCCCCGCGCCGTCCGCGCGGTGGACGGGATCGATCTCAACATCAGACGGGGCGAGATCGTCGCCTTGGTCGGAGAGTCGGGAAGCGGTAAAACGACGGTAGGCCGCGCAATCACCAAGCTTGCACAGCCAACAAGCGGCAGGTTGTTGTTCGAGGACGAGGACATGAGCTCAGTGCGCGGCTCTTCGGCCCTGCGTCCTTACCGGCACCGCGTGCAGATGATCTTCCAGGACGCTTATCAGGCGCTCAATCCGCGCCACACCGTGTTCGAGATTGTGGCAGAGCCATTGCGGTCACTGCAACTGGTCGAGGGCGGGAAGCAGCTTGCAGATCGTGTGAGCGAGGCGCTTGCAGCCGCCGGGCTCAATCCTCCTGGTGATTTCTTTTCCCGTTTCCCGCACGAGCTGTCTGGTGGCCAGCGCCAGCGGGTGGTGATTGCCGGAGCGCTTGCCGTGAAACCGAAGCTCATCGTCGCCGACGAACCTGTGTCAATGCTCGATGTTTCTATACGCGCACAGATTCTTCAGGTCTTGGTCGACTTGCGCGCAAAGCACAACATGGCGTTGCTGTTCATCACCCACGATCTTCCGCTTGCGTGGTTGATCGCCGACAGGATTGCCGTTTTGTATCTTGGAAAATTGGTCGAGATCGGCAGCGCCGACGAGATCACATTCAATCCACACCACCCTTATACGGTCGCACTGCGCAACGCGACGCCGCAAATTCGCAGCGACGCTAGTCGCGTCGGTCTGCCGGCGTTGCAAGGAGAGGTTCCAAGCGCCGCACGCGTGCCCAAGGGCTGTCGTTTCCATCCTCGCTGCCCGGTTGCCTTCCACCGCTGCAAGGAGGAGGAGCCGCCGGCCATCGAGGTGGCCGCGAACCACACCGCTGCATGTTGGCTGGCGACATAACTCCGTCCAGCAAGACATACCCACGTTGATTTGAATGCCGTCGTTAGACGTAATGTTTAACAATCAACCCGAGGCTGCATTAATGAAATTAAATGAGTATACAGAATTCGACGCTACCGGTTTGGCAGCTCTGGTCAATCAAGGGGAGGTCACCGCTTTGGAACTGACGGGTTTGGCGCGGCAGGCTTACGACGATGTGAATCCACGCGTCAACGCTGTAATCGAATTCTATGAAGACGCCGAGACAATTTCAGGCCCAGCTTCCGGGCTTCTGAACGGTGTGCCTTTCCTTCGCAAAGATATTGGAGCCAGCGAAGCTGGACGTCTCCAGGAAATGGGAAGTCGGCTGTTCAAAGGTTGCCGTTCCAAAACCGACAGCTTTTACTTTCGGCGCGCCCGGGATGCTGGACTTCGAACAATCGGAAGAACAGCAACGCCGGAGCTTGGTATGTCCGGTATGACTGAAACGATTGTCAATGGGATTACTTGCAATCCGTGGGATTTGAACCGTTCAGCAAGCGGCTCTTCTGGAGGTGCTGCGGCGGCAGTGGCGGCTGGGATCACACCAATCGCGCATGCAAGCGACGGTGGTGGATCCATTCGACAACCTGCGGCTTGGTGCGGGCTTGTTGGGCTGAATCCGTCTCGCGGTCGCATTTCTGGTGGCCCGAATGGTCAAGACGGGTGGTTCGGTCTATCTAGGCATTTTGTCCTATGTCGAACTGTGCGAGATATGGCAGCAGCGCTTGATGTCTTTTCTGGTCCCGAGCCTGGGGACCCATTTGTTATCGTCCAGCCGAATCGCCCTTACGTTGAGGAACTTTTACACTCCACCGGGCACCTGAGGGTCGGGCTTGCCAGGACAAAATGGGGCCCGGTTGATCTCGAGCCTCAAGTTCTACAAGCGGTCGACGGGATCGCGTCACTGCTCGAAGAAATGGGACACTCGGTAGTAGAAATCCCCCCGCCATATGAATTCGAAGAATTGCCGAAGATAATGCTGGGGTTGTCAGATATGGGGGCAAGTTGGCTCGAAAGTGCGGCGCGCGCCTTGGGACGCTCCATTAGCGCAGACACCCTAGAGCCGGTTAACCTTAAACTTTATCAACGAGGGCAGAAGCAGCCTCTCTCAATCTCAACTGAGATACATGAGGCCATCCGAGGAATGCGGCTCAAGGTGGGCGAGGCAATCAATGCCTTCGATATACTTTTGACCCCGGTAATGTCGACCGTCGCCCGGCCGCATGGCGGGATCGACACCTTGACCAATGAAACCGTCTCGGTAGAAGAATTTATACAAGCCGAGTATCAAGAAGGTGGCCACCTCGGCGTGTTCAATGTGACTGGTCAACCTTCGGTCAGTTTGCCTCTGGCGCAAAGCACTGATGGACTGCCGATCGGCGTTCAGATCGTCGGCCGTTTTGGGGATGAGGCAACACTGGTCCGTATGGCACGAGACCTAGAGGATGCCCGACCTTGGATTGACCGGCGTCCAAACGTACGAGCTGGGGTTTCGCGGGCTTAATCTGCAGTCTATCGTGCAGGTCTTTCTATAAAGGACCACATCGTGCTCACCAACAATGGCACGGCCTTCGCGCCAACCTGCCCAAGAACCGCCACGGCTCCAGCCGAAACCTTCTGGATCCATCTTCGACCGCGTCTGCACCGCAAAAACCTCAGCGCCGGCTGACCGAGCCGTATCACCCCTGGACCAGGCGTACGCCGCCGGTGAAGCTTCCGAATAACCACATCGTCGGCTTGAGAGCGATGTCGTGCAACCGGGTCATGCCACGCCAGACGACCATATACCCGGAGGCGGATCATGGTTGCGGGCGAGATAGCCGCCAAGCATGGCGATTTGCAGCAGGTAAGCGGCGAGAGTGGTCCGTTGGAGGCGCGGTCGCGTTCGGGACGCGTCGATCGGGTTGAGCGTAGTGATCTCGGCGAAGGTGAGAACGCTGTCGGGCGCGGCGTCTGGCTTGGCGCGCGCCGACATCGTGACGAAGAATATGCGCCAGCTGACCACCGCGATGAGGGCGAGGAACTTCGCCAGCCTCTCGGCGGTCTCGAGCCTTGCCTCCTCAGCACGGCAGCCGGACTTCATGACCTTGTGGAACACCTCCGCCTTCCAGCGCAGGGCATACCAGCCGAACTTCTCGACCGCCACGGAGAGATCTTCGACCGGTAAGTCGTCACCAGCTTCCAGTCGATCGTAACCGCCCGATTGTCACCGCCTGCCTGACATTATAGCGCGACAATCTGGAAAGAGGTCGTATTGCCTCACGTAACGACGCTCCCCGAGATTCGAGCGTTGCCTCATCCATTTTGCTCCCGGCCTCCTTCGCGAGCGCCCACGGCGCCTCAGTATGGCCTTGCGATCTCCAGGATCGGCGGCTCCTTGTTCAAGGGGGGCAAACAGCAACGCGTCCGCCTGTTCGCTGCGCCAGACCTTCAGCCGAGTAAGCGCTGTCGCGGAGCCACCAGCAACTAGCCGACATCATGGACAAAATGACAAAATGGATGCCCCGTATTTTCTGCCGCTTTCTGCTCCAGGAAGCGGCGAGCTTCCATGATCTGCGTTAGATCCGCCAAAACTGCATCAGCAGCGGGCCAGTCCGCCTCAGAAAGGTTGTCTTGGCCGCTACGGATGTCTTCCGCCATTGCAAGGAGCGCAGCCCAGACTGGCTTTATCTTTTCTACCGTAAGCACGTATGTGCTTTCAGGCACTTCCGAGAGGGCAGCCGATTCGGAGCCGCCGCGAGCCGCTGTGCATTTATCGCATCCACAGTTCTCGTAAATGCCGTGCTTGTGGTCACTCATTATGCCGCCGCCTCATTCAATGGGCACATCCGAAGCTTCATCAACGCAATCGCATTGGCCACTGCCGAGGGCGTAGGTGTGATCGCCATCACTGTAGCCCGCCTGGTGGGTGTGTCTCGTTGGCCAACCCAGTTGATGCCAGAACCTATCGTGGTTGAACCCGGCGTGATAGCTTCCGGCTGCTTCAACTAACTATCCGCCTCGTGTGCTTTCATCGTAGCGGTGTTCTCAGGCTACGGCCTTAAGCTCTGGAGGGGTGATGTAGGCCCAGGGCAGGAGATCGTCGATCTGGCTGTTCAAGTGGCCGTCGATGATCCTCGTGAGCACGTCGGCGAGGTAGCCGAGCGGCTCGACGTCGTTCAGCTTGCAGGTTTATGCCGACCACCGAACTATGCCGAGCGGGCGCGTTTCCGCCAACGTTTTTCATGACTTAGCCGCTGCAGGATCGGCATAGATTAGGGTCTCTCCGTCGCGATTGGCGCGAAGGAGAGGACACATGAACGCGAATGAGTATCTGCAACGCAGCGCACTTTATCGGAAGCTGATCCACGGGCCATATGGCGAGTTTGCACGCGTTTATGCGGGCAGATTGTCGGACGAAGGCTTCGGTCGGCAATGCACCTGGCGATCGCTAAGCATATTTCGTGAGTTGAGAGACTGGCATGTCGGCAACGGGCACGATCTCCAGGATTTAAGCGAAGTTCATGTTGAGCGGTTTCTTGAGCACCGTTCCAAACACTGGAGCATCGATTCGGGCGACCGATCGGCGCTCCGGCGCTTGCTTGCCGCGTTACGGCAAGAAGGTTTGATACCAACCGCCCTTCCGATTGAGCGCACGGAGTACGAGCAGATTGTTGATGTGTTCGCGGCTTACCTCACGAATGAGAGAGGGCTCGCCGCCTCGACGGTGGAAAGCCACAAGCTGCTCTCACGCCGATTTCTGCAGGAGGTCTGTCCGGCTGGCGCAGATGGGTTTGCAGCGCTCACCCCGGAGATCGTCATCGGTTATGTCGAGCGACATGCTCTTGATGGCTCCGCCGATTGTGTGCCGTCGATCCGTCGCTGGCGGCTTGCTGGCCTACCAACCTTCCTGCCACCACAGAAGGTTCAGGTGGTTCTCGATGCCTGCGATCGGACCACGGCAATGGGGCTTCGCGACTATGCGGTTTTGATGGCGCTGGCCAAGCTGGGCTTGCGCGCCAGCGAGGTTGCCGCGCTCAGTCTTGACGATATCGATTGGCAGTCGGGCAGTGTCCTCGTCCATGGCAAGGGACGGCGGCAAGCGATGATGCCGCTACGCCACGACGTCGGTGCAGCTATCGTCGCCTACATCCGGCATGGGCGGCCGGCTTCACCGTGTCGCCGGTTATTTCTGCGAATGCTTGCTCCGCACGTCGGCTTTGCCTCAGGCTGCGCCATCACGATGATCGCGAAGGAGGCCCTAGAGCGGGCGGGTATTCACGGCTATGCGCACCACGGCGCGCACCTCTTCCGCCACAGCCTTGCGACCGACCTGCTGCGGTCGGTGGGCCAGCTTTGCCGAGATCGGCCAGTTGCTTCGTCACCGGAGCATCGACAGCACAAGGATCTATGCCAAGCTCGACATCGAGAAGCTGCGCGAACTGAGCCTGCCCTGGCCGGGAGGTGTCCAATGAGCCGTCTTCGAACAGCGCTCGAGCGCTATGTGGGCATGCGCCAGGGATTGGGAATACAAGTATCATGGCCCCGCTCGACGGTTGTCGGATTTCGTCACCTTCATGGAGGCTCGCGGCGCCGAGACCGTCACCACGGCGCTGGCAATGAAGTGGGTGACGTTGATCGGCCGACAACCGAGTTGGTCCATCCGCCTAACCGATGTGCGCTGCTTCGCTCTGCACCTCGCTCATTTCGACCCCATAACGGAAGTGCCACCTCAAGACGCTGTGTCGCCGGCGCGGCGTGCAAAGCCCTACATCTATAACGATGCTGAGATCACGGCGCTTCTGGCGGCGGCACTGTCGCTGCCGCCGGCCAACGCCCTGCGTCGCTGGACATATCATTGTCTGTTCGGATTGATAGCGGTCGCCGGGCTACGCCATTCCGAAGCGCTCGACCTGCGCCGAGACGACGTCGATCTCGACCAAGGTATCCTCACCATTCGGGAGACGAAGTTCGGCAAGTCGCGGCTGGTCCCGCTCCATGCCACGACGGTCGCCGTGCTGTCGGACTATGCCGCGCGACGCGACGCGCATCTCGTCGCGCCTCGTAGCCCCTATTTCTTTGTCGCCGAGCAGGGCGGCAGATTGCTGCACCAATACGTGCACCGGGTGTTCTGGCAGCTGTCGCGACAGATCGGTCTGTGGCAGCGGGGGCAGAGCGATGGTCCGCGGATTCACGATCTTCGTCACCGTTTCGCAGTCCAGGCCCTGACCAATTGGTATCGTGCGGGCGAAGATGTCGAGCGGGAACTGCCGGTCCTCTCGACCTTTCTCGGCCACGCCAATGTTCGCGACACCTACTGGTATCTATCCGCCGCGCCGGAGCTAATGACCCATGCCGCGCGACTGCTGGATGAGCGGTGGGAGGTTCGCTCATGAGTGCCTCGAACGATCTGGCCGTGCTGATCGAGCGATGGTTCACCGATCGGCTCATGCGACATCGAGGCGTAAGCTCCAACACCATTGCCTGCTATCGCGACACCTTCCGGCTCCTGTTTGCATTCGCGCAGACACGCCTTGGCAGGTCTCCGTCGCAGTTGACACTTCGGGATTTGGACGCGCCTTTCATCGGCGCATTCCTGGAAGACATCGAGACACTGCGATCCGCCTCAGTGAGGACCCGGAACCTCCGCCTCACGGCCATTTGGTCTTTCTTTAGATATGCGTCGTTCGAGGAGCCGGCCCATAGCGCCCAGATTCAGCGCGTGCTCGCGATCCCGTGCAAGCGATGCGATAAGCGACAGCTTCAGTTTCTCACCAGGCCCGAGATTGAAGCGATCCTGGCCTGTCCGGATCGCAGCACATGGCTGGGACGGCGTGATCACACTCTGCTGTTGCTGGCCGCGCAAACGGGGTTGCGGGTCGGAGATCATCGATCTCGACCGGGACTCGGTGATGCTGGGGCACGGTGCCCACGTGCGATGCGTTGGCAAGGGCCGCAAGGAGCGAAGTACGCCGCTCCCCAAGGTTGCACAGCAAGCCCTTCGGGGCTGGCTCAACGAGCCCAGGAAACGGGGTGCAACGGCTCTCTTTCCGAACATGCACGGCGGCAGGCTGAGCGCCGACGGCGTGCAGGCGCTGCTGAACAAATATGTCGCCAAGGCTCGCGAACACTGCGTTACCCTCCGCTCGAAGCGGGTGTCGCCACATGTTTTGAGGCACAGCGCTGCAATGGAGCTGCTGCAGGCGGGCGTCGATTGTTCGGTCATCGCCCTATGGCTGGGCCATGAGGCGATGGAAACAACGCTGACCTATCCGGCAGCGCCGAGCATTGGGCGGTGATCGCTTGGCTGATCGAAACCTGCTTATGCCGCACGCGGCATAAGCAGGTCTGGACTAACCCGCTCCGCGATTGCGGAGCGGCAAGGAGGGTGTGTGCCGCCGGCGTGACCTGATCGCGTCGTCTGTCGCGCTGGTCATGTGTCCACAACAAGCTCCGACTGCGTCAGCATGGAGTGGCTGCTTGCAGCCCATTCCATCGGACAAAGGAGGAGTTTGTCATGACCCAACTTCGCCAACGCATGAGCGAGGACATGCAGGTGCGCAACTTCGCGCTCAACACCCAGCTGTCGTATCTGCAACAGGTGTCGCTGTTCGCCCGATACTTCTGTAAGTCACCGGACTTGCTCGGGCGCGAGGACATTCGGACCTATCAGGTCTATCTGGCCAACGAGAAGAAGCTGGCGCCCGGCTCGATCCACACCGCCATTGCGGCGCTGCGCTTTCTCTACACTGTGACACTTGAGAGGGACTGGGTGCCTGAAGAGGTCCTGCCGCTTCCCAAGAAGCCGCAGAGGCTGCCGATCGTCCTCAGTCCCGAGGAAGTTCAGCGTTTTCTCGGCTGTGTCCTCGACATCAAACATTACGCCATCCTGACTACCTGCTATGCCGCCGGCCTGCGCATCTCGGAAGCGGTACAGCTGAAGCCCACGAACATCGACAGCCAGAGAATGGTCATTCTCGTCGAGCAGGGCAAAGGCCAGAAGGACCGCTACGTGATGCTGTCGCCCAAGCTCCTGGAGATTCTGCGCAACTATTGGAAGGTGCGTCGGCCAGAGGCGTGGCTCTTCCCCGGCGATCGCGCCGGCCAACCGATCACCAGGGATGCGGTGGGACAAGCCTGTGCGAAGGCGCATGACCTTTCCGGATTGTCCAAACCGGTCACGCCACACGGCTTGCGGCACGCCTTTGCCGTCCATTTGCTGGAGGCCGGTGCCGACGTGCGCACCATTCAACTGCTGCTCGGTCACAGGAGCCTTGCGACCACCGCCCATTACCTGCGGATTGCCACCAACAAGGTCTGCGCCACGTCGAGCCCCTTCGGGCTTTTGCCGCGTCCGGCGCCCACCATGCCGCCGCCTGCCAAGCCGCAATACTTCTGAACGGTCACGGCAATGGCCCGCTCGGGGCCGGAAGTGGCGGATATCTTCCGCTACTACGGCGAAGCCTATCGCGCACAGCATGATGCGTCGCTGTCGGTCGCCCAGCGCCGTGTCATGACGGCGATTGAACTGTGCCGGACCGCCGCGCTCGGCGGGCACGTCGAAGCATGTGATCAATGCGGCCACAGGCGCATCGCCTTCAACAGCTGCCGCGACAGGCATTGTCCCCGCTGCCAATCTCTGGCCCGCGCGCAATGGCTGGAGGACCGTCGCGCCGAGCTTCTCGACACCCCGTACTTTCACGTCGTCTTCACGCTGCCGGAGCCCATTGCCGCGATTGTATCAGAACAAGGCACTCGCCTACGGCCTGCTCTTTCGCGCTACCGCGGAGACGTTGCGGACGATCGCCGCCGACCCCCGACATCTCGGCGCCGAGATCGGTTTCTTCGCCGTGCTGCACACCTGGGGGCAAAATTTGCTGCACCACCCCCACCTGCACTGCGTCGTGCCGGGTGGCGGGTTCTCGCTGGACCGCACGCGATGGATCGCCTGCAAGCCCGGCTTCTTCCTGCCGGTCCGCGTGCTCTCGCGCCTGTTCCGACGATTGTTTCTGCAGCACCTGGAGAAAGCCTTCGACGCCGGCCAGTTGAAGTTCTTCTCTGACTTGCAGGCCTTGAGCGAGCGCAATGCCTTCCAGCGCTATTTGGCGCCGCTACGAAAGGCCGAGTGGGTCATCTATGCCAAGCCGCCCTTCGCCGGACCCGAACAGGTCCTCGACTACGTCGGCCGCTATACGCACCGCGTCGCCATTTCCAACAATCGCCTCGTCGCCATCGAGGACGGCAAAGTCGCCTTTCGCTGGAAGGACTATCGGCACGGCAGTCGGCAGAAGGTCATGGCCGTCGCGGCCGATGAGTTCATTCGCCGCTTCTTGTTGCACGTCCTGCCCGAAGGCTTCCATCGCATCCGCTACTACGGCTTTCTCGGCAATCGCTATCGTGCGCAAAAGCTCGCCCACTGCCGCGACCTGCTCGGCATGCCGGTTCCCGAGCCCTCGGATAGCCGATCCGCAAAGGACTATCGCGACCGCTACGAGGACCTCACCGGGCATTCCCTCAGGCAATGCCCCGCCTGTCGTCAAGGCCAGATGATCATCATCGAAACATTCGACGGCGTCACCGGACGCCCGCAATACCAGGATACGTCATGAAACAGGGGCGTCGCCTTCGTTGTCATAGTAATCGCGCCGGCCGGCTCGGAAGCCAAACTGAGCCGGTCCTGCAAAAGTGTGCGCCGTCATCACCGGCAACCTCTCCCAGGCAGGGGCCGGCGCCGATCCTCACATGCCGGAACCGATATCTGTGCCGCTTTCGGCGTATGCCACGCCTTCAGTTGCCGCGGCCGCGACCGGATCCGCACCGTCATGCGATACCTGTTCATGGGTGCGGCCCTAATTGAAAACCCATAGCGGCCACCCTTGCCCGCGGCTTAGTCCAACACGTTTTTAGCTCACCGTCGCGATCCACCGCAGCGCGCTCTCGCCACCCGCCTTTCTGCGCGACGCCAAGCTAAAAACGCTCTGCATTATGCGTCGTGCGAGATTATGTGGCGGAGCCGCCCTGACCGCTTTCGGGCCGGCCAAACCCAGCTTGCCTCCGCCACATAATATTCAGATGGAGTTCAGCAGTTGCAGAACGGAGTCATTCGGTCGGAATCGCGCGCCGTGATCGCCGTTGACGCCGGCCTTCTCGAGTCCATTGCGCATCATCTCGACATCCGCTGCGGTATAGCGGTGGGTCGTGGCGACCTGTGCGTGCCCGAGCCAGGCTTGGATCGTCAAAAGGTCCACGCCAGACTGGAGAAGCTTCATGGCGAGGGAGTGCCGGAAGATGTGCGGCGATATGGGCTTGTCGGCCAAGGCTGGCCTGATAGGCACGGCCTCGGCCGCCGCACGCCGCACGATATGGGTCGCTCCGAAGCGAGTCAGGCGCTCGTTGCGGGCGCCGACGAATATCGGTCGCGGCTCGTGATGGGTGATCCCGCGCTCGCCCAACAAGGTCGTCAGCGCTCGCGCCAGGTCCTTAGGAATGGGCACGACGCGGTCTCTGCGCCCCTTGCCGCGCAGCAGCACTTGCGGGTGAGAGCGCTCCAACTGAAGGTCATTTGCGTTGACGCCGGTGGCTTCCGAGACCCGGGCGCCGGTCCGTGCCAGGAAGAGCAGAAAGGCTCGGTCGCGCCGACCACGAGGCGTCTTTGGATCGGGCGGCGCGATGAGGGTATCCACTTCGGCCTTGGTGAGATGGTGCGTTACCTCGATGTGTGCCCGTTTAATGGGAATCGACAGCACGCGTTGGGCGACACCGAAGGACGCCGGGTCGGCGGCAGCGACGTGGTGGAAAAAAGACCGGATCGCGGCCAAGCGGGCGTTGCGCGTCGCGACGCAATTGTTCCGCTTCTCCTCGAGTTGGTCGAGAAAAGCGAGAACGAGGTCTCGATCGAGATCTTCGAGCGCCAACGCCGCCGGCTTCTTATGCAACCGGTCGGCGGCAAAGAGGATCAGCATGCGCAAGGCGTCGCGATAGCTGGCCACGGTCGCGGGAGTCGCATTGCGCTGCTTCGTCAGGCGCCGGCGGAAATAGGACTCCAGGAGCGCGCCAGGAGCAGGTGTTCGCTCATGCTGCGCCTCCATCGAGGGCGGCACGCTCAGCCGCGATGGCGAGGAGCTCCGCCGAGCCCGTGAGGTAGTAGGCCGTGTCGCTGTAACTGGCGTGGCCGAGATATGTGGCGAGCAAAGGCAATAGCGCCTGAACGTCTGCGCGCTGTTGGTGCCAGAGGCTGAGGCGGGTCACGGCGAAACGATGCCTGAGATCGTGTGGCCTTAACGGCTTGCCGCCATCAAAGTCGGCGAGTTTACGGACCTCGGCAAAGCCGTTTTGCAGGCCGGTCGCCGAGAGGCGGTTGCCCCGGGAACTGAGGAAGAAGGCCTGATCCTTGGATATGGGGAAAGCGGCGTCGCGCTCACGGGCATAGCAACCAAGGGCACACTGGGTTGTCGTGTGAACTGGAACGAGACGATCCTTGCGGAACTTTATCTTCCGAACGAGGAGAACCCCGTTGGTGAGATCAACGTCGGAACGATCAAGCCCGACTACTTCGCCCGATCGCAGCCCTGAACTTGCCAACAATCCGATCAGCGTCGCCATCGTCCGCCCTCGCAGAGGGATGCTAGGCGAAATGCGGGCGCATGCGTCGATGAGTGACGTCAACTCAGCCTCGCTGAGAATACGCGGAGGCGGAATCGCTCTGGATCTGGGGAAAGCTCTGCGCTCCAAGCCGTCGGTCCGGGCGTCGTAGACGGCGAGATACTCGTAAAACCGGCGGAGCACGCCATGGCGAATTGCGCGGCTGTTGGCGGCGCCGCCGAACGAGAGGACGAAGTCCAGCGCCATCGTCCGGGTAGCGGGCGCATCGAGCTGAGCGCGCCCAACGTAGCGGACGAAAGCCCGCAACGTGCCGGCTTGCTTGCTGAAGGCGTAGCCGAGGGAGTGGCGCAGCTCGATGTACCGCTCGGCCTTCTCGCCGAGGAATCGGGCAAAGGCGGTCATGCGACGCCTCCCGGAAAGGGGAGTGCGACCTCGGCGAGCTGCGAGGTCGCGACCTTTACGTACAGCGCCGTTGTATTGATGCTCTGGTGCCCGAGAAGATCGGCGACCTCGTTGATCGGCCTTCGCTGCCTGACAAGCTGGGTGGCAAGGCTGTGGCGCAGAAGATGCGCACCTCCGACCCACCCGAGTTCAATCCCGCCATGCCGCAACCGCTTCCGTACGATCCTCGAAACAGGCGACGCGCACTTGAACGGTCCCAAGGGCGGCGTGAAGGACAGGAACAGATACGGACTATCCACCTTCGGTCGCGCGCGCAGGATGTAGTCGGCGAGCGCGGCGCCGGTCTCGTCGAGCAGCGGCGCCACGCGATCACGCTTGCCCTTGGTGCGCCGGACAAAAATCTCGCCAGCTCGCCAGTCGATATCCTGCAGCTGAATGGCGCGGAGCTCGCCGTTGCGAATGCCGGTGGTGGCGAGTAGCAGCAGGACGGCTCGATCGCGGATGTCGACCGGCGTCGTTGCGCCGATCGCATCGATTGCGCGCCGAACGTCGTCCCATGCAAGGCGCGGTGGCAAATGCGCCAAACGCCAATGAGGCGTCCTTGGGACGACGGCGGCGAGATCCTGGTCATGGTGGCCAGCCCAACACAAAAACCGAAGAAATGTTCGGATGTGAGAAGTCGCTGCCGTGCGGGTGCCGGAGGTCGCCGATAGGGACAGCCGATGCTCGACAGCAGCGAGCACGTGCTCGGCCGCCAACGCCTCGAGGTCTTGACCGGGATGATGATGGCGGAACCAATCCAGAAAGCGGCGGCCGCCCAGTAGAACGCCTTCGCGGGTCTTCGGCTCAAGTCCTCGCGCCTTGCGCAAATAGTCGGAAAATGAGGTCAGAAGCGGAGTATCCGGATCATCATCTACCCTGGGCAGCGGAAGCAATGAAGCGCTCCGGAGCCACTCGCCGTGCATGTCCCAGCGCCGATGCTGCCCCAATGCGTGGAGAATCTGTAGTAAACGTGCATAAATAGCTGTCGACGACATCTTGATGGATCGGCATCCGACCACAGCGCGTTGCGGCAAACTGGCTAAAGCGCGCGATCCGGCTCAAGTAAATCTTGGCGGACGCTCGCTTGTAACCAAGGGCGAAAAAATGCTCCGCGAGGCGATCCATCTCGCCACCGAGTGCACCGCTACGCAGGCGCTTGAGCACCCCACAATAGGAAAAATAGAACTCGAGCATTCTGCCCCTCCGGCGTTGTGGCACAGGGGAATCCCGCCCCATGAGAGAGGCATGAAATATTATGTGGCGGAGGCAAGCTGGGGTTTGGCCGGCCTTGCCGGGCGTCAGGGCGGCTCCGCCACATAATCTCGCCCGACGCATAAGAACGGATCGGCCCCCATTGTCTCTCGCACCAGCGCCGCCAATCCCTCCGCACCCTTGCGGAAGTCGACGGGCTTCGTCGCCACCATGACCTTGACCGCACCCGTCGGCCCGATCACGACGTCGCCTTCAGCGCGCGGATCACTGCGGCCACCGTCTTGGTATCGGCGCCCCGGCCGACGCGAATCGCGATGCCGTCGATCTCAAGCTCGATCATGCCGGCATCTCGGGTGGCTTGATCCGCTGCTTCGGTGAACGGCTGGCTACAGGTTCCGCCGCCGCCAAAACCGCCGGCACAAAGGCAAGAGAATCTTGCTGCACCGAAGCGGCCTGTTTGCGCGCTTCGCGGCGCCAGGCGAAGACCTGCTGCGGCATCCGACCATCCTACGCCCCACGGCGTCATTCTTCTGCTCGACAAAGGCCTGGTCATTCTTGCGGTAGGGGCGGCAGCGCGTGAAGACGACGTTGGCGGCGTCGCAGTAGGCCTTCAGCTTCTCGTTCATGAAAGCGGTGTCGTTGTCCGTATCCAGGCCGAGAAGCGCGAAGGGCAGTTGCTTGCGCAATTCTGTGGCACCGTGCTCAACAGCGTCTGTTCGCGAACCAGCAGCGGCGCACATTCCGTCCAGCCGGTCGCAATGTCGGTGAGCACGAGGGTTTTGGATGAAGCTGCCGCGAGCCGAAGGGCCGCTATGAGCTACGAGGTCCGCCTCAACGAAGCCTGGCGCTGGATCGTCCCAATCCGCCGACGTTCTAATGGGAATGCTCCGTCGCAGGGCGTGCGCCGCGGGCCGTCGTCGAGGACGTCCCAAGCCTTCTCGGATCGGTCCCAGCGTCCTGTCGAACGTGGCCGCGCTCACCGCCAGCAATTTGCCCGGATTTCGGGCGCCAGGTTGAAATGACCGTGCCGTTCCATCGCCTTGAGAAGGACGGGCAGCAACGCCTTCAGCCGCTTGCCGCAGACGCGGTCCGACGCCTCCCAGAGCAATATGAGCGCATTGCGTTCCGCTTCATCATAAATCCGCGGCCGCGCTCGCCTGCCTACAACCGGCCCCTCACGGGTCGTATCAGCCGCATCGCATGCATGCGGTGAAAGCCGGTGATGACGACGAACTCATCCAAAATTCTCGCCTTCTCCGCTCGCGTCGAAGCAAAATAGCGCTCTGAAACCGCCGTCGTCAGTTCTTTCCGTGTCGCCAGGCTCAGCCGTCCCATCGTCGCCCCTGCTCATACCCCTCGGTAGGAGCAACTTATGTGAGGCAGGTTGAACATTCAGGAACATTTTCGACGAGGCAATGCGCGCTCTCACTTTGATTGCCGCGCCGCAGACATCGTCGTGATGGCCTATGACACGTGTTTAACGACGTCGTTTGCGACGTGTCTTGTGCGAGGTTTGCGATTCTTGTGCTGAACGACTGCCGATCGAGCGGTTCCGACGCACGGAAGCCAGGGCGCTGCGGCCGCTGGATGGGCGTGCACCATTCCGGCAGGTCCGGGATCTGACCCGGCGGGTTCAATCCGATTGCTGCATCGAGCTCGACACGAATGCCTACAGTGTGCCCTGGCACCTGCTCGGCGAGCTGGTCCGGGTGGTCGTCTGTGGCGGCCGCATCAGCATTCAGCACGAGGGAAAGGAGGTTGCCGTCCATCCAGAGAGCGCCGGGCGCCGGCAGAGGCTGAACGAACCGGCTCACTTCGCCGGGATCTCCAGGGTTCCGGCGCTGGCGCAGCCGGCCGCACTGCCGTCCGGTCCGCCGGATCCGGCGCTTTTGCGTCCGCTGAGGGAATATGAACTTCTGGTCGGGGGAGGCTGGTGATGGTCGACCACGATGCGCTGATCGAGATGCTGACACGGCTCAAGCTAACGGCGATCCGTACCAGCTCGACAATCTTCTGGACGAAGTGGCGCGGCGGGAACTCACCGTGCGGGAAGCCGTGGCCTTCCTTTGCGAGCGCGAGGTCGCTCGCAAGGAGGAGCGCCGGATCGAGATGGCCAGCAAGATCGCCCTTTCCCACCGTGCGCGATCTTAGCGGCTTCGACTTCTCAGCCCAGCCCTCGCTCGATCCCGGGCAGATTCGTGATCTGGCGGTCTGTCGCTGGATCGCGCACGGCGACACGCTGCTGCTGCTCGGCCCACCCGGTGTGGGCAAGACGCATCTGGCCATTGCGCTAGGCCGCGAAGCCATCCGCGAAGGATACTCGGTGCTGTTCGTCGCCGCCCAGGCCTTGGTTGCCGCCCTCGCCAAGGCGCATCAGGAGGGCCGCTTCGAAGAGCGCCTGGCGTTCTATGCAAAGCCCAAGCTGCTGATCGTCGACGAACTCGGGTATTTGCCGTTCGACCCCAACGCGGCGCACCTGTTCTTCCAGCTCGTCTCCAGACGTTACGAGCGCGGCAGTCGGCTCATCACCTCGAACCGGTCCGTCGGCGAATGGGGCGAGGTGTTCGGCGATCCGGTCGTGGCCACAGCCATCCTCGACCGGTTGCTCCATCACAGCCATGTCATCACGATCCGCGGCGACAGCTACCGCCTGCGCGAGAAGCGCCGTGCCGGTATCTTCAACTCAGCCAACCTCAACATGGAGAAGGCTCATGACGCACGATAGCCGACAGATTTGTGCCCCGGCTTGCCGGCACCCGGGAGCCCACAGGTACCTCCCGCGCTCCGCTCCGCCAGCCGCGCGGAGGCGCTCCGCTACGCGGGTCCCTCCTGTGGACTCCGGGACCGAGCCACAGTCCATCAACCAAGCGGGGGCAGTTTTAAGTGTCGCCGAGGGGCGCATTGCCTCAAGCAAAATGTTACCAATAGTGTCGCTGTTCCGGATGGGATGGTCAGGTGTTGTCATCCCGATTCGGAGGATGGATGGCAAGGCGGATCAGCATGGCGACACGGTCGGAATTGGTGGAAGCAATTGTCGAGCGGTATCGATCGGGGAGCCGAAGCGATAAGCGCCTCATCCTCGATGAGTTCGTCGCGGTGACCGGTTATCATCGCAAGCATGCGACCGAGTGCTCCGTCAACGCGTCGAAGATACCTGGCAACAAGAGGCACAGCCTTCGCTACGGCGGCGATGTTCGCGAAGCGCTCGTGGTGTTTGTGGGAGGCATCGGAGCGGCTGTGTTCCAAACGGCTGCGGCCGTTGATACC
>NZ_SRUN01000229.1:0-306 GCF_004791595.1 Mesorhizobium sp. M8A.F.Ca.ET.202.01.1.1 | reverse complement strand
GCCATGGGGTCTGAAGACAAGAGCAACGGGGGCGAATGGCGATGCAAGAAGCCAGGAGAGCGTCATGCAATTGTCCTCCATCCATCCATTCGCCCGGCGCGGGCTGGCAGCTTCCGTAGCCGTCACCTTGGCTTTGGGCGTGACTTTGGCCGGTCCATTGGCGGTTCCGTCCTCTCAGGCGGCGCATGCGGCCGTGGTTTCCGTGACCGTCCGCGAGCGGCTCGCGACTTACGGCGGATGGCGGACTTCCAGCCGGTTCGGCGAGGTGTGGGTTCCCTCCGTCCGGCCTGAATGGCGGCCCTATAC
>NZ_SRUN01000228.1:0-306 GCF_004791595.1 Mesorhizobium sp. M8A.F.Ca.ET.202.01.1.1 | reverse complement strand
CGACAACGTGCGGGATTTCACCTGGCGCAGCGAAACCGACTACGACGCGCACTGGGTGCGCCGCGCGTACGACCTTGACCAGCTGCGCTCGGCCGACCTGGTGCTGTCGTACTGGATGGGCCCGGCGATCGCCCACACCCTGATCTCGTTCGGTTTCGAGGACGGGCGCCACGTGGTGTTCTCGCTGGACAACCGCGGTACCCCGCGCCGCGGCCGCGACTTCGGGGGTGCGCTGTACGGGAAGCAGGGCACGGTGGAAGTGACCGACCAGCTGCGCGGCGTGGCCTGGCTCAAGCAGCAGCCGTG
>NZ_SRUN01000227.1:0-306 GCF_004791595.1 Mesorhizobium sp. M8A.F.Ca.ET.202.01.1.1 | reverse complement strand
TTCCGATCTAAGACGCCGATGCCCTGTATGGGTGATTTGTCGAGATAGACGTCGACGAGCAGCATGACGAACCTTGTGAATGAACAGCCGGCGCGGTCCAAGGACCACGTCCAAGAACAGAGCATTGCGTAACGCGCAGGCTTGGTAATTGCGAGTGGAAAATCAAGTCTTGCCGGTCACTTTCAGGGCATAGGCGTAAATGTAGGCGATCTCCTCCAGCCGCGAGAAGCGACCCGACGCACCGGCATGGCCGGAATCCATGTTGATCTTCAACAGCACGGGATTGTCGCCCGTTTTTCGTTCGCG
>NZ_SRUN01000226.1:0-306 GCF_004791595.1 Mesorhizobium sp. M8A.F.Ca.ET.202.01.1.1 | reverse complement strand
ATCACGGCGGCTCTTCGTCCGCCAACCTGACCATCACCATCACCGGCACCAATGACGCGCCGGTGGCGGTGGCCGATGCGGCGGCGGTGAAGGAAGACACCAACACGCTGGCCGATCCCAATCCGGTCAGCGGCAATGTGCTTTCCAACGACACCGATGTCGACAATGGCGACACGCACAGCGTCAGCGCCGTCAACGGCTCGGCTGGCAATGTCGGCAACGACCTGGTCGGCACCTATGGCACGCTGCATCTCAACAGCGACGGCAGCTACAGCTATACGCTCGACAATGGCCTGGCCTCGGTGC
>NZ_SRUN01000225.1:0-306 GCF_004791595.1 Mesorhizobium sp. M8A.F.Ca.ET.202.01.1.1 | reverse complement strand
ACCACGGCGGCACCTCGAGCTCCAGCCTGACCGTCACCATCAACGGCACCAATGACGGCCCGGTGGCGGTGGCCGATGCGGCGGCGGTGAAGGAAGACACCAACACGCTGGCCGATCCCAATCCGGTGAGCGGCAATGTGCTTTCCAACGACACCGATGTCGACAATGGCGACACGCACAGCGTCAGCGCCGTCAACGGCTCGGCTGGCAATGTCGGCAACGACCTGGTCGGCACCTATGGCACGCTGCATCTCAACAGCGACGGCAGCTACAGCTATACGCTCGACAATGGCCTGGCCTCGGTGC
>NZ_SRUN01000224.1:0-307 GCF_004791595.1 Mesorhizobium sp. M8A.F.Ca.ET.202.01.1.1 | reverse complement strand
CGCGTTTTCGCCGCCGACAATCGATTTGTAACGATTGGTACGCTCCGATCATCGGCCAAAGCACGCTATTTTCTGCCAGATGAGCATTGGATCCTAATACCCAATCTCGCCGTTCGGAACGACGGAGATCTGGTGGCCCTGTTTGCCGACACCAAACCGGATGTCGTAGTAAACTGTGTGGGCATCATTAAACAGCTTGACGCCTCCCGAAACCATCTCACGGCACTGTCAATCAACGCTTCTCTCCCTCACCGCCTGGCGCAACTTTGCCGCATGACCGGAGCCCGCTTAGTGCATGAGATCGGAA
>NZ_SRUN01000223.1:0-307 GCF_004791595.1 Mesorhizobium sp. M8A.F.Ca.ET.202.01.1.1 | reverse complement strand
CGAGGACAAAGGGGTAACCGTCAGCTTCATAGCGGAAACGACCGTCGAGGCCGTCGCACCGGGCGCGGGGATCGAATACGGATTTGAAGATCGCGGTTGGACGGGGGATGTTCCCCGGTTTTCCTATGACGTAGCAAAGCTCCGTGCACTCGGTTGGCGGCCCCAGCTTGGATCGGCCGACGCTGTCCGAAAAGCCGTCGTGGAAATCGTGCGGCAGGAAGGACACCCGTGATGCAAGCCGTGGTACTTGCGGGTGGTCTGGGGACACGGCTCAGGGGCCGGATCGGTGATTTGCCCAAGTCGCTGG
>NZ_SRUN01000222.1:0-307 GCF_004791595.1 Mesorhizobium sp. M8A.F.Ca.ET.202.01.1.1 | reverse complement strand
GCGAGCATCGCGGCTGCCACCGGCATCGGGATGCTCGCCGGTGTCATCTTCCGCTTCGTCGTCGCGGTCTTCGACGAGATGCGGCTCTCGCCCGGGCTCGTCCTGCCGCTGCTCGCCGTCTTCCTGTTGGCGCGCCTGTTCAATCCCTTCCTCGGCGTCATCGCTGCGCTCGTCGCCGGTATCGCGATCAGCTTCGTTGGCGGCCTCGCCCATTGGCCTGCCGGAGCAATGACGCTGAGCGGCCTCGAATTCGTCACGCCGCGCTTCGATATTGCCGCCATGCTCGGAATCGGCGTCCCGCTCTATC
>NZ_SRUN01000221.1:0-308 GCF_004791595.1 Mesorhizobium sp. M8A.F.Ca.ET.202.01.1.1 | reverse complement strand
CAGCGCGCGGCCGAGCAGCTCCTCGTTGATGAAAGGCCCATAGACCTCGGCCGTGTCGAGGAAGGTGCAGCCGAGCTCGATCGCCCGGTGGATCGTCGCGATCGATTCCGCCTCGTCGGCCGGTCCGTAGGACTGGCTCATGCCCATGCAGCCGAGGCCGATCGAGGAGACGACGAGCCCCTGGCTGCCGAGTTTCTGCTTGCCCAGGCTCATCTGTCTGTCTCCGGTGAAGAATTAGCGCCCGCGAAATTATAGGGCCGGAACGGAACACGTCCAGCCGCGTCGGCTTGATCAAGATCAAGGGAGGC
>NZ_SRUN01000220.1:0-309 GCF_004791595.1 Mesorhizobium sp. M8A.F.Ca.ET.202.01.1.1 | reverse complement strand
CTGATCTACCGCTGCACGGGCTGCGACAACTCCTGGAATTTTTCTATCCTGGAGCGTCGCAACCGCCGCGATATCGCGCCGGCGCTGCTTATGGCGCTCGAAAGCAACGACCCGACGCTCGTGCGATGCCACGCGTTCGATGCCGCCGCGCTGCGGAAGCAGATCGGTCGGATCGAGGAATTTTCTGACGTCACGGTCCAAAGGCAGCTTCTGGATGGCAGGCCGGAATGCGCCAGCGCGCTTATGCTCGAGCTTCGGCTCGACGCCGCGACACCCTTGCGGCTCGACCGTCTGCTCGCCGGAGAGCTC
>NZ_SRUN01000021.1:35710-50991 GCF_004791595.1 Mesorhizobium sp. M8A.F.Ca.ET.202.01.1.1 | reverse complement strand
CGAGCGCGGCGAGCTGGTCCTCGAAAATCTGCTTGGTGTCGGACAACAGCCGACCGATCAACGTCGACTTACCATCATCGACCGAACCGCAGGTCAGGAAGCGCAGCAGCGACTTCTTCTCTTGCGCCGCCAGATAGTCGCGGACGCTTCTCGCGGTGGAAAAGGACAAGTCAGGGATTGGCGTCCGGCGATCCTCATCCACGGCAGTCGGCCGCGATGCAATCCGAAAGGCGGGCCTGTGCTAGGCCGAGCGATCCGATCTGGTTCCTGATGGACATGGTCGTCTCCAACCCTATCACTGGCTCTTCATAACCTCCTCCTCGCCGCTGTCTTCCCACGATCTGCGCTTCCGGAAGATCAGACAAGAAGACTGCTGGATCATCATACCGCATTGGGGCACCTCCATGGAATGGTCCAATCAATGGGTCAGGTTCGCCTGACACTGCGCCAGGATCATCATGATCAAAGCCCATCCGCTCGGCCAAATGTGACCCGTTACGGGTCAGTACGCCTGGCACCGCAATTGCATTGATAGAGTGTGGGCTGGGACGAGGTCCGTCGCCTCGCAAATGGGGCGGCGGGCCTTTAGCAACGAGGGGCTTTGACGGAGCGGCCCGGCACCCCTTTGTTGGGATGGGGCTAGGACACCGGGCCTAACCGACGGGCTGTTTGTGAGAAACGGCGCCGGGGCTGAGGGACTATATGCGCTCATGCTGAATACGCGCAAAGCATACGAACGAAGTATGAGAGCGACAATTCGGGGGGCAGCCGATGGCCGATAAGCCGGTGACGACCGACGTCGAACCCGCGCTGGTGCTGATTATGACCCAGCGGGAGGAGGAGTAGCGGCGGCGACAGCGCACCTTCGGTTCGATATAGCTAACGCTTGTCGTTTCGCGGCTTGCACTACGCTTTAGCGGAACCAAAAAAGAGGACACGGGCGTGCTTCGTCGGTCGGCTCCGGTCTGGCTGTTCGCGGCATATCTGCGCGTCCAGTATGCACTGCAACAGCAACCCGCTTCGAACGGGACGCTTTGCAGATGGCACGACAGGTCTCGCTGGTGATCGAGGCAGAACTTGTCAATCTGCAGACCATTCTTGACGGTCTCTCAAAATCGGCCACTCTCGCCAATGGCAATCTAAAAGCGCACGATATCTTACACGGAGCGGCGCCGATCTTGGCGATCTGATTCCATTGCCGTCATGGGGCCAAGGATCCAAAGGATCGCACAAAGCCACTGTGCCTGGAATGGGCTGCATACTCATCTTATTAGTGCGGGGAAATTATGTGCAATTACAGGTTGTCGTACCTTTGGATATATTAGTCACCTAAGATATAATTACCAAATTGTTAACCAGGATTAATGCGCCTTTTCCACAGCATCGTACTATGCACTCCAGGTTGGGTTACCTCCATAGGGCGCGGAAGCCATACGTCGGTGTGTTGGGACGGCGTATGTCCTACTCCTTGAATCCAATCTTCGGTCAACATCTAGTCAGCCTGACAGACGATGAGCGTATTAGTTCACGCCTTTGACATGCTTTGCTAGGGAGCCAAACCAAAGAGGAGAAAAGCAAGTCAGCGCGATGGAGAGGAGTAGGTAAAGCGATGGCACACCCCCAAATTTCCGATTTTTGGAACGATGCAACAAAACCGTTACACAATGGACATCTGCCGGACGCGAATGGTCTTGGCAGGTCCGATCTCGACGAAGGACGTCCGAGCGAAGGCTTGGTTATGATTGTCGACAAGCGAGCGCTTGAGCGTGAATGCCTTGCGCGCGGCCTTATCGAACACAATCCCACCTTGCGCGTTAGCGCGGTAGGATCGCTTGACGAAATCCAGCACATTGGCGGGGACGAGGAGCCGTCCGCGATCCTCGTAATTCTTGGCGCCAGGAAGGTCACGGACCAGAGTGTTCGGGCGGAACTTGCGCACTTAATTTCCGAGTTTGGCACCGTACCCGTAATCGTCGTGGTGGATTCCGATGAGCCAGGGGAGGTTCTCGCGGCTCTCGAATGCGGCGCCCGAGGCTATATTCCCACAAGCGTGACGGTGAAGGTCGCTGCCGAGGCCATTGGTCTTGCTCGTGCCGGAGGGATCTTTGTACCCGCCAGCTGCGTGCTGGCGCTGCGAGAGATCATCCACTCGACCGCAAACGGTGTCCGTCCGCTCTCCGGCATGTTCACCACACGCGAAGCTGCGGTTGTGGAGGCGCTCAGGACAGGCAAGGCGAACAAGATAATTGCCTACGAGCTCAACCTGTGCGAGAGCACCGTCAAAGTCCACATCCGAAATATCATGAAAAAGCTCAAGGCTACCAACCGCACCGAGGTAGCGTACAAGCTTAGACAAATGTTGCTTTGAAGGCTGCCTCGGATCGGTCTTTGCCTGGCCGGCTCTGGCAATAACAGGTGCGTTAAGGGCGGGACCAGGGGTTCGGCGTTCTGATCTAAGGTCGATGGCCTCGTCCGAGCGGTTTCGCGAAACGGGCTGGCTCGGCGTGTGTCGAGGCACGTTCTTAGCCAACCGTCGCGGACGCCGCTGTTACGAGAAATCCAACGCTGTCCCCTGCTAGCTCCGCGCCACGATACGCGGCTTCGGCGGCCTTCAGCCCACCCGTCAGTCTGCGGACCATTGGAGCCGGTCCGAGTGCGTCAAGGGGAAGGCCTAGCTGACCACGGGTGGGTCGCTTCGGTGGCCAGATGCTGAGGCCGAAATAGCTGGCGGCTGAGCGATCGACCCCGCCGCTGAACTGCACCAGTAGCGCTTGGTGAGAGTTCCGGGCAATACGGCCCAGGCAGTTGATGTCCATTGGTGGTTTGTCAGTTGGCCTCATCGCGACCACGATCACATCCCATGCATCGTCAGTCAGGAGCATGGGGTGCGAAAAAACACTTACTCTCGCCCCACCCTCGCTTAGCGTACGCTCGAGGGACGGGGCACAGGGCGTGTCACAGACGATGGCGAGCCTCGCGGCACGGTGATCGACACCGGCATCGCGGAGCAAGATGCAGCACAACCGCGCGAATTCCGGCAGCAGGTTTATGGCTGGGTGGCTCAGATTGGGAGCCGCGACTTTGATGCCGGCCTCGTCACAGGCGTTGAAGTCCACAACGCCCGGACGAAGCTCCCATGGTTCAGCCATTAGCGAAACAACCGCATGCGAGGGTAAGAGTTCGATGAGCGATCTCGAAATCGGGGCGACCTGCAGACAGTTCGTGACGAGGTCGACATCCTGCCATTTGCGGCTGTCGATCCGGTTCGTCACTTCAACGCGTTTGGAGACCCTAGCGTGTTTGGCAAATGCCGACGTCGCATCTGCGATGGCCGCCAGGCTTGGATGTCTGGAAGATGTGCGCGTGAGCGCAACGACACGGCTGGCATTGGCGAGCGCCGCCGCTGTGGCAGTCACAGCTTGATATCCCGTCGTGGCGCCAACGACCACGGTGAGGCCGGAGAGATCGAGATCAAGCAAGCCTATTTGCTTGCGCACGATAGCAAGCATTTCGGCAGGGTCGATCTCGAGAACATCACGAGCAGACGACGTTCCGGCAAAATCATGTGGTAAAGGCATCAAGCTGGGCACTAGGTTGCGCGCTCCACTATCAAATAAGCCTGCAATGTCCCTTAAGCGGATCAACCGCCCTGCCGGATCTTGTCTTGGCACGATGCACGTGCATTTCCTGCATTGTTTTTTGACGGATGCCTTTGCGGCCTCGCGCATTTAGCAAACGTGGTTCCTGTATCGCCACGAGCATGACTGCCTGGATCTGGTTGGCACTCCGATCTCTTGGCGGCTGCGCCAGGTCCAATGCAGGCTCTGGCAATACAGCCGAACCTGCCCGAACTGCTACCGCAGCAAACGGATGCTAGGTGATACGCCGTTTGATCAGAAGGCTTAAAGACACTACACCAGCGACGCGTGGATCAGGCTTAGGAGTAACGGGCGCCGGGTACGCCGCTACCTCCTTTGCTTCTCTTGCGAAGAATGACAAGCCGCTGTGAAGTTGGGCAGCAACACCAACAGCGTTTCTTGGTGAAATCCCATGACAATCAGCGCATTCGACATAAAGCGCCGCAGAGCTGGTATCCACATCGGCCAAAACCTCCGTCCGCTTGGAGGCCGGCGCAAAAGAATGGTGGACATCACTGTCGCATTGATCGCGCTTGTCCTTGCTGCTCCGGTCATGCTGGCGGTTGCCCTTTTGATATTGGTGACCGACGGCGGACCGGCGGTGTTCTCACACACCCGGATCGGATTCAACGGCAGGCGCTTCGCCTGTTACAAATTCAGGACCATGGTGGCCAACTCGGAGCGGGTTCTGGCAGACTATCTCGCGAGCAATCCCGAAGCCGCCAAGGAGTGGGAGCAGAATTGGAAATTCAAGAATGACCCGCGGATCACATTCCTGGGGCACATTCTCAGGAAGTCGAGCCTGGATGAGTTGCCTCAACTCATCAACGTGCTGCGCGGCGAGATGAGTTGCGTCGGCCCTCGTCCGGTCGTTCCCGACGAACTTCAACGTTACGGCTCCTCTGCGATCGATTATCTAAAAACCCGGCCTGGGTTAACTGGCCTTTGGCAGGTGGCTGGCAGAGACGCAATGGATTATCCCAGTCGTGTCTCTATCGACAGCCGATATGTGCGGGAATGGTCCCTATGGGCCGATGTTGTCATTCTCGTCCGGACTGTGGGCGCCGTGATGAAATTCGATCGTGCGTCTTGATTAATGCGCATCGCAAATTCTTGCCCGATGCTTTGCTCTGCCTAAAAACCGCAGCGTGCTGCCGCGACCGCAATGGCGAAAGGTGCGGCGCCGGTCGGCCGCGGCGAAATGGCAGCCGCAGACCATTACTGCTCACGTGACATGCCTTGGCGCCAGACTACGCCCAGGAAGAGGCCGAGCAAGTAGGCCCCCTGTAGAACAACAACGAGAAGCAGGATTGAGATGAGGTGGTGCCAGTCAAATACACTGCCGATGCCGCCTGCAACGACGCCGCCCACGACTGTCACCGCGGTCATGATGATGAGCGCGGCAGCTCGAAAACGAAATCCCAGCAAAATGCCGATAACACCGACGACGACAAGGCCCCAAAGCACGGCGATCTCCTATGGGTGGAAGACTCAGTGTGCCATCTCCAAGTCTCCCACATCTGCGAATCGGTACCAACACTCAATCCGGCTGCACCGCCTCGCCGACGAGCGGTCGAGGGGCGGAAATCGCCGTACACTCCCCCGCGCTACACAAAAGGCGTAGAGCACCCTGTCCGAATGCCCCCTTTTCGCTCATTTCCTTGTCCACCCGCCAAGCCTACGCTGCTTGGAAATAGGTATGCGGAATTTCACCCGCCGTGCGGCAGCATGCAATGATTTATGATCCGGACGCCAAGCCTGTGTTTATCAGTGCGGCTATTCAGGACAACAAGGCTCTGGACGTTGCTCATCGACGCGAGCCTGCGTCGGCGCGCAGTCCCCGCATAATGCCTCTAGTGTGACATTCTACTTATGCTTCAGGTATCTGTCCTTTTGCTGATCCTGTCCATCTGGTTCCCTGGCGCCACGCGGATTGCCGGAACGGATGGCTCGCTTTCCTTCTTGCTGGCACTGTTCTGCGCTTTGCTAAGTGTCGGTACCTACGCGGAAACAGCAAGACGCCTCCATCGGATTGAGGCCGCCCTGACGACTGCGGTGCTGACGATATCTGCTGTCATCATCGTTCTCTCTCTACTGTCGATGCTCTACGCAGACAATCCGATGAGGACGATGCGCGCGGTTTTCTCACAAGTGTTTGGTTTCGCGATCATTCCAGCGGTCGCGGCAATCTCCATGAGACCGAAGGGTCTCGTGGCAATCGACAGGGTTGTGACGACCATAGTCATCATGACTGTCGTAACATCCTGTCTTGTCGCAATCGGGCTGGGCGATGCCAGATTCGCCGATCGGGCTGAAGGCTATTTCAAGCACTCGAACCAACTCGGGATCGCGTTGTCGGCTGGTCTGCCGCTTGTCGCGGCGAAGCTGGTCACATCCCGCCGGTACCGACTTCTCCTTACCGGCTGCCTCGCTGCGGTGCTCCTGGGTTTGGTGAAATCGGGTTCGAAGACAAACTTCGTCCTCGGCGTGGTGGGCCTTGGTCTTTTCTTTGCGCTATACAGTATATATTTAATCAGAAGAAAGCAGAATCCATTAAAGGTAATCGTGGGAACCATTGCCGCTCCGATATTGTTCGAAGCGAGCCTGCTGACATTGCAGTTCCTAAATCCACGGGCTTACGGCCTGCTGGCCATTCAACTTTCCGGAGGCGAGGCGCATTCGGTGGTATCGCGGCAGCGACTGTGGTCCATATCGATCGATCTCGGCCTGTCGCACCCGTTCACGGGTGTGGGGGCAGGGCAATGGGTGGAAGATATCGCGCCCCACAGCCATAATCTGTTCATTGACTTCTTTAGAACACTGGGAGTGCCCGGCTTGGCGTTGGTGTCGATGCTGGTTCTCGTGGTCATGGCATATCTTTCCAGGGTCGTGTTCTGCACATTGTTCGGCAATGACAGGGGGGGCGACCATGCGGCGGAAGTGAATGTGATGGTGCTTGGAACGTCGGTTTCCCTGTGGAACTACATCATCGCAAACCAGATGAGCGACTCCTTCGGTCCATCGACAGCGCCATTCTTCTGGCTGCCGTTGGCTTTGCTCATCTTCTACCGCGGCATCCAACGATCACTGCAGACCGGCCCTGAGCGTCCGAAATTGTACGCGGTTCCAGGGTCCCAGCTATTTCAATATTGAACTGTTTTTTCAATCTTCGGAAAACCAACTTTTATCCCCTGATCCCCATGGCTTCGTACACAGTCCGTGACCTGACGGCAGGCTTGCCGCCAAGCGTCGAACCACGCCCACTTCAAACAGACATTCGATTCGTGGAATTTTTTGGTCTCCCTGGGATCGGAAAAACCACGGCCTCCACCCTGTTGGCGAACGACTTGCGACGGTGCGGCCCGCTGGCAGGCGATGTGCAATTAGCGTGGGGGACAAGAGCGTTCATCGACCGCCAAATCCACAGGATCGGTATTGTTACCCCAAGGCTCAAGGACCGTCAGTTTCGCTCGCTGCTCGCCCGAATTGCACGTTTTGTCATCGAAAGCGGGCAATCATCGGTTGTCGATGTAATCAGGGTTATCTGGAACCTTTCGGTTTTGGTTGCCTATATTCATACCGAGAGGCAAGGAAAGGATACCATCATCATAATGGATCAGGGGCTTCTGCAGGGGTTCCTGTCCGTATTGCTCAAGAGTAAGCACCGCGAAACTTCGGAGAAGTGGTTTGACATCCTGCTCGCCATTGGCGTGCATGACATGGTTTTTGTCCATCTGCGCGGTGAGATTCGCCTAGCACGAAGTCGACTTCTGAAAAGGGGCGATAGGTCCTCGCGGATACAAAGGGCATCTCCTGACTGCGACCGTCATCTTTGGTCGGCGGCGGATTGTGCTTGCCGCCAGATTTTGGCCGACCTTGAGCGAAGAATGGAAACGGAGGATCACGTCGGCGTGCTGGCGGCGGTCGACGTGGAAAGGTTGGCATCGCCCGAAGATGTCGCCGAAAGGGTTCTTGAGGTGGTGCTTCCGGCCTGCCTCGAACGACATCGGCTGAGCGGTTCGGCACGCCAATGAGCACCACAATGAACCGCCGTTCACTCATGGGCGTCGCCGGCTTGTATCCTCTAATCGCTCTGTTGCCGGGCTCGTGCCAAGCGCAAGGCGGACAAACGCCGGCAGGCAAGGAGTTCGTTCTGGCAGGTGACTATGGCTTCGAACAGCAATCGATACGGAACCTGCAGCCGGGAGCAACAATCAACGCTCGAAATGCTTCCTTCACAGTTGCCAACAGCAGAAACCGCGATCCCAATGCGGCGATGGGCTGCGACGAGGGGCCGTTGCCGGTCAATCGCTATCCCGTCGTCATCCGCAACTGTCCAGGGGTTCGCTTTGTCGGCGGCCGCTTCGACGGCCAGGTACCGCTAACGTCTGATTGGCGGGACACCTACTGCAACAGCGCGGCTTTGCTTGTCAGGGACGGAACCACCGATGCGACAATTGAGGGGGTGCGTGCCCGTCGCTGCTGGGATGGCATTCGCCTCGCCGAGCACGCCGACGGTTTTCGGCTAAAAGGGTGCTGGCTCAGCGAAATCAGGGATGATGCGGTGGAGAACGACTATCTCCTCAGCGGCATCATTGAAGATTGCCTGTTCGACGGATGTTTCTCGGGGATCAGCCTGGACCCTGCGTCAAACGAACGGGACGGAACGGGGCAAACGGTGCGGGTCGACAAATCCCTCATTCGCATGCATGCCTTTCTGTCCAAGGGCGAAATCACACATCAGGCGCCGATCAAGGCTGTCGATCAGTCGCCCAGGTTGAGGATCACGGAATCGGTTTTCGCATTGGCCGCGGCCAACATGCGTGGATTCCATCGCCTGGAAAGAACATGGCGGCTGACGATTGAAAGCCGCGACAATGTGCTGCTGTGGCTGCCCGACGAGCCGATCCCTTCCGCATTGCCACTGCCACCGTCTGGTTTCAGATTGCTGACGGGCGCCGACGCCCGCGGCTATTGGAACAAGGTCCGTTCCCAATGGGTCGCGGCGCATCAGGACGTGGTCCGGTTCTCTGACGAAGTGCTGTGAGAAGTCGCAGCGCTCGGCAACGATTACTCCAACTGCGAAGGCATTTGGCGCTCGCCCATTGAATGCACCGCTGGCAACAACAGCTTGGACCGTCACGGCGATGAATCAGCACGACGCGATTGACAGAACTGTGGTGGCATCAGGCCCGGCCGATTGGAATTCTGCGACGTTTGTGATCCTAGGGCGGTTGGTACGTGTCAGGGGACAAAATATCCTGTTCAGCCCTTCCCAGAACGCCATTTTCGCCGTCAACGATACTGCTGCCGACATCTGGCGCTCTCTGGAAGAAGGCATGCCACCGCACGCCATTTCGGTCGAGATGGCGCGCAGTGGCGTTGATAGACTTGAGGCAGACAGGCATGTCGAGGCTGCACTCGAGGATTGGCAGCGGCTGAACCTGATACGGCCCTGCGCGCCGTTGTCTACTTCGTCAGCTGAAAAGCCTGTGAGCCAGGTGGTCGCAGTCGCGGGCCTCAACATACGCATCGTCTATCCGGCAGCCTGCGCCTTTCCCGCGATTTCCGTATTTCGCCACCTTGAGGTCAAAGGAGATACTGCCGACGTACTGCTCGAGGTGGTTGGGCAGGGAGGGAGAGTCCATCTGCTGCGGGATGGCAAGTGGATTTTGTCCTGCTCCCTCGACGAATTACCCGTCATGCTGAAGGGGCAATTGCTGACCGAGGTTCTGGATTACGGCGCCTATGAACTTGCCCTCCACGCGGCTGCGCTTCTCAGAAATGAACGCATCGTCCTTCTTTGTGGCAATCCGGGCGCGGGCAAGACGACGCTGACCTTGGCACTGGTCCATGCAGGATTTGGCTTTGTCGCCGATGATGTGACGCTGCTGGACTCTAGGGGGCATGGCGTTGGCCTTCCGTTTGCCCCGGCGGTCAAGGCGGGAGCATGGCCGTTGCTGGCCAAATACTGCCCCGGCCTTGATGCCGTTCCGATCTGTCGCCGCCCTGACCGCAAGCGTGTACGATTTGCCGTGCCCAAGGCGTTCGTGCCCTTGCCTCCCGCTCCCCTGCACATTGGCTGTGTGGTCCTGCTCCGTCGAGGCCGTGACTCGAAAGCCAGCCTGGAGCCGATCGATCCAGCTCACGCATTGCGCGGCCTTCTCAATGGCGCGCTTGCGCCCGGCGGAGAGCTGGGTGTCACCGCGTTCGAAGCGCTGACCCAACTCATCGGATCGACGGAAACCTATTGCCTGACCTATTCGGGGCTTGATGATGCGGTACGCCTTATCTCGGAAGCGTGTCGATGATAAGCAGGGGCAACAGGGGCAACGCACTTGAGGCGTTGGTCGCCGGACTTCGCGGCACTCCGACGGACAGGGCTGACTGGCAGGCCGTGATTGCTCTGGCAAATCGCACTCTGCTTACACCCGATTTGTTCTCGTCCCTGGCGCGCGCCGGACAAATCCACCAGCTGCCAGAGGACGTGCGCGAGTACCTTCGGTTCGTTCACGACTGCAATCGGGAACGAAATCTGCGGTTGCGTACCCAACTGGGTGAAGCCGTTGCCGCCCTCAACCGCAGCGATATCTCTCCGCTCCTGCTCAAGGGGGCCGTTCCCCTGTTCCTTTCGCCGGCCGGCCTGGTCCCCAGCAGGATGACGAGTGACCTCGATCTAGCCGTGAATCCACGCCAAGAGAAGGTCGCCAGAGACTGTCTTGAAGAGCTTGGCTACGTCGATGTAGCGGGGGGTCGAGGCATGGCCCGCCAGCAGGACGCCGGAATGCTGGAGCTCCGGTCTACCCGAGCGGACTGCTATCACTCCCCCAAGCTCATCCAGCGAGACGGCCTTCGGGTGAAAATTCCTCCCGTTCAGTCTCGCGCCATGCACTGGATGGTACACGACCTTCTCAAGGAGGGAGATTATTGGCGCGGAAGGATAGATCTCAGGCACCTCCATGACTTGGCTCGATTGGCGGAAAACGAGGACGTGGACTGGATGTCACTGCAGGGTTCTATGTCGGACCGGAGCGCCCGCAATGCGCTCGAAACCCAGCTCCTGGCCATGCACCATTTCTTTGGAACCCGAATCCCGGAAAAATGTGCAAAACGCCCGATCGTCCGTTTCCAGCACTGGAGGCGCGTCTTCACGGCGACCCACCCCGTCATTGGCGCCCCTCTGCGACTGGTCGGTAATTTGACGTGGGGCATATGGCGGTTTTCACGCGCCTACGGTTTGGCGCGACGTGGACCGCCGTACCTCTTGCGGCGCATCGCTCGTACGCTCTTCGACCCTCGCACGAAAATCTAAGCCTTTTGGAGAACTAGTGTACTGGATCAGAAGGCATAAGATGAATCCGTGAATTTGAGAAAGTTTGTGGGAGGTTTGACATGGCACCGGAAGGCACAAAACGCTCGGAACGGACCCAGGAGACCCTGGTCTCGGAGGCTCAAGCGCGCCGCGACTTTCTCAAGAAGGCGGGGCGTTTTGCGGCGGTTACTCCGCCGGCTGTGACGCTCTTGCTTGGCACAAGCTTGAACTCCAGGGCGATTGCCAAATCGGGTGGATCAAAACCGGGCAATGGCTGGGGGGACAAGAACCATATTCACGTCGGCCCTCCCGGCCAGGGGTAAGCCCTTCGACCATCATGGTCGCTGAAAACAGCGTTTTGAGGACATAGGGCTCCAGCCTGTCATTTGAAAGCCCGGACCGCTCGTGGCACGCAAAAGTGCCGCGAGCGCTCCGGGCTTTTCTTTGCCGGGGCGACCATCATCCGAACTGCAAATCAGCGCAAAATGGATCGCCGCACTGATCTTCGGAACCGCGCGACGCGGACCTTTGAGCATGCAGGAAGGCGGCCCTACGCAAGCAGCAGACTGCTCAGGAAGTTGTCGTCGTGGAACTGGGCCACTTGAACGCCGGTCAGCGTGATCTGATCCCCGCCGCCCAGCGACGCCACGACATTCGAGCCCTGGTTTGTCGCCGCCTGCAGGAACTGGCTGGTGTTGTAGATGCCAAAGGCTCTGAGATCGAGGACGTCGCCGGTGCCGGCGCCGGGCAGGAAATTCATGACGGTGTCCTGACCGTCGCCGTGGGCGAACACGAACAGATTGTGCTGGTTGCCGGCAACCAATGTGTCGTTTCCGCGTCCCCCGATCAGCGTGTCATTCCCGCCCAGACCCCATAGATAGTCCGCGCCGGTCGTGCCGTTCAGGACGTAGCCGCCGTTGACGATTGTCGGCGTGCGCCCTACAGGCGTCGGGACAAAGTAGGAATCCGTGAGCATGCTGGTTGCAGTCGTCCCGTTGAAGCTGCTCACCTTGTAGAACTCGATCAGCATGCCCGCGTCCGTGATCGTCACCAGATTGGCGCCGACATTGGGAACGGTCTTGCCAGCTCCGCCAAGGCCGGTGGTCGTGTACGGAAGAAAGACGCCGTCGCCGTTGTCGTCCCGGTTCTCCCGGTAGTAGTTGTGCTGATGGCCGGCAAAGACCGCGTTTACACCCCACTGCTCGAAGGGCCACCGCATGGTGGCAGTGGAGCCGCTCGGGTTGAATGGCGTGTGATGGAAGTAGGCGACGTCGAAACTCGCGTCGGAATTCGCGAGAAGGTCTTGCATCCAATGGCCCTGCACAGATGTGGAACTGCGGCCATCCGGCTCCTGCTTGTTGCTGCTGAGAGCGAAGAAATGCACCGGCCCGATCTGGTAGTCATAGTACCTCTCATTGTCGGGCAGCGTGAAGTAATTCAGGTAGTTGGTAACGTTGCCTTCTTCGTATTCGTGATTGCCTAGCGTGGGGAAGAAGCGGTTGATGGCGCTGCCGCTGCCGTATGAGCCCTGATAGTTGCCTATGTAGTCATGATACTGCTGGCCGACGGCGGCATCCAAGGTCTGCGGAGCATACACGTTGTCGCCGATTGTGAGGATGAAATCGGGATTCCAGGCATGGACCATCGCCGACACCGCCTTCTCGCCGGAGAGATCGGTGTCGCCGTAGTCACCAAAGACCGCGTACCGGTACAAGACCTGCGGCGGCGTCGTCGGGACGACGCTGACCGTATAGTCCTGCGCGGCGGTGCTCCCGTCGGACGAGGTTGCGGTGACGTGGAGGTTGATCGACTGCTCGGTCTGGGCATTGAGCGTTCCCGTGCCAGAGCGCGTGATGACGCCGGTGCTGGAATTGATGGCGAAGCGCGGGTCGTTGAGGCTGTAGGTGACCGTATCGGTGACGTCCGGATCCTTGGCCGAGGCTGTGATGTGGACCAAAGTGCCCGCGGGGGCAAGGTCGGGGATCTGGTTGGCCGCAGGGTCGGCGTCCTGTGGATGCTTGAAGGCGACCGGGCCGGTCGTCGGCACATAGTACTCGACGTGCAGGAGCGGTGCGCCGGTGGCGCTGCCATCGAAGGAATTGGCCCTGCGCGCGCCGCTGCTGCCGCTGACGACGAATGCCATGTCATTGAGTTGCAAATAGCCCGGCTGGTTGATGATCTCCTGCACGATTGCCGAGAGGTTCGGGGTGCGTTCGGCAAGGGCGGCTTCATTGTTCACGGTCCAGTCGGGTGGCGTCCACGTCACCGAAGTAGTCGTCATCAGGCGCGAGGTGACATCGCTTTTCTCACTCTCGAAGGGGACGGCTTCGTCGCTTTCGCCCCGGATCAGGAGCGAGACGGCGCCGGTGCTCGTATTCTGGGCCTGGAACTGGATGTAGGCACTGGTGATGACGGCGTCGTAGGGAATGTCGACGCCGGTGAAGCGCATTCCGACCGTCTGGACTTTGGTGCCGTCAACCACCATGTCGAGATCGGTGCTGGTGAGGTCCATCCCGCCGCTGGGACCTTGCTCGACGTCGTCGGTGCTGGTTGCGATCCTTTTCTCGAAAATCGGCGCTGTGGTCACGCTGACGGCATAGTCTTGGCCCGCGGCGCTCCCATCGGACGAGGTCGCGGTGACGTGGAGGTTGACCGACGGCTCGGTTGCCGCATTGAGCGTGCCGGTGCCTGAGCGCGTGACAACGCCTGTGCTGGAATTGATGGCGAAGCGCGAGTCGTTGACGCTGTAGGTGACCGTCGAGCCGGCATCGGGATCCCTGGCCGAGGCCGTGATGCCGATGGCCGTGCCGGCGGCGGCGGTCTGAGCAATCTGGTTGGCGGCAGTGTTGGCATCCGGCGGGTTGTTGAAGGCGACCGGCTCCGGGCTGTTGAGGACGGCGAGGGTGAAGGCCTGGTTGGCGGTGCTGCCGTCGGTGGAGGTTGCCGTCACCGTCAGGTTGATCGATGTCTGGGTCTCGAAGTCGAGCGAGCCGGTGGCCGAGCGGGTGATGACGCCGCTGCTGGCGTTGATGGCGAAGCGCGTGTCATTGATGCTGTAGGCGACGGTCGAGCCGGCGTCGGGATCGGTGGCCGAGGCTGTGATGCCGACGGCCGTGCCAGCCGCCGCAAGCTCGGCGATCTGGTTGGCGGTGGTGTTGGCGTCGGGCGGCGTGTTGAAAGCCACCGGACTGCCGGCCGGACCGGGCAGGGTATACTCGATGTGCAGCAGCGGTGCGCTGGCCGGATTGTATTCGTAGGAATCGGCCGTGCGCGTGCCAGTGCCGCTGACCAAAAATGCCATGTCGTTGAGCGCGGCCCAGCCCGAGCGGTTGACGATCTCCTGCACGATCGCCGAGAGGTCAGGCGTGCGCTCGGCAGCGCCATGCTCGCCCACAATGGTCCACGGGTCCGGCGTCCAGGCCGTGGATGCGGCCGTCCTGGGAAGCGAGGACACGTTGAAGTTGGCGGTGGTGAAAGGACTGGCGTCGTCGACCTTATCGCCCTGGATGAGCAGCGAAGTCGCGCCGGTCTTCACCTCGTTGGCCTGGAACTGGATGTAGGCGTTGGTGACGATGGCGCCCTGCGGGATGTTGATGCCGGTGAAGCGCATGCCGACCGTCTGGCGGGTGGAGCCGTCATAGCCGAGCTCCAGGTCGGTGACGTTGGTCGAAATCGCCCCGGAGCCCTTCTCTTCGACATCGTCCCCGGCGGTCGTCACCCTTGTCTCGATGATTACAGGCGTGGTGTTGCCCGTCTCGGAGACAGCAACGCTGAAGGCATGGGTATCGGTGCTGCCGTCGGACGAGGTTGCGGTCACGTTGAAGTTGACTGAAGGCTCCGAGGCCGCGTTAAGCGTGCCGGCGCCCGAGCGTGTGATGATGCCGGTGCTGGCGTTGATGGCAAATCGCGGGTCGTCGATGCTGTAGGTGATCGTCGAGCCGGCATCGGGATCCGTCGCCAATGCTGTAATGCCGATCGCCGTGCCGGCGGCGGCGTTCTGGGCAACCTGGTTGGCGGCGGTGTTGGCATCCGGCGGGTTGTTGAACGCCACCGGCTCAGGGCTGTTGAGGACGGCGAGGGTGAAGGCCTGGTTGGCGGTGCTGCCGTCGGACGAGGTTGCCGTCACCGTCAGATTGATCGACGACTGGGTCTCGAAGTCGAGCGTGCCGGTGGCCGAGCGCGTGATGACGCCGCTGCTGGCGTCGATGGCGAAGCGCGTGTCATTGATGCTGTAGGTGACGGTCGAGCCCGCGTCGGGATCGGTGGCCGATGCTGTGATCCCGGTGGCTGCCCCCGCCGCGGCGAGTTCGGCGATCTGGTTGGTGGTGGGA
>NZ_SRUN01000021.1:0-35611 GCF_004791595.1 Mesorhizobium sp. M8A.F.Ca.ET.202.01.1.1 | reverse complement strand
CGATGGCGAAGCGCGTGTCATTGATGCTGTAGGTGACGGTCGAGCCCGCGTCGGGATCGGTGGCCGATGCTGTGATCCCGGTGGCTGCCCCCGCCGCGGCGAGTTCGGCGATCTGGTTGGTGGTGGGATCAGCGTCGGGCGGTGCGTTGAAGGCAACCGGCAACTGGCTGGCCGTGACGCCGATTGTAAAGGCGTGGGTATCGATGCTGCCGTCGGACGAGGTTGCCGTCACGTTGAAGTTGACTGAAGGCTCCGAGGACGCGTTAAGCGTGCCCGTGCCGGAGCGCGTGATGACGCCGGTGCTGGCGTTGATGGCAAAGCGCGAGTCGTCGATGCTGTAGGTGATCGTCGAGCCGGCATCGGGATCCGTCGCCGAGGCGGTGATCCCGACCGCCGTGCCGGCGGCGGCGCTCTGGGCGATCTGGTTGGCGGCGGCGTTAGCGTCGGCCGGGGTGTTGAAAGCGACCGGCTCCGGGCTGTTGAGCACGGCGAGGCTGAAGGCCTGGTTGGCGGTGCTGCCGTCGGAGGAGGTTGCCGTCACTGTCAGATTGATCGACGACTGGGTCTCGAAGTCGAGCGTGCCGGTGGCTGAGCGCGTGATGACGCCGCTGCTGGAATTGATGGCGAAGCGCGTGTCATTGATGCTGTAGGTGACGGTCGAGCCCGCGTCGGGATCGGTGGCCGATGCTGTGATCCCGGTGGCTGCCCCCGCCGCGGCGAGTTCGGCGATCTGGTTGGTGGTGGGATCGGCGTCGGGCGGTGCGTTGAAGGCTACCGGATTGCCGGATCCTGGCAGCAGATATTCGATGTGCAGCAGTGGCGCGCTGGCCGGATTGTATTCGTAGGAATCGGCCGTGCGCGTGCCAGTGCCGCTGACCAAAAATGCCATGTCGTTGAGCGCGGCCCAGCCCGAGCGGTTGACGATCTCCTGCACGATCGTCGAAAGGTCAGGCGTGCGCTCGGCCATGTCATGCTCGCCCACAATGGTCCACGGGTCCGGCGTCCAGGCCGTGGAGGCTGTCGTCCTCGGAAGCGCGGACACGTTGAAGCTGACGGCCGTAAAAGGGCTGGCGTCGTCAACATTATCGCCTTGAATGAGCAGCGACGCCGCGCCGGTCTTCACCTCATTGGCCTGGAACTGGATATAGGCGTTGGTGATGATCGCGCCCTTCGGGAGGTCGATGCTGGTGAAGCGGAGGCCGACCGTCTGGCGGGTGCTGCCGTCATAGCCCAGTTCCAGATCGCTGATGTTGCTCGAGATCGTACCGGAGCCCTTCTCCTCGACATCGTCGCCGGCGGTCGCCACCCTTGTCTCGAAGATCGGGTCGATCGCACTAGAGCTGGCGGCGAGAAAGCTGCTGCTGGTGGTGACACTAGCGCCGGTCGAGACCGTGCCGGCGTCAGCGATGGGGGTAGGGGCGGTGAAGGTGACGCCGCTGCCGGCATGGCCCGTTCCCGCAAACTGCCTGAGGCCGGTGTCTTTCGTCGCCACGCTGTCGAGAAAGGTGCTATCCGGATGGATGCCAAGCCCGGCTGCCGCGTCCGCCAGCCCGATCAACTCGCCACCGGTTGCCGTGATCGGGACGGCGCTTTGGCTGTCACTGTGTTTGCCGGTTTCGACGGCGAGGCTGACGCCATCGGATGCCCCGGAAGCCTGCGACACGCCGTCATCGCCATGCACGTGCTCCGCAACCGAGCCGTCATCGAGCGGTTGAAGGCCTTTGAGGAGGGGCGTCGAACCGAGCTCCGTCGCGAGCAGTCCGATTGCATTGCCGCTATCTGGAAGCCGATGTGGTTTGGACATCGCAGAACTCCTTTGCCGCCGTTTTCCGCACTTGGGCCTCGCTAGGCCCTGATATCGACGCCACGGCCAGGTCCGATCCGCGGCGATCGAGGACTCCGGCTGTCAGAGGCGTGTGTGGAGGCGATGTGCTTGCTGGGCATCCGGGCAGGCTGCAGTGAAATGGATCACGACAGGACCTTGAAGCAACGCGTCCTGCCGGATCAGGCGAGCAGCCAACCATTCAATTGGAATTCATAGATCTTGCCGTCATTTTCGGTTGGATATGGGTCATTATCCAGGCCCCGATCCACGATGTACAGGCTCATATGGTGGCTCGGATCGTCGCTGCTCGGCGCCAGCGCTATTCCCGATGGTTTGTGCGCGTGGGCTGCGGAGATATCGAGCGTGCCCAATAACTGCCCGGTACGCGTCACCATTGCTACCGACTTTGTCGACGTAATGATATAAAGGAGGTCGTTGACTTGGTCATACGCAATACTTTCGTCGCCAGGGTTCCCCAGCGCTTGCGCAGAAAAACTCGTCACGATGTCGTCGCCGCCCGTACTCGCGACGCCGTCGAATTTGCCGTTGGGACCCGGTGAGACGGCGTAAATCGTCTGGGTTGAGCCATCCGCGACATACAAGACTTTATGGTTCGGGTCATAGGCGACGCTCTCCGGATCCGAACTGCCGAACGCGGATGTCTTGAAAGAGGTCACCTTATCGTCGGACGTGTTGTAAAGCCCGTCTATACCGGGGTTGAGCTCGTACACGCTCTTCGGGGCAGTGTCGTCCGCGAAGAAGAGATGGTGGTTAGCAGGATTATAAGCCACCCCGGCCGGCTCATCGGAGAACTTGACGGTCGTGAGCGTGCCCGCAAGGGTGCCGTTCAAATTCATCTGGTAGAGATTCTTGCCAGTAAAAAGCGCAGGTATCTCCTCGACTTCGCTGTCGGCAACCAGCAACGTGCCGAGGTGAGAGATATAGACGATATCAGTCGGGTCGGGACTCGGCGGCGACCACTGCGAAGTCAGGATTGTGTGTGACAAGGTCACCGACGTCGGCAGCTGGTGGGCCGTGACGTTGACGTTGAAGGCATGGGTATCGATGCTGCCATCGGACGAGGTCGCCGTGACGGTGAGGGCGACCGACGGCTCGGACTGGGCGTTGAGCGTGCCGGTACTCGAGCGTGTGATGACGCCGGTGCTGGCGTTGATGGCAAAGCGCGAGTCGTCGATGCTGTAGGTGATCGTCGATCCGGCATCGGGATCCCTGGCCGAGGCGGTGATCCCGACCGCCGTGCCGGCGGCGGCGGTCTGGGCGATCTGGTTGGCGGCAGCGTTAGCGTCGGCCAGGGTGTTGAAAGCGACCGGCTCAGGGCTGTTGAGCACGGCGAGGCTGAAGGCCTGGTTGGCGGTGCTTCCGTCGGACGAGGTTGCCGTCACTGTCAGATTGATCGACGACTGGGTCTCGAAGTCGAGCGTGCCGGTGGCCGAGCGCGTGATGACGCCGCTGCTGGAATTGATGGCGAAGCGCGAGTCATTGATGCTGTAGGTGACCGTCGAGCCGGCATCGGGATCGGTGGCCGATGCTGTGATCCCGGTGGGTGCGCCTGCCGCGGCAAGCTCGGCGATCTTGTTGGCGGCAGTGTTGGCATCCGGCGGGGTGTTGAAAGCTACTGGATTGCCGGATCCTGGCAGCAGATATTCGATGTGCAGCAGTGGCGCGGTGGCCGGATTGTATTCGTAGGAATCGGCCGTGCGCGTGCCAGTGCCGCTGACCAAAAATGCCATGTCGTTGAGCGCGGCCCAGCCCGAGCGGTTGACGATCTCCTGCACGATCGCCGAAAGGTCAGGCGTGCGCTCGGCAGCGCCATGCTCGCCCACAATGGTCCACGGGTCCGGCGTCCATGCCGTGGAGGCTGTCGTCCTCGGAAGCGCGGACACGTTGAAGCTGACGGCCGTAAAAGGGCTGGCGTCGTCAACATTATCGCCTTGAATGAGCAGCGACGCCGCGCCGGACTTCACCTCATTGGCCTGGAACTGGATATAGGCGCTGGTGATGATCGCGCCCTTCGGCAGATCGATGCTGGTGAAGCGGAGGCCGACCGTCTGGCGGGTGCTGCCGTCATAGCCCAGTTCCAGATCGTCGACATTGCCCGATATCGTACCGGAGCCCTTCTCCTCGACATCGTCGCCCGCGGTCGCCACCCTTGTCTCGAAGATTGGGTCGATCGCACTGGAGCTGGCGGCGAGGAAGCTGCTGCTGGTTGTGACCGCTGCGCGTGTCGAGACCGTGCCGATGTCGGCAACTGCCTCAGGGGTGGTGGCGATGTAGGTGACATGGCTGTCGGCAGGGCCCATTTCCGCATCGTGCCACAAGTCGAGAAAGCTGCTGTCGGGATGAATGCCAAGTCCGGCTGCCGTCTCGGTGAGGCCGGTCAGTTTCAATCCGCCATCGCCCCCCAAAGTCGGCGTGACCCCATCTGCGGTGCTAAGATCCAGCTTGTTCGCGGCCGGATCCAAGCTGGTAGTGTGACTACCATTGCCGGTTTCGGCAGCCAGCCCGTCGCCGATATCGGAGAGCACCCGAGCCGTTTCGTTGCCGATCGCTCTTCCGCTCGGCTGGGTCCAATTGTCGTCGGTCAGCCAGTCGCCATTGATGCCGGAGTCAGTGTCGGATTCCGTCATCAAGAGCTTCGCGTCATTCCAGGGAAGCCCAGCGAGTTTTACCACGTCGAATCTCCTCTGCACATTTCTCGATTAAATCGGAATCTCGACGTGCCCGACCCGAGGGCTGTTGCGACCCCAGATCGAGCATGGCGATGGGTAACGTTGGACATGAAAGCCGTCGCCCGAAATCCATGGCCGTGCGGTCAAGCGTTGAATTCTACGGGATCAGTCAGTTACCTTCCTCATCCTTGGCCAGGCGGGCGCAACGGCCGCGAGCAAGCGCAGCAGTGATAGCCCGTCCCGCCCAAGGAACAGCGACGGCAGGATCCAGCACAGCAGCAAGCCCCCGGCAGATGCCAGCAATGCCGTATCGATAAGCAGGGGAAGGGGAGATAGACGGAACTCGCGTAGCCATTCCACGAGCCCCCATACGCCGGTTCCGACCACGCCCGCGAGTGCCAGACCGGGTACGTGGGCCATAAGGAAGTCTCCCCAGGTCATGCCGGTCACGCGAAGGCTCAACTGTGCCATCAGGAAGAAGTTGATCCCGAAAGCCGCGCCGACGCCGAACGCCACGCCTTCTATGCCCCAGAGTTGCCCTATGAGGGAGCCGGCGAAGACGCCGATGGTGAAAACCGCCTGGCGCCAGGCGCGCGCGTAGACAGTCCCTGTTGCGCGCGAGACGGAATCGCTCAGCTTGTAGCTCGTGCGGAACAGCATGCTGAACGCCAGGATCTGGAGCGGGGCGACGACCGCTACCCATCCCCGCCCGAGAATGACGGCAACCAACTCCGGCGCGACGATGGCCACGACCACACTGGCCGGCAGGACAAGCAGGGCGCACCCCGCGACTGCGCTGCGATAGGCACGAGCAAGCCGCGCGGGCTGCTCCTGGACCAGCGCCATGGTTGGGAACAGCACCCGATCAAGAACCTGACCGACGATGACCGCGGGCGTCGTCATCAACTGTGACGACAGGCCGTACAGGCCAAGCGCATCAGCGCCGAGCCAGCGGCCCACGACAAGCCTGTCCGCCTGGGTGGCGAGGTAATTGAAGACCCGGGCGATGGTAAAACCGCTTCCGAAATAGAGCAGTTCGACGATGGCGCGCCGCTCCAGCAAAGGCCGCATCGGATGCGGCTGGCCGGCGAGCAGCACGACCATGCGGATGAATTGCTGGATCAGGAGCGCGCCGACAAGCGCCCAGATGCCCAAGCCGAGCCATGCCAGAATCGGACCGGCAACGACGTAACCCAAGGCAAAGGCGCTGGCGTCGACCAACGCCAGCCAGCGGAACCGCAGCGCGCGCTGGGCCGCGGCCAATGCCACCATGGAAGCGCCTTGGAAAAGGAACACGAAGCAGATGGCACGAACGACCGGAGCCAGATCGGCGAGGCGAAGCAGCCCGGCAATTGCCGGTGCCATCGCCCAGACCAACGCGGACACAGCGAGGCCGAGGAGGCATGACAAAGTGAAGCCGACCCGAAGATGTCGCTCGTCCAGCACCGGTCGCTGGACGATCGCGGGGGTAATGCCAAGTCCCTGGAAGATCGCCGAAAACTTGATGACGATCAGCGCTGCGGAGTAGAGGCCGAACTCATTGGGCGAGAGCAGCCGAGCCAGGATGAGAAGCGCGACAAGCTCCGCAACCGCAAGGGCACCCATGGACAGGGACGTCCAGAACATGCCCACGACACTTTGTTTTGCTAGCCCGCGCTGGTTGTTGCTCACGCCTCTCTCCAATCGCCTCGGCCGACCCAAACAGGCGGCCACTGCGTCCTTGCCGGATCCGCCGAGTGACACGATTACGTTGGATGATGCGCAGCCACGCGCCCGCGCCTGCACGAAGTTATGATCGCATGGGTCATGAAGGGTCCTCCGCTGCGGTGCCGTCCGCCCGCGCCCAGCGCGCCTTACCTATCGAAGGAGCGAGGGGATCTCGTAGCGATAGAACTCCATCTCGTCCCGGACCTCCGGTATGATCGCCGTTAGATCCTTCCTTTCGAGACGGAGCCACTTCTGCTGGCGGCCGGGATCGATCATCTCCTTGGCCGTTCGGACGATATCGTCGGTGCAGTTCAGCCCGCAATGTTCAAAGATGCGGCGCAAAACCAACTCGGGATCCTGTATCAAATCCTCGTAGCGAAAAGACAGCACGCGGCCGTCGCCCAGCTTGGCGAGATCTTCTCGGGCCTTTCGATTGCCGCGCGCCCACTGGCGCGCGATAACCGTCAATTTCTCATTCTCCTTCAAATCTCGCTCTATCCCGTTGTAACGCGGTCCATAGATCGATGTGTATTTCCTTCCCAATACCCTTTTCGTGACCACCTGTTTTATAATATCTTTTGCGTAATAGTGAATTTGCGTTACCGGAGTGATCTTCAAAAGGCGTATTAAACCTTTGAGAGACTTTGCTCTCTGCCACTTAAGCTCCATCGAGCTTATGTACGAAAATGGATTTCTCGTAATATAGAGAAATATAGCCTCCGGAAAAATCTCGTGGACAAACGGCACGCGCAAGACATTGGCAGGGGTATTTTCCATGATCTGTCGGCCGCCGTGCCGCGACTGATATTCGAGGAACCTGCCGCGAATGTAACGTGCGACCCTTTCGGTTGCATCGGTTTCGCCAAATTCGTCATGACGCCGCGCCGGATCGGCATATAGCCACAATGTTTTTGGCTCGTACCAGGTAACGATGTCGGGATGCAGCCCGATCAATTTTTGTGCAATTGTGGTCCCCGACCGATAGTTGCCGATCAGAAAAATCGGAGGTTTCAGCTCTGTTGCTGCCATGACAAGTCTCCGTCGCTAAAAGGTTAGCCGGGGTCGCGCCGATCCGCGCGACAAGCGTCGCCGCGCGGCTATTGGTCTCTGAACGCACGCATCATCTGGTCCGTCAAAGGCTTCATCAGGTAGGAGAGCATCTTGCGGTCACCAGTCCGTATGAACGCTTCCACCGGCATGCCGGGAATGAGCGAGGCAGGGCCAAGTTTCGTCAAATCCTTCGGGTCCGGGGTGATGCGGACTACGTAGTAGACTTCATTGGTGTGCTGATCGCGCGTTACGTCGGCCGCAATCATGGACACCACGCCTTCCGTTTCGGGCGTAGTGCGGACGTTGAAGGCGGTGAAGCGAAGAAGTGCGCGTTGGCCGACCAAGATCTGATCGATGTCCTGCGGAGCGGCCTTCACCTCGACCGTGAGAGTGTCGGTGTCGGGAACGATCAGCATTATCGGCTCGCCCGCACTGATCACGCCGCCCACGGTATGGATTGAAGATTGATGGACCGTGCCGCTGGAGGGAGCGCGAATATCGATGCGTGACAGCTGGTCCTCGGCGGTGACTTTTCGTTCCTCGAATTCGGCGATCTTGGCGTCGACATCGCGCAGTTCGCTGCCAGTCTCGCTGGAGAACTCCTTGTCCAGCTGAAGGATCTGGAGCTCAACTTCGGCGATGGCGCCTTGTGCCTGCGCCATGCTTGACACAAGCTGAGACCTTTCACCCTCGATGCGTGTTGCCTCGCGTTCATATTCCGTCAGCTTCGACTTGAGTGTGAGCTTCTTGTCGACAAGGCTGCGGATATCGACGAGTTCATCGTTGATCAACTCGATCTCCTTGCTCTTTGCCGATTCCTGAGCCGAGTAACCTTCGATCTGCTTTCCGAACTGCTCGATGCGTTCGCGCAAGCGCGCCTTGTTGCCAAAAACCTCGGTTCGACGAAGTTCGAAAAGTCGTTGTTCGCTAGCCACGGTGCTGGCAATCTCCGGGTTGTTCATTCGCGTGGCAAGCATCGGAGCAAGTGTCATCCGCCCGCTGCCGTCACGCTCCGCCTCGAGCCGGGACTTTCGCGCGTAGAGCTCATCCAGATTCTTTGTCACGTAAGCCAGGCTGGCACGCGGGATAGTGTCGCTAAGCTGGACCAAGATATCCCCGGCCCGGACACGGTCGCCATCGCGCACGAGAATCTTACCGACCACGCCACCCGTCGGGTGTTGCACCTTCTTTTCGCTGTTCTCGACGACCACCCAGCCATGCGAAATGATGGCTCCCGAAATGTCCGCTGTCCCGGCCCAGACTCCCATTCCGCCGAGGAGCAGTGCGACGACAGTCATCCCACCGAGCAGATTGCGGCGAATGGATCGCCGGTTTGAAAGCGATCGGTTCAAGACAGGAGCCATGATTGCCTGTTTCCCATGTGCCGCAAGTCGTCAATTCGGCAGTCGAGGCGAGGTTGAAACCGGCTGCAGGTCCGCTGTATTGGCCTGTGACATCGGAAAGAGCTTGGACAGAACGGACTGCTTCGTTCCAAACATGTGCATCCGCCCTTCCTTCATCATCAGCACGAAATCCACAGTGGTGAGAATGTTCGGACGGTGCGCGACGATCGCCACGATGCCGCGGCGCGCCTTGATTGCGAGGATCGCCTCGGCGAGCGCCCTTTCGCCTTCCATGTCGAGATTGGAGTTGGGCTCGTCGAGGACGACCATGAACGGATTTCCATAGAGTGCCCGTGCCAAGGCAACGCGCTGGCGCTGTCCGGCTGACAGCGCGGTCCCGCCCTCTCCGATCTGCGTCTCGTAGCCATTCGGAAAACCGATGATTAGCTCATGGACGCCCGCCGCGCGGGCGGCGGCGACAATGGCCCGCGGGTCCGATCCAGGATCGAAGCGGGCGATGTTGGCGGCAACCGTTCCCGCGAACAGTTCGACGTCCTGCGGAAGGTAACCTATGTGGCGGCCAAGACGCTCCGACGACCACTGATCGAGCGCGGCACCATCAAGCTTGATACGCCCCGCCAGCGGTCGCCATGCGCCTACCAGCCCACGAGCCAGGCTGGATTTGCCGGAGCCACTTGGTCCGATGATGCCAAGCACCGAGCCGGCGTCCAGGCTGAAGTCCACGCCTCGCACGATGATCCGTTGCACGCCTGGTGCACCGATCGTGATGTTCTCTATCGTCAAGTTCGAACCGGGCACCGGAAGTGCCATCGGCTGAGCGTCTTGCGGCAATCGGGCGAGCAACTGGCTCAGCCTGCTCCAGCTCTGGCGTGCGGCCACGAAGCTGCGCCAATGGGCGATGGCAAGATCGACAGGCGCAAGCGCACGGCCCGCGAGGATGGAGCCGGCGATGATGATCCCGGACGTCGCCTCGCCCTGGATCACCAGCCAGGCCCCTATACCAAGCATTGCCGACTGGAGCATCAGCCGCAAGGCGCGGGCGAAGCTGCCGAAGCCGCCTACGATATCGCTGACATGCTGCTGTTGCGTGAGATATTCGCGGCTCGCCTCCCGCCAATGGTCGTGTAGGCGGCTGCCCATTCCCATTGCCGCGAGAACCTCCGCGTTGCGGCGACTGGCTTCGGCTAAGCCGTTGCGCTTCACGCCCGTCGAAACCGCGGCGCCCATTGGTTTGCGCGTGAAGACCTCGGTCGCCGCCGTCAGCGCCACCAACACGATTGCACCGCAAATCGCCGCAATTCCGAGGGTCGGATGAAGGCTCCATATGATTGCCAGATAAAAGGGCATCCACGGAAAGTCGAAGAGTGTGCTTGGCCCCGGGCTCGACAGAAACACGCGGATGTTGTCGAGATCGCGTTGCGGCTGCAGCCCATCGCCCTGGTGGCCGATGTACAAGGGCAGCCTCGACACGGCTGTGAATACGCGCCCCCCGACCGTTTCGTCCAGTTCTCCACCGATCCTGGTCATGATGCGGCTGCGCACGAGATCGATGACCGCCTGCCCGACAAACAGAACGCCGGCCAATATCGCCATGGCTACCAGAGTCGGAACGCTGCGGCTTGGCAGTACGCGATCGTAGACCTGCAACATGAACATCGCTCCGGTCAGCATGAGGATGTTGCTCACGCCGCTAAAAACCGCGACTCCCGCGAATGCTGCCTTGCAGGAACGCAACGCACAGGCCAGTTCCGAACCAGGCGCCGGCTGGATGTCTCTTGCCGAGGGGCTGGCGCCGGCGTTCGTGGACGCGCTTGGCAAGCCGCCCCTTCGCCTTGCCTTGCGGGCGGCTGCGAGCAACAGCAAGCCCACCGCCGCGAACGCCAGCCAAACCGGAAGAGCGTCTGGACCAGCCAGCAAGACCAGTGGATCGGAGAAGTATCCCCGGTCCACCACGAAATCGGTCCACGGTCGCGGCAGCCAGTTGCGGCCGAGGTCAACGTGGCGCTGCAGAAATGCAGCTCCCGCAAGCGCAAGAGCGAGGAGGAGCAGGATTGCACCTGGAATGCGCGATCGGATGATGGCGCGGTGGCGCGGGGCGTAACGCACCGTCGTCTTGCGGCGCGCCGTTGCACGGAGGAGATTGAGCCGCCTCTGCTCCGCTTTGGCGTGGGAATTCGCCCGGCGGAAGCGATTTCCCACCACTGTCAGTGCTGGCCCAAGGCTCATGTCAAACCTCTGAGGTGCCAAGGTCGGACTATCTCAGGCCGTTCAAGGCACAACGAACCCAAGAGCGTTGCGAAGCAACGATCGCGGCCCTGAAGCAAAGCTTTACTCGAGGAAGTGGGCATATTCGTGCTATTGGCCGACAATGCTTGGCTGGAGGCCCTCCGCATTTGGGCTCCCCATTGTTCCGGAAGTGTCCGGCGCGTAGAACCCTTTGTTGGCCGCGATCGAAACCTCGATGACATCGCCAGCCAGAACTTCCGTATTTTCATTGGCGATGATGTCGTGGGCGACTTTCCGGTCGCGCCTGAAGATCGAGATCTTCACGGAGCCTTGCAAGTCGTCGAAGGTCCGCTGTTCGCCATATGTAAATATAAAGAGAAGCTTGTCGGCGACATACCTTATTTGGCTTTGAATTTTCCCCAACTCGACCTGCGTGTCTTGGGTCTGCGAGATCAAGTCCATTTCATAACTCTGCTTCTTTTTTCGAAGCTCGCTTTCAGCGGTCAGCATCGCCTGCTGCGCCTGCTCCTGCTGCAGCTCGGTCTGCGAAAGTTCGGCGCGATAGCTGGTATGTGCTCGTTCGGCCGTCATGACATTCGAATTGGTGACCAGGCCTTTTTCCCGCAATGACCGGGCAGACTGCAGTTCCTCGAGTTGAATGTCCGCGGTCTTTTCTCGTTCCTTTCGAGTGGCAGCGACCATATCCGCTTCCTTCCTGGCCCGCTCCAACGAGACATCAAGGTAGGAAATGTCGTCCCGATATGCGGCGAGGCGGGCGTCCAACTGCGCCTGTTCGGACGCTACGATGTCGTCAATCAAGTGTCCGCCAAACTCGACAGGCGGATCGGGCGGAGCAACGAAAGATTTGTCCTGGCGGCTTTCCGCCTGGAGCCGGGCGAGCCGAACCTTTAGGCGATATTCCTCGATCGCCAGACCTGCCCGCGCGCTGCGCAGATCAGCTATTTGCAAGGCCGGCTCCGTGTTTCCCACGGCGGTAGCCCGAAAGCCACCTGCTATAGCCAGTGCATGACGAACCGTTATTCCGGGTTGAAACGGGTACGATCCGGGATGAGCCACCGTTCCGGAAATAAAGAATGGCCGGTACTGACCGATCTCCACTTTCACGAAAGGATCGAGGATGAGCTTCTGCTCCTGAAATGCACGCTGAATGGCCTTCGAAAGGACAACGGTGGTGAGGCCGCGCGCCTGAACATCGCCCAACATGGGAAGCGATATCGAACCGCGATCATCGACCACGACTTCCAGCGGATAGGATGGCTCGCCAATCACGGATACACGCAGGACGTCACCGGTGTCGAACGTATAGCCGTCCGCACGGGATGCATCTGCGGTGAGCAGAACAAAGGCAATGGCCAGACCGCCAATCATTGCGAGCGTGCGGCTGGCCGGAAAAAGCCGTCGGACCCAATCCTCCATTAGCGAAGGCCCGGAAGGAAAGTGCTGGTCTGCACGCAAACGCATCGTCGTACTCCGTTGTCTTGCCTGCGGTCAGGACCAATCGACATTCGTCGGCCGGAGCGTGACAGCAAGGTAGGGTTCGAGCAGTAAGCCTTGAAAATCCGGACTCCGTCGAAGGAGAAAAGGGATCAAAATCCGGGCAGTCCTAAAGGTTGCTTGGCGAGGCCGTCGCGAATTCGCGGGTCGTGTGGCCTTCCTGCTGAAAGGGTTGACTCGAGAGCGGATTGATAGATCAGCTCGACCCTATCGCACATTGTATCCAACCCCCAGGATGCCAGGTCGGTGAGTTTCGCGCTCTCAGCCAATCGAGCGCGGTAGTGTTCATTTTGGAGAAGGTCGGCGATCGCCGCCGCCGCGGCGCCAACGTCTTCTGCCGGCGTCACAATTCCATTCACGCCATGCTTTACAACCTCTTCCACTCCCGGCAGATGCGAGACCACACTGGCTCGACCGCCCGCCAGATACTGCATCATGACGCGAGGCAGTCCTTCTCGCATCGAGGTCAGCACACACACGTCCGCCAGACTGATCAGTCGCTCGGGCTCGCTATGGTAGCCGATCATGCGAACGTTGTTTGCGTACGGGGATCGTGCAATCGCCGACTCAATAGCGGATCGCGCCGGCCCCTCGCCGGCCAAGAGCAGCCGCACGTTCGGAACTCGCTCGACGACCTGCCCAAATGCTTCAATGAACTCTATATGGCGTTTTCGCGGTTCCAGCGCGGCCAGCATCAGGATCACCGGTGGCTTAGGCTCTCCGACAGCCGTCCCCAGGAGCAGATGCGATTGCTGTGGCCATTGCGCGTTCGCGAAGCGCTTCAGATCGAAGCCGGAGTGGACGACGTGGTGCTGATCGGCGCTACCCAAATGATTGGCGATGCAAATGTCACGCATAGCCTGGCTGACATCGATGAAAGCCTGTGTACACTTCGCGGCCAAGCGTTCGGCAGCCAGGTACATCAGCCTCTGCGCATTGCCCACATGCACGAAGGGCAAAATGTGCACGCCATGTATGATGCAGGGGATATTGGCTTCCCTTGCAGCGAGGCGGCCGACGATGCCGGCCTTGCTTTGATGGGTGTGCACGATGTCAGGCCGCCAGTCGCGCATAAGGCGCGTGAGTTGGCCAAATGCAGAAATGTCACGGGATGGCGAAATCGAGTTGATGAGCCGCTCAAGAGTCTCAACCCGAACGGCTTCGGCAACTGACATCCGCAAATTCGGATCGTACTCCTCGCCGTGAACCAAACGCACTTCGTGGCCGTGCCGCGCCTGAGCGAGACAGCAGGCCAATGTGTTCTCTTCGGAACCTCCCCGAAGAAGTCGGGTGAGCACATGGAGGATTTTCATTTGCCAATACCTTAGGGGACATGAAATCCAGGGCGGCGCATTCGAGCGCAAAATCGAATTTCACGCGGCCGCATCGACGTCCGACAGCGACCGCGGCGCCGGCACTTCTGCGCTGTTCGCCGCTGGCCGGTCATGCTTGAACTGTTCGGCGCCGGGCAAGGCATGGAGCCAGGTCTCGCGTCTTGAGGTCCACAATTCATATTCGGGCACGAGATCGGTCGGCACGACGTCGAGGCTGCCGATCATCACCTCAGCCTCATTGTCGTCGACCCGGGCGACGCGGCCGCCGCAGGTCTGGCAGAAGCTGCGCGTGCCGTAGGAGCTGACGAGGCCCGTCTTTTCGAAGGCCTCGCGCGGCCAGATGGCAAAGGCCGAATAGGTCGAGCCGCCGGCCTTGCGGCAATCCTTGCAATGGCAAAGACCAATGCGGAGCGGCGGACCGCGGACCGAGAACTGCACGCCGCCGCACAGGCAACTGCCGGTCCTGCGTATGGTTTCGGACATGGCAACCTCCGTCATTGCGTGCTGTTGTGGGCCGGATGGGACAGGTGCTCGCCCCGAAACGGAGCCATATTCACTCGTTCAAGTCAGAGCCCCGTGCCGATCGTGGGATGAAACAGGCTCTATCGGCGCGCCGCTATCGAGCGCGAGCGTTCGGCGGCTTTCCCACGCCTCGCAGGGAACACCTGTCGTTTCGCGATGGCGGAAGGCCGCGCATCGGGGTCTGTTTGGATACTGGCCGATGAGCTGCCCGCCCTGCCTCTCACAAAGACAGCCAGATATGCCTGAACAGTTCCCGTCCGACCGCCTCGATGCCAGCGCTTGCGTCAACGGTTCGGATGTTCTTATCCTTGGCTCGCAACTCCGCCATCAGCGATAGCCGCGCGTCGAAGGCTTCTTTCCTGATTTCTCCCGGCTTTCGCTGCTCGGAGACGGCAAAATCTGAAACCAGGTGCAAAGTGAGGTGTGGCCGGCATTGTGCCATCTTTTGATAGAGCCTTTGCTCGAGGCGAGCGAGAACTGACAGGCCTGGGACGGAGAAGAGGTGCGGTGGGATGGTCGGCCCGTCCAGATATCCGGTACACAGCGCCTGCGGCCACCTGTCACAAATGACGATCAGGCCGCGCGTAGCCCATCGATGCGCACGTTTCACGACAGCGTATCGCTCAAACGCGATCAAAACTGCCCAGAATGCCAGCGCGGTAGCGGCGAGTCCTCCCTTCGACCAATTTCGGCTGACGGAGCTGTTGCCACCATCGTGCTGGGCCAACGACTTTAGGCGGCGTCTGTAGGGAAAAACCAGAGTCTGCAACGCCTTGCGGAGCCACCACCCATTGCCGTCTCCGATTCCGACATAGGCTTGCGCACACCCGAATTTCCATCGAAATATCCGTGTCAGCCGATCAGCTTGAGTGCTCTTTCCCATGCCATCAGGACCGACGAGCGCCACTACAAAGCCACCAGCCGCAGGCCGTCTCTTTGGTGGGAATGTGCCGGGCATCAGGCGCTGAAGGGCCCTCAACGCCAGATATGAGGTCTTGCGGGCCAGGTGAACAACGGCATCGGCGATCCCGTAACCTCCTGCAAAACCGCAGGCTTCACGGATTGAACGCCGGAGCCTGGCAAGATCCCTGCGGTTTGCCATCAAACCGTCGACGCTTTGCAGAAACCTGCAGCTCGTCAATCTGCTGCCGCCAAGCGTGTATTCCGCGACATCCAGGCCTTGCTGGCCTGACGGCAGTGGCGGGCGCGCAAACTGGTCCCTCCAATCACCACCAACGGTGATCCACTGTCGCCAAGGCAATGCCCAGGTCCGGAAGGCGAAGCGGGCAATGGCTATTCGAATCTCGTCCTCGGGGGAGACGACCGGAATAGACACCCCATCCACACAAATTGACTCCCATCGTGTAATCGCCGCATAGTCGAATACCGGATATCGCTTGCGGAATTCCCAGCCGACACGGATCCCGATATGCATGTCGAGATGGAGATAGCGGCCATTTGGAAAGTCAGGCAGGAACCAGTCCTCCCGGCCGGCACAGACATTGTCGTAGCAAGACAGGCTGACGCCGCGACGACCGTGCAGCTTGCTCACGATCGAACAGAAGACCGGGTAGTCGTGCTTGTCCAAAAGGAGATCCAGATCGTCGCGGCCCGCAAGTCCGCTTTGCAGGGACGCGAGATCCTGAATTATTCCGTACTTCAGGCCGCTCTCATTGAATGCTCGAAACAGTTCGCTGGCGATCGGTAGGGCCGGAACTGTTTCGAGGGGCAGCAAGGCGGCGCTTGCGTCGGTTTGAGAAACACCGACATCTGCTTTGTTGATCGACGGGCTCGCCCCAACCGCCCTGGCTGGCGCTGGAACGTTCACCCCGGGCGTCAACGCTTCGACCACCATGCTTGCCTTGGCTTTTGGAACCCAGCGCCGATATTGTTGCGGCTGCAGGCCGTCCCTAGGCTCTCCAGGATCCGCCGGACAGTAGCTTCCGGGTTTGGATTTACGTGAAGGTTGCAAGGGGTTCCCCTGGTTGATCGCGTCGAGCGTCATTCGCTCATCGTCGCCGGTCATCGTATCGGCAGCCTATTGGCCCTGATTTTGTTGAGACGCAGCCCCCGATGTTTTCGATGCCGGGCTGCAGCCTCGGACGTCGCCTTGCAAGCTGCCGCATCGAGGGTGAATTGGGTGGCCAACTCATCCTTCCTTCGCCGGATAGTTTCGGCATCGTCCGAGCAAAAAATATTATACGAGAAATAACGGATAGAATTCAGGATATAATCGAAAGTTTATCTCGGTCGATCGTGATTTGAATCGAACGGTTCATTATATCAAGAAGAATTTTTACCGCTCCAGCACTTCCGACATGATCAAGAACGCCAAGCTGCTCCGAAAACGGCCCGTCTATGACTCTAACTCTTTGACCTGGCCTCAATAAGATATCGGGGTGCAAAATTCCGTCCTCGTCGGTTGCGGCTATCAAGGACTCGATAACGCCGTATGGTGCCGGGACCGGCATTCCTTTGCTCATGACAAGTTTTCGCACGCCGACGGTTGAGTTGATCGGGTACCAACTCTGCTGAGCAGCCAGCGAGACGAACAGATAGCAGTCGAAATACGCACTGGCGACGTTTCTGACAATGCGAGCGTGGCGAACGGTTCGCCTTCGCTTGGGCAGGTATGTTCGGAAGTTCTGCGATAGCAGGTGCCGCTCCGCCAAGCTCTCGGAATGTTGGTGCGTCTGGATCACGTACCAACGCGTAGGGTCCCCGCCGTAAGTTTTTCCAGCCGGCCCCGGGAAGCGATCCTGGTATAATTCAGCGTGCTGCATGGCGAAATATTTCTCTAGTTGAGATAGTAACTGTCCGAAACACTACCTTCGAGGGACGTGTAGCGGCCATATTTTGGCAACTTTGGTTCGTCCACCATTGTCAAGGCGATGCCGGCAATCTTCGACCGACCGCCAAGGTGTCGAATCCCTTCTGCAACGGCCTCGCGCGAAGTTTCGCGCCACTTCACGACAAAGAGGACCTTGTCGACATACCGCGCCAGGATCGTGGCGTCGGCCGCGGCTCCAACAGGTGGTGCGTCAATGATCACCGTGTCGAACTTTCCGCGAAGCTCTTCGAAAACCGAGCGCATCCGCGCCGAAGCAAGAAGGGCAGGCGGGTTCCGGGTCCTTGCGCCGGCAGGGAGTAGGGATATCCCCGAGCGTTCGTCCCGATGAATTGCGTTTGCTGCCTTCACCGGCAATGTCAGAAGGTCGACCAGCCCGACCTTGTCCACCATGCCGAAGAAGGCCGTGGTGGCCGAAAGCCGCAAGTCCGCATCGACGACCAGAACCCGTTCGCCGTCGGCCGCTGCGGAGCAGGCCAAGCTCAATACCAAGGTTGTCTTTCCTTCGCCGGGCATCGCCGATGTCACCAGCATAAGGCGCGGCAAGCGGGCCTGTTCGGGCGTCGCATCGATGCCCAGGCGGAGCCGCCGCACGGCTTCGCTAAACCTGGATAGTGGTCTGCGCTCGAGATAAGCCACAGGTTGGGCTTGGGAATGGGCGTCTCTCGACCAGCCCGCCATCCGTGGGATGGATGCAAGAACCGGAACGGACAGCTCTTCCTCTATCTGCTTCTTTGCCATGAAGCCGGAAGCGAAAAGTTCACGAAGAACGGCCCCTGCCCCCCCGACGAAGAAGCCGAGCACAAGTCCCAACGCCGCGAATAGAGGCCTGTTCGGAAAGCTTGGCGAACCCGGAACAACCGCATCGGTTATCACGCGTACGCCGCTGTTCAGCAGGGTAGACTTCTCCTCGGTGAGCTTGGCGCGTGAAAGGAATGTCTCAAACAGCTCCTTGTTCGCGGCGGCAATCCTTTCCAGGTCGCGCAACTGCACGCCAACCTGACCTTCGACTTCGGATCGGTTGGATACCGAATTCAAGGCTCGGCTGAGGGAAGCTTCCCGGGCCTCGGCAGCGTCCACTTCATTCTTCAGATTGCCGATGAGACGCTGGACTTCGGCGGTAATCTGCCCCTCGATGTCGCGGCGCTCGGCTTGCGCCGCCAGGACATCCGGATGCCGATCGCCGTATTTCAATTTGAGGTCGGCTTCCCGCCGTGTCACTCCAGCGATCTGGGCCCGAAGCGCGCTGATAACTACGGACTGCAAGACGTCCGGCATCGACTGGATGTCGCCTCCGCTGGTCAGCAATTTGTCAACTTGTTGATATTGCGCCCGTTTCTCCGACAATTCGGCGCGTGCAGTAATTAATGCGACATTCAATTCAGACAGCTGCTGGTCAGTCAAACTGCCTGCTGGCGTCGCCAATAGATTGTGATCGATCCGAAACTTCTGGACGGCTTGTTCCGAAAGGCTCAATTCCGCTCGCAGAGATGTGGCCCGCTCACTGAGCCATGTGGACGCTTTCTTGGCCCCTTCGTAGCGGGACCTTACTCGATCAGCGAGGTAGGCCTGGGAGATTGCGTTCGCCAGCGATGCTGCTTTCCCCGGGTCATAGGCGGTCACCGAGATCTCGATAACATCCGCCAATCCAACGCGCGAAACTCCAAGGGCGTTCTGTAGCCATATTAATGCCCCCGGTCCGATCTTTGGGTCTTCCGTCAGCTTTTCACTGTCGACCACCTTCTGAAGGAGCGAGGTGGATCTCAGGACCGCAATCTGACTTTCGATAAATGTTGAATTGTCGGCAAAATCAGAATTCGAATAATCCTGCGGAGTCATATAGTCTATCGGGGCGTCAAGTAACACTTGTGCGACGCCCGTGTAGGATGGTGGAAGGAGATAGGCGGCGGCGACAAATGCGGCGAAGGTGAGCGCAGCAATGCTGCACACCAGCTTCCAGCGGCGGAGAAAGAAATCAAGAATCTCCCGCACGTCGAGCGGCAGTAATTCTCTGGTCATGGTCGGACTGTCAATTGAACTTGCCATTTCCGAATCCTTGCAATCAACAGCACAACTCCGGCCCCTCCAGCGTCGGCTGAATTTGCTTCACTTCAAAGTAGTTCGGGCAGTTGCGTGTAAGCGCTCAGAGCGCGTGAAATGTAAGGGTTCGCGTCCCGCCATCCGGCATGTGCAGTCGCTCTTTTCCCGCCCACCGAGCGATCGCGTCGCCGGTCAGTTGGAAACATAACAGCTTCGCGGATATCCCCGCCATTACCATTATTGAGTAGTAAATCGGCTAAAGGTTGATCTGGTCTACCCGACAAGCCTTCCAGACCTTTAGGATGTCGCCGGGACCATAGATCGCGCTTCCGCAAGGTCTAAGGCGCTGCAGCGTCCAGGGCGCGCAGGAGAGCCTGCACTTCCTGACGACAACAAAGCAGCCGACCGTGTCTTGCTTGAGGTTGATATGGATATTCTCAGCGAAATCGTTCCGGGGTTTTTAGATTGGGTGATCAACAGACCGGCAGCCATTCTTATGCTGTCCGCAACCTGGCCTTTGATGCTTCCTATGAAGAAAGACAGGTTGCTGGGCTACGGAGCTCCTGCCGTTTTTATTGGGGCTGGTACTTTAATTGTGTTCGGCATCGAAACTCCCGTAGGAGCAGTCATTGTCGTACTTGCCTACAGTTTGCTGGTTTCAGTCGCCCTGTTTTCCACCCGCAGGCGTCTTAGCCAAATCGAGGATCGTCTTGCATCGGTCATATCCGCAATCGATGACCTGGAAGTTGCCGAGGAAAGACGGCAGACTTACAATGCCAGGCGTCCCTCGCGGCTTTACCCGCGCCGAAAACCGGCAGCCAGCACAATGGAGCAGGTCGTTACAGCAGGTGCAACGGAGAGTCCCGGAAGCACGGCGCAGGCGATCCCCAGTCCGCCTTGGCAAGAGTTGCAACCGCCCGATCCGCCAGTGGGATCCGCGCTTCCGGCATCAACGCGACCAGCAGGACCCGACGTGCTTTCTGAAGGGCATCGAACGCGGCTGCTTTCAAGTTGAGCAGCTCTGCTTGGCGAGGGTTTTCAACCAAAGAAGGGACGTGAAAGTAGCCGTGATGGTCCGCCGGGGCGCAGCAGCCAAAGGACAAGTTCGACTGCCGGCGTTGAATGCCGGCAGGCCACGGGAACTTGCTGAAGCCCATCCAGTAAAGTGGGCTGAGAACCTTCTGCATGGTGCAAGTACCCCCAAGGTGGTAGGGTAGCATCCCATGGCGGTAGGCCGCGACGCCATTTGGATGAAAAGATAGGCGGAACGTTTGTGTAATTAATGGGTTGAAGCTGCAGATTGATCGGAGGGACGATCGCGGAGTGGGGTAATCAAGACAAATGGGCTTATCAAAGCAGGCTCTTGAATTGGAGAGGCGACCCGCGCTTGCCGACGCGAGTTGGGAAAGGACAATCTCAGTATTGCCGGGGGCTTTGCGCCGCCTCTATCCGGCGAACACCACGATTGCACGCGAGCATCAGGCCAAATCCTCCATCCTGGTTATGACTGCGGGTTGGGCGGCATTCGGCAAAACGTTGCGGAATGGCTCGCGTCTCATCGTTGATTTCGCGCTTCCCCACGAAATTGCCTTGATCGAGTTCTCCGGCGAAGGGGGCGAGACGGCAACTGCGCTCTCCGATGTAACCGCGATCGAGCTGACCGGTCCTGTCCATACTTGTTTTTCGCGCTACCCGCAGTCCATTTGCGAGGCTATCCTGCTGGCTGAGGTAAGGCGGTACGCAAGGGTTGCGGAACATCTGGCAGGAGTCAGTAGACGGGGACCTGTCGAACGCACGGCGCATCTTCTTCTCGAACTGGGCTGCCGGGCACATCGATCGCCAACGAGTTATCCGGACCGCTTTGAATGCCCGCTGACCCAAGCCGAGATGGCCGACGCGTTGGGTCTTTCGGCTGTGCATGTAAGTCGCGTGTTGAAGGATTTGCGGGAAAGTGGACTGGCTTCATTCCGCAATGGTGTGGTCGAGTTGCATGACCACGCGGAACTTATAAAAACGGCCGGATTTGATCGGTCTTACATTTCGAGCTGACATCAAGCTTAGTTCTGGTCTCAACCGCAACTGGCGCTTCCTCGCGGGTATGTGCTTCGGTGCCCCGGACTCTCTTGCTAGAGCGGGATGGAGTCGTGAGATTCGCAAATCACCTTTGCTCCGATTCAACATTCATACTGGAGGAGGCCAGTCGGGATGGCAGGATATTCGATGGATTTTCGCGGGCGGGTTGTTGCCGCGGTCAAGATGGAAGGGCTGTCGCGGCGCCGCGACGGCGCGCTTTGGCGTCAGCTACAGCGGGGCCATAGCGTGGCTAATAGCGTGTCGAAGAGACTGGCAGTGCGGCGCCTCGCCAGGTCCGCGGCTACAAACCGAAGAAACTCTCGGGAGTGTGGCCCAACAGCTTGATCGAGCGCTTTCACGACCGGGCTTCACCTTGCGCGGCCTTGTGGCCGAGCTGGTCTGAAGGTCGACTACCGATTGGTATGGGAGTTCGTGCATGCCGAGAAGCTCACTCACAAAAAAAACGCTGATCGCCAACGGACAGAATCGCCCCGATGTCGCACGACGGCGGCTGCAGTGGATGAAATATCGGGGCCGGATCGATCCACGCGACGGGTCTTCATTGATGAGACCTGGACCAAGACCAACAGTCGCCGCTCAGGGGCTGGGCGCTGGCGGCCCAGCGCATCGAGGCCAAAGCGAACGTCGCCGCTAACCAAAGCGTAGGCAAAATGGCCGGTGCGGCGGGCAGCCCTCCGGGGACGTGAGGACCGCACCGGCCACTGCGGCGGGCTTAAGTACGCACCCGCACCGGTCAATTTACAGGGGACATTAGGTAATGCGCAATTAATCCTATCGGTGGTGCCAGTGTAGCGCCGATGTCAGGATTGTTCGGTCGTTGGCCGGTAAGGGAAAAATGCGCTCTTAAGCAACGGCTGTTACTTGAAGTTGGTTTTCGTCTTCCGCTTCGCCGATACCTTCTTGATTTAACCGGCCTTGCTGGCGAGACCACTTTGTCTTTGCTATCGCCGATTCGTGGCGGCTTTTGGCGAGCCGGAGCTTTTCGAGAACCAGATCGTCCTGATGTTACTCGCTATCTAGTTCTTTTGCCTTCTAAGTTCATCCAAGTAGTGGAATGGACTGAACGTCATAGGAGGTTGTAGCGTTCTTTTTTTGGACACGATGGCTCGGGGATGTCGTATGACGATATTATTAGAAATCAAAGATTTATTGGAGGTCATGGCGTACCGGCTAACCATCAGGACGCTCGACCACGCCTATAACATCGACCTGACAAATGCTTGCACGCCTGCGGAGCGGGAAAAGGCCGAGTACCGACATTATTGGGAAACGTTATTATATTATGAACAGATTGCGGAGATAAAAACCCGGCGACTGATCCGGAAGGCGGAGCGTCTTAATCTCCCGGTTGGCTACGCGGACGACAACAGTCCAATGTGGAGAAAATCGTCTCAGCTTGACAGCTGGATACTGACGCCACTTGGTTGCTCTGAAGTCCAAAATATGATCCGTCAAGAATGCAAAGACCGCCGAGAGCGCGCCACGACCTGGACAAGCGTGATCATCGGCCCACTCGGCCGGCTAGTATCTGGTTGGCTGGTTGCGCGCGAGCACTAGTCGCGCACGCTTCTTAGCCGACGTCCACCCTCGGTCCGGATAATCGCCTTCGGTTGCGAATTGGAACTCGCCAGGTCTCCCCTTTGCCAAAGGAGAGCAAGGGTGGTTGTGGCTCGGGGTGCCTCGATCGTCGCATCGACAGCTAGGATCTCCTCGTCGCAGACAGGGCTGCATGGGAGCGCCTGGTCGAAGTCTATCCCAAGCCGATTTCCAAAGAGTCGTAACCTCTGTGCAGAGCTACTAGATCGGCGCTATCCGTCGCTATTTTTGATCGCTGTTAGTGGCAACTGGAACACCAGCGGTGACGCGCTCGCGCTTCGTAGTGCCATGTGCGATCGCATGGGCGATCAAATGATGTACACGTCATGATAGGTCAGGGCCGCCCCGGCCTGTAGGTGGGCGATTTCCACCTGAGGGGCCGATCTCGAGCCATCGGGGTCATAGTACAGAATGCCCGTGGCCCGGTCGTAGAGCAGGTAGTCGTTATGGCTGGTGGCGTGTTCGCGCAACTCGAAATACGACGAGTTCACCTGCGTCGGGCTGGACAAGGAACCGGGGCCGAGGCTGGTGAAGACGGCATTGTCGAGATAGAGCGCGTCGTCCGCTGCGTGGAAGTCCGGGAGCCTATCGACATTGCCAGGGCCATAGGCCGTGTCAAACACGAAGGTGTCCTTGCCGGCGCCCCCGTGGAGCACGTCGTTGCCACCTCGGCCCCACAGTATGTCGTTACCAGCCAAGGCATCATAGTTATCGGCCGCGCCAGTGCCGATAAAAGTGTCGTTCCCGGTAGTTCCCTTGGCCGGGTCGGTCGGCGGTGGCGGTGGCGGTGGCTGGTCGGTCCCGTCATGGGCTGCATGCCAGACCGCCTTGGCGTTGGCCCAGCAATCGCGGGCCGCCTGGCCTTGAAGGACCGTCCAGCCGGCGGGCGGCATTGGATAATCGGACGGCAGCGGCGTGTCAGAGAGATTGAGATAGTAATTGCCGTGCGACTCGACCGTCTTGTCCCAGGCGTGCTGCAGCCGCCCCTGGCCGTTGTGGTGAACGTCGGCGATCGCCACCACGCAGTCGATAAAGTGCAGGCTGGGCGAGATATCGTTAGCGCCTGTGCCGTTGTCGAGTTTGAATGGCGAACCGTGGGTCATCACGCCTTTGCGAAGGTACTCTCCCATGCCCAGAAGCATGCCATCCATGGTAACCGTGTTGTTATGCCCATCCACTTCACCATCGCCAAGGCTCACTCCGGAAAACACGTGGTCGAACAGGGAATCCTTGATCGTGCCGCCGATGACGTCATCGTCCTCGACCGCGTCGTCTCGGGAGTTGCCGACATAGCTGTTCTCGATGACGAAGTGGCCAGTGCCGCCGACACGAATGCCATCCCAGGGCTGGGTAACCGTCCAATCGTCGATGACAAAGTTGTGGGCTGAATTTATACGGACTGCGGCGGAGTTGACGTAAATGTTCTCCCAGTCGCCGGTTTGGGAGACGGTGCCGTTGATCGTGCCGCCAAAAACCAGGAGGTTGTCGCCGGGGTCGACGATCGAGAAGGGATAGCGGTTGATGGGGCTTCCCTGATTGGCGACGATCCACGAGGCGTCGGTGGCATCGATAGTGGTGTCGGCGGGCAGGCCGGATGCCTTATACTGGGTGTAGCCATAATCGCCGCTTAAGACAATGGTACTTGCCTGGGCCATGGTTGGCCACCTTTCACACCCCCGCCCTTTCCGCCAAGTGCCTGAAGCCGGAAAGGCCTCCATTCATCAGAACGCCCGTCAGCGGTATCGTGCAAATCACAAAATGTAACAGGTCCCGCACGGTGGCTCGTGCCGGAGAGGCGTCTGAAACCCGCCCCGGTCACGTTGCTCGAATGGTTGCGCTACAACGTCGAGTAGGCGACGGCTTGCCCCAGCGAAAGGCTAACACTGGTGACATCCCAGTTGTCACGCGATCGCGGAAGCCAACCGGCCATGCCAGCAGACTGTTAGGCCCGCGGCACCTGCATCAGGATGACGGTCCCGACGAAAGCAGAGTAGAGGGCTAGGTTCGATCAACCAGCGGGTGGTTCTACTCGTCGTCGCCCGGCTCGGGCTGGCGTGATTGAGGATCGATCGCCCGAGCGCATCTCGATCACGCGATACCGCCTGCAGTCCGGCATGTCAGCGATCAATGACCTAATAGGGACAAAGACAATCGAGTGGGAGTGAACAGTTGAGGACATCAGCTAGCCATTAAAGCTGCGCCCATCCGCTTGGAATTCGACACGATCCACGCGCGCAGTTCCGGGCCGAAGGGCTTTTCCAGAGCTGCACGGTCCCAGGCAAGGAAATAGGCCTGAGACAATTTGAGCCGTTGATTGAAAGGTACGATGAGGCGGCCGGATGCGATATCCTCGGCGGCCATTGATAGCTGCGCCAGCACAACGCCTCTTCCATTCGTCGCGGCATCGATAGCGGCGCTCGACAAGGAGAAGGCGACTTCACCTGAAGCCTTTTGGTACATCGCTCCGATGCTTGCTGCCCATTCCGTCCAACTGGGCGGTGAGCGGTGGTCGCGAGCCCATTCGATGCTGAGGAGTGGCAGGTCGAGAATGTCGGCGGGTTTGCGCACCGGGTGCCTTGCCAGCAGCGCCGGTGAGCATGCCGGCACCACCCAATCCGTGAACAGTTCGATATAGTGGTTGAAATCGCGATACTTCTCGCCGTACGAAATGCGGAAGTCGACCCCTTCAGTATCCAATCGGGGTTCCGTCTCCGCGCCGACCAGACGTACCGTCGCGCCCGGGTGTGCAATCTGCCAATCCAGCAATTGCGGGCCGATCCATTTGCTGGCCAGCGATGGCAGGCAGGAGATTGTCAGCGTGTTCGCGGACTGGGCGCGATCGATGATGTCTTGAGCCGCACGAATCTGGTCGAATCCGCGGGAAACCGCCGCGTGATACACACGTCCCAGCGCTGTGAGGGCGACGCTTCTGCCGCGCCGTTCCAGCAGCCTGACCTCGAGGGCCTCTTCCGCTTTGCGTATCTGCTGACTGACCGCGCCAACGGAGACGCCAAGCTCGGTCGCGGCCGCCGTCATACTGCCGCGTCTGCCGAAGGCCTCGAAGGCCTGTATCGCACGCAGCGGCGGCGTCTTGTTCACCTGGGCAAGGATCCTGGGGTCATCTTGATTTAGTTTTTCTAAAATAGAACGCAGATGCAAGCCCTATGTCGTCCAGGATCCGCAAGATATTCGTTTGGGGGTTCACAAGCTGGGGAGGACGCCATGTTTCTTCGAAACTGCTGGTACGTTGCCGCGTGGGACCATGAGGTCGCCGACCGGCTGGTGCCGACCCGGATTCTTGGCGAGGATATCGTCCTCTACCGCCGGACCGATGGCGTGGTAGCGGCGCTCGAAGACGCCTGTCCGCATCGCAAGTTGCCGCTGTCCATGGGTCGCATCAAGGGCGACACGGTCGAGTGCGGCTATCACGGCCTGACCTTCGACAGCACGGGGACCTGCACGCGGGTGCCGGGCGCGGAAAAGATACCCCATGTCGCCTGTGTCCGTTCCTATCCGATTGCCGAGCGCTACGGCTTGCTCTGGATCTGGATGGGCGAGGCGGCAAAGGCCGATCCCGACCTGATTTTCGCTGTCGATCACTGGGGCGACCCGGCATGGGGCGTCAACCGCGGCGAGTCCATGGCGCTCGATTGCAACTATCTCTACATGACCGACAACCTGCTCGACCCCTCGCATGTGTCCTGGGTCCATCAATCCTCCTTCGGTGGTGTCCAGGCCATGGAGGATGCGCCGCTCGAAACCACCGTGGGCGAAGACGGCGTAACGGTATGGCGCTGGGTGGTCGATGCCGCACCGGCGCCCTTCTATGCACCCTTCCTCAAATTCTCCGGCAATTGCGACCGCAAGCAGCACTACGAGGTGCGCTACCCGTCCAACGCGATCATCAAGGCGATCTTCGTACCGGCACGCACCGGCGGCGAAGGCAAGCCGCTGCACGAGGACGTGTTCCTCATGGACAGTTACAATTTCATGACGCCTGTCGATGAGAACCAGACGAAATATTACTGGTTCCAGATGCGCAATTTCGCTCCCGACGATCTGGAGGTGTCGCGCCGGTTCGCCACCTCCGTGCGCGGCGCTTTCGACGAGGACCGCACCGTGCTCAACGCGGTGCACAAGGGCATGGCCAACAAGCGCACGCCCAATCTCGATCTCAAGATCGATGTCGGGCCGCTGCGTTTTCGCCGCAACCTGGCCAAGCTGATCGCCAGCGAGAGCCAGCAATTGGCGGCCGCCGAATGAACGCATTCACCGCTCGCGACACCATCGCAAGAAGTGGGTTTCGCGACCTGAGGGTGGTTGCGAAGGTGCGCGAAAGCGCCATCATCACGTCGTTCCACATGGAGCCGGTCAATCCACTGGACTGGCGCGATTTCGAGCCGGGCCAGTTCCTGGTGTTCAAGATACCCGTGCCGCACGCGGCAGGCGAAAAGGGATATGTGCTGCGCAACTATAGCGTCTCCTGTTCTCCGGCCAGCAAGGGTCGCTACCGGATCAGCGTGAAGCGGGAAGCAGCATCCGCGCCTGGCCTGCCTGATGGGATAAGCTCATGCTTCCTGCATGACCGGATCGACGTCGGTGACGTCCTTCAGGCCGAAGGGCCGCGCGGCGAGTTCGTGCTCGACAAGGCGAGCAGCCGTCCAGTGGTGCTGCTCAGCGGCGGCGTTGGGCTGACGCCGATGGTGTCGATGCTGCATGCGCTGGCTTCGATGCCGGACCGCCGCACCGTCTTCGTTCATGCTTGCGAGAATGGCGACGTGCATGCCTTGCGCGACGAGGTGAGCGGCCTTGTCGCGACACGGCCCGGCCTGTCTGCCCACTACTGCTATCGGTCTCCTTCCGAACGCGACAAAGCCAAGCAGCGGTTCCACAGCGAAGGCATGATTTCGCGGGACGTGCTGCAACGCCTGCTGCCGATCGACGACTATGATTTCTATCTCTGTGGTCCGCCGCCGTTCATGCAGGCGATTTACGCCATGTTGCGAGCGCTTGGCGTTCCAAAGCACCGCATTGCCTACGAATTTTTCGGTCCGTCGACGGTGCTTGAGCCTGATGCATTTCGGACCTCGGCGGTTGTTGCGCAGCCGGCAAGGATCGTGCCGACAGACGAGGCGACGACCGTGGAGTTCCGAAAATCGGGACTCAAGGCCATCTGGGACGGCTCCGCCGCTTCGCTGCTCGACTTTGCCGAGGATCACGGTCTGAAACCGGAATTCAGCTGCCGGTCGGGCATCTGTGGCACATGCAAGTCGCGGCTGGTCTCGGGTGACGTCGCCTATTTCGAAGAACCGCTGGACGAGCTTGGGGCAGGCGAAGTGCTGCTGTGCTGCTCCAGGCCGAGCGGATCAATCGTCCTGGATATTTGACAAGATCGCGATGCCGCGTATGGGCGCGGGGAAACGGAAGTCGGAATTTGGAACAGTCGGTCAAACCAGTGTCGAGCCTGCCGCTCAATCCGCATATCGCCGCCTTGCCGCCCTACAATGCCGGCATGAACATAGCGATGGCGCGGGCGCTGAGTGGCCGCCAAGACATCGCCCGGCTGGCCAGCAATGAGAACCCGGACGGCTGTTCTCCCGCCGTCATGGCCGCATTGGCTTCGTCATCGTTCGAACCATGGCGCTATGCCGATCCGGCTTGCACGGCGCTGCGGGCAGTGCTTGGCGAAAGACTGGCGGTCGATCCCGGCCTGATCGTTGCCGGCAATGGCTCCGAGGAGATGATCGCCGCCATCTCGCGCGCCGTCCTGGTGCCGGGCGCCTCCGTCGTCACCACGGTGCCGAGCTTCGGCCTGCATGAGATAGAGCCGCTGGCAGTGGGGGCTGATGTCGTCAAGGTTGCGATGACGCCTGGAATGGGCTTCGACCTTGCCGCGCTGGAAACGGCGATCGCCGCCAGGCCACGGATCGTTTTCATATCCTCGCCATGGAACCCGGTCGGACCCGGTCTCGACCATTCCGGCTTGCAACGGCTGATCGGCGCCGTGCGGCCAGGCACGCTTCTTGTCCTCGACGAAGCCTATTTCGAATTTGCCGATCCAGGTGCGCCCGACGGCATCGAGGTTCTGCGCGGTCACGGCATCGACCATGTGGTGCTGCGGACGTTTTCGAAGGCGTATGGGCTGGCGGGGCTGCGCGTCGGCTATGCCGTCTGTTCGAGCCTCGAACTGGCACGGGTGATCGCCGCTGCCAAGACGCCATTCAACGTCAACGCAGCGGCACAGACCGCCGCCATCGCGGCACTCGCCGACGAAAGCTGGATGAAGGCGTCGGCGAGCCGGGTCAGGGCCGAGCGCGTGCGCACAGCCACCGCTCTTGTTGGCCTTGGTTTCCGGGTTGCGCCGTCGCAGACAAACTTCCTGTTCTTCGACTGCAAGGGTGATAGTTCGAGCCTCGCCGCCGATCTTCTGAAGCAGGGGATTATCGTCAAGGCGTGGCGAGAAGCCGGCTACGAACGCTATCTGCGTGCCACCATCGGCTTGCCGGCGGACAATGACCGGCTGATTGCGGCACTTCAGGAATTGGTGGGACGATGAGCGGCCTCGCGCCCCAAGGGCAAACGAACTGGATCGACCAGGCGGTGCCGTTGTCGTTTGTCGACGCGCTCCGCGATGTCGTCGGCGCTTCGAATGTGCGCACCGGAGAGGATACCGAGGCGATCGACCTTGGCTCGAATGGCGCGAATTGTGGCGCCGGCATCGTCGTTGCGCCTTTATCGACCGGTGAAGTCGCGGCGGTGGCGCGCATCTGTCACCAGAACGGGATCGCGATCGTGCCGCAAGGTGGAAAGACCGGCCTGGTCGGCGGCAGTGTTTCGCGGCCAGGCGAGATCGTCCTTTCGATGACGCGCATGAACCGCATCGAGCGGCTTGATCCTGTCGAGCGGGTGGCCGTCGTCGACGCCGGCGTTACTCTTGAAGCGCTGCAAGAGGCCGCGCGCGAACACCGGCTGGAACCGGGCATCGATCTTGCCGCGCGCGGCTCGGCAACGATCGGCGGCATGGTGTCCACCAATGCGGGCGGCGTGATGGCCTTTCGCAACGGCGTGATGCGCCACCGCGTGCTTGGCCTCGAGGCCGTTCTGGCCGACGGATCGGTCTATTCCGATCTCACCCGGGTGGTGAAGAATTCGGCCGGCTATGATCTGAAACATCTCTTCATCGGCGCCGAGGGCACGCTCGGCATCGTCACCCGCGTGGTCGTCAAGCTCGACCCTTCGCCGCTAGCCAGCGCCACCGCGCTTTTCGGGCTGCCATCGGTCGAGGCTGCTCTGCGGACCATTCGCCTGGCTCTTGAATCGGAGGCCGGGCATCTGCGCGCGGCCGAGGCGATGTGGACCTCGTATTTCAGTCTGGCCGCCGCCGCGCATGGATGGTCCGAACCAGGCGTGCCGCTCGACCAGCCGCTGTTCTTGCTGCTGTCGCTTGGCGGCGCGCGCGAAGAGGCGCTGCGCGAGGATTTCGAGCGGATTTATTCGGAAGTAATGGAGCGCTATCCCGAAGCGACCGGCATCATCGCCGGCTCGCGGCGGCAAGAGGACGACCTGTGGCGGCTGCGCGAGGACACCAGCGTGCTCTATCGCGCCCATCCCGATGCGCCTTCTTTCGACGTGTCGGTGCCATTGTCGGAAATTCCAGCATATCTCGACAGAATCCTGCCTAAGCTCGCTGCGATCGAACCCGGTCTGGCGCCCTATATCTTCGGACATCTGGCCGATGGGAACCTGTCATATCATCCTCAACCGCCGGGGGCCTCTGGCGCCCGAAATTGCCGAGCGTGTCGAGGGTGTCCTGTATCAACAGCTCCGGGAGATTGGCGGTTCCTTTTCCGCCGAGCACGGTGTTGGGTCGAAGCGCATCCATTCCCTGCTGGCGACAGCCGACCCGACGAAGCTCGCCGTGATGGAGCGGGTGAAACGAGTGCTGGACGATCAGTCGATCATGAACCCCGACAAGGTGCTTCCCCGCGATGCCTGGTTCGTTCGGTCTTCCAGGCCATCTCATTCCGGCAGCTTTAAGAACGTGAGCAACCTCACCGATGAGTAACCCCATGCCGGAATCACAGGGAATGAACGGATTGACCGCCAGTCGTCCATTGGGATCGACGAAGCGCCATGACGAGCCGGCCCCGGCCTATGCCTCTGATTTCGGCGCCTTGCGCCAAGAATTTCGCCAAGCGGCCGAGCGGGCGGGCGCGGAGCTGTCTGAATATGTTCATCCGCTGAACGGGCCCGATGGCGGGCCGCTGGCGACGGATGTGGCACTGCTTGGCCGTCGCGACGCGCGCAAGCTGATCGTGCTCATTTCCGGCACGCATGGTGTCGAGGGGCCGTTCGGCTCGACCTGCCAGACCGCCTGGCTCGGCCAGAAGAACCTGCGGCGCTTGCCTGACGACATGGCGATCCTTGCCATCCACCTCATCAATCCCTGGGGCACGGCGTGGTCGCGGCGCGTCAACGAAGACAATGTCGACCTCAACCGCAATTTCATCGACTGGTCGGCCGGCGCTCCGGTCAACAATGGCTATGCCGGCCTTCACGACGCCGTGGCATACCGCGAATGGGCAGGGGCGGACCGTATAGCGGCCGACGAGAAACTCGCCGCAGCGCGCAAGAGGCTTGGGCATGCCGGGCTGGCAGCGATCGTCGAGGCTGGCCAGTATGAATTCGCCGACGGGATGTTCTACGGCGGTGGCGGGCCGGTCTGGTCGAACAGGACGCTGAACGAAATCCTGAAGGCTTTTGCCGGCGCGGCGCGCCAGGTCATCGTTTTCGACCTGCATACGGGGGCGGGGCCTTACGGCTATCCGGCTCTGCTTTCGGTGGCGAGTTCCGAGCATGCTGGCCTTGCCTGGGGCAAATCCATCTTCGGGCCGGCGCTCTCGACCGTGCTGACCGGCCCGGGCGCCAAGACCGGCACCGGCATCGCTGCGACTGCGACCGGCTATGTCTCCGACGCCGTCCGCAAGGCAATGCCGGACGCGCGCGTGCTGCCGCTTGTCGTCGAATGCGGCACGCTGGACGGCCCCTCGGTCATGGAAGCGGTGCAAGCCGACAACTGGCTGCATCTGTTCGGGAAGCTCGATTCGCCGCTGGGCAAGCGAATCCGGGAGACGCTGCGCTCGGCCTTCATTCCCGATGATCCGGATTGGCAGCGCACTTGCCTGTCCAGCAGCCTGCGCTATTTCGACCGTGCACTGGCCGAGCTACAGACTGTCGAGGTAGCCCAGGACGAGGCCATAAGGCGCGAACAGACGCCGCCAACCGCTCCGGCCCCTGTGGCCGATCCGACGCCTGCTGATGAAGCGAAGATCACGACGCCGGCAGTGCAGATCGACGAGCTTCACAAGAGCTTCGGCTCGCTTCTGGTGTTGAAGGGCGTCAATCTCACCGCCCATGCCGGCGAAGTCATTTCCATGATTGGCTCGTCGGGTTCGGGCAAGAGCACGTTCCTGCGTTGCATCAATCTTCTGGAACAGCCGGATGGCGGCAAGGTCGCCATCGACGGCGAACTCATCAAGATGAAGCCGCTGTCGAACGGCCGTCTCGGGCCGGCCGACATGGCGCAGGTCGAACGCATCCGCGCCCGGGTCGGGATGGTGTTCCAGAACTTCAATCTGTGGCCGCACATGACGGTGGTGGAGAACATCATCGAAGCGCCCCGGCATGTGCTGAAGGAGCCTCGCGAGAAGGCCCTCGAACACGCGCATGCCCTGCTGAAGAAGGTCGGGCTCGCCGACAAGCATGCCCACTATCCCGGCCAGTTGTCCGGCGGCCAGCAGCAGCGGGCGGCGATTGCCCGCACGCTGGCGATGCGGCCCAAGGTCATCCTCTTCGACGAGCCGACATCGGCGCTCGACCCCGAGCTGGTCGGCGAGGTGCTGCGGGTGATCCGCCAACTGGCGGAGGAAGGCAACACCATGATCCTCGTGACGCATGAGATGCAGTTCGCGCGCGAGGTCTCCCACAAGGTTCTGTTTCTCCACCAGGGAAAGGTGGAGGAAGAGGGTGCGCCGGCGGAGCTGTTCGGCAGCCCGCGCTCGGAGCGTCTGCGCCAATTCCTGGCACGGACACTGTGAAGCAAGCCCTCGAAGCGTTCGGCTCGCACCGGACAACGGCAATGAAGATCAACAACAAGGGGAACTGATATGAAACTGAAAGTCTTGACGCTGCTCGCCTGTCTGGCGGGAAGCATGGGCAGCGCATGGGCGGCCGAAGGCGAGCTGTCCATTGGTACGGAAGGCGCCTACCCGCCATGGAGCATGTCCGACGCCAACGGCAACGTCACCGGCTTCGACGCCGATGTCGGCGCATTGCTATGCACCAAACTTGGCGTGACCTGCCATTTCGTGGTGCAGGCCTTCGACGGGTTGATCCCGGCGCTGAAGGCCAAGCGCTTCGACGTCATCATCTCGGGCATGTCGATCACCGCCGATCGCAAGAAGGAGATCAACTTCAGCGTCGGCTATGCCGAACTGGCCAACATGTTCGTCGCGGCCAAGGGTTCTGATCTCGCCGCCATCACCGACGTCGACACGCTGCTGAAATCGCTCGATGGCAAGAAGGTCGGCGTGCAGGCTGGCACCACGCACGCGCATTTCCTCGAGAAGCGTGCGCCGAATGCCGACCTGAAAACCTACGACACGCTCGATCAGATGCAGATCGACCTGGCGAGCGGCCGTATCGACACGGCTTTCGCCGATCAATCCGCCTTGCAGGATTTTCTGGACAAGCCGGATGGCAAGAACTTCCAGCTGATAGGTGTTGAGATAAAGAGCACGTTCGACCCGACGCTTGGCGAAGGCATCGGCGTCGGCATCGCGCAGGACAACACCGAGCTCAAGGCCAAGATCGACAAGGCGCTTTGCGAGTTGATCGCCGACGGCTCGGTCGGCAAGGCCAGCCAGAAATGGTTCAAGACGGACATTTCCCGGCCCTGCAAATAACGCCTTGGAATTCTGGCATGCGCCCGGACAGCCGGGCGCATGCGTCTCATTGGCACGACAGACTAGGGCAACTCGGATGGAATTCGGTCTCTGGCAAGTTTGGGAAGCGGGTTGGGTGACCGTCATCCTGCGTGGCGCGGCGATCACAATCCTTGTGGGTTTCGTCAGCATGGCGGCCGGTCTGGTGATCGGCATTGTCTGCGGGCTGATCAAATGGGCCCGGATATTTCCACTTTCGCTGGTGGTCGATGCTTATACGTCGCTTGTGCGTGGCGTGCCCGAACTGCTTATCATCTACCTGCTGTTTTTCAGTTCGGTTGAATTCGTGACCAAGGTCGTGACTGCCTTCGGCTATGCCGGAGTTGCGGAAAGCGGTTATGCGTTCGTCATCGCGGTCATCGCCATCGGCGCGATCTCCGGGGCCTATTCGACCGAGGTCGTGCGCGGGGCGCTCGGCGCCATCCCCAATGGGCATATCGAGGCAGCTCGAGCGCTCGGGCTGCCGGGCGCACGCATCTTCCGCCGCATCATCGCCCCGCAGATGCTGCGCATCGCCGTTCCCGGCATCAACAATGTCTGGCAGACGACGATCAAGGACACCGCTTTGGTTTCCGTGGTCGGCCTTCAGGAGTTGATGCGCATTTCCTTCATCGGCGCCAACTCCACCCGCCACCCGTTCATCTTCTACTTGATTGCGGCGGTGGTTTATCTCGCCATCACGCTTGTAAGCCAGGCCGGCTTCGACGGGATCGAACGCCTGCTCAGGCTACGGACGAGAAAAGCAGTATGATAGACCTCATCCAGCTTGCGGTTCCCGTTCTGCTCAAGGGCATGTGGGTCACAGCCGCGCTGACCTTCGTTTCGGTGCTGATCGGCTTCAATCTGGGCCTCGGACTGGCGCTTATGCGGCTGTCGTCGAACTGGCTCCTGTCGGGCTTCGCCAAATATTACAGCAACGTCTTTCGCGGGACCCCGCTGCTGGTGCAGATCTTCCTGTTTTACTACGGGCTCGGCCAGCTTTCGCTGATCAAGGACAACGCGGTTTTGTGGTGGGTGATCAGCGACGGATCGCGTTGCGCCGTCCTGGCACTCGCGCTGAATACGGCCGCTTACACATCCGAGATACTGCGCGGCGGATTGATGTCGGTTCCGGTCGGTCTCGTCGAGGCGGCCCAGGCATGCGGCATGTCGCGCATGCTGCGGTTCCGCCGCATCGAGTTCCCGCTCGCCATCCGCCAGGCGCTGCCGGCGTATGGCAATGAGCTTATCCTTGTGGTGAAGGGCACCAGCCTCGCCTCGACGATCACGGTGCTCGAAATCACCGGCTACGCCAAGCGGCTGATGAGCCAGACCTTCGCGATCTTCGAGATTTTCGCAATTGCTGGCGTGCTCTACCTCGTGATCAATCTGCTGCTGATCGCGATCATCCGATCCATCGAGCGTTCTCTGACCAGGCATGAGTCGTCCTCCAGCCAGAAATCGACCGCACTCAAATCGATCTGACGTCTCATGACGCTGTCTAAAGCTCATTCCTCGCGATCTGGCCGCCTTCATTAGCCTTGGCGGGCAAGCATGACGGATCGCCCACCATAGCTGTGGCGCTGACGGCTATGTCAGTCGCTTTTTCTTTCGCAGTGCCCACGATTGGGCCGGGCGTGGGTTATCTCTCTCGGAGGCGTCAGGCAGGCTCCGCGAGCCGTCACCTGTGCACTAGAGCGTTTCATGTTTTGACGGAAGCGTATCCGGCGTTTTCGAAGTAGTTCTTGCATTCGGCTGCCTCGATGGTTTCGACGAGGTGGCCGATGTGGCGCCAAGTTTCCTCGATGGTGCGTTTCT
>NZ_SRUN01000219.1:0-309 GCF_004791595.1 Mesorhizobium sp. M8A.F.Ca.ET.202.01.1.1 | reverse complement strand
CCACCTTGCCAGCGGCAATGGTCGCGCTGACCAGCACGGCATGCGTCAGCCCGTCGATCTGCTGTTCGAACGCGTAATGCGCGGCGCCGGTGATCTTGGCCGGTCCGTCGACGCGCGACAGCCGTCCGCCGACCGCTTCAAGGCGCGCGCTGTCCGACGCTGCGTGTTTCATGTCATGAACGGTCATGCCGTCTCTCCCAATTCGAGGATGGCTCTAGCGACAACGCGCGGCGCCAATGCGATCTTGTAGTGGTTGGCGCCATGGTCGACGGCGCCCTCCATTGCGAGTTCGCTCGCCTTGCGCACGAT
>NZ_SRUN01000218.1:0-309 GCF_004791595.1 Mesorhizobium sp. M8A.F.Ca.ET.202.01.1.1 | reverse complement strand
ATCACGGCGGCTCTTCGTCCGCCAACCTGACCATCACCATCACCGGCACCAATGACGCGCCGGTGGCGGTGGCCGATGCGGCGGCGGTGAAGGAAGACACCAACACGCTGGCCGATCCCAATCCGGTCAGCGGCAATGTGCTTTCCAACGACACCGATGTCGACAATGGCGACACCCACACGGTCAGCGCCGTCAACGGCTCGGCTGGCAATGTCGGCAACGACCTGGTCGGCACCTATGGCACGCTGCATCTCAACAGCGACGGCAGCTACAGCTATACGCTCGACAATGGCCTGGCCTCGGTGCAGC
>NZ_SRUN01000217.1:0-310 GCF_004791595.1 Mesorhizobium sp. M8A.F.Ca.ET.202.01.1.1 | reverse complement strand
CGAACGCGACGATTTCGGTCGATCTCGAGGCGAAGGAAATCCGCGGGCCGGATGGCGGCGTGGTCAAGTTCGACCTCGACGACTTCAAGCGCCACTGCCTGCTGAATGGCCTCGACGATATCGGGCTCACCATGGAGAAGGCCGGCGCCATCGCGTCCTTCGAGAAGAAGAACGCCGAGCTGCGCCCCTGGGCCTGAGAGACTGTTTCGAAATTCTACTCCGGCGGCCATCTGATGGCGTTTTCTGCGCTTCCGTTGCTCACGGACGAAATGTCCGCTGCCTACGGTTCTCGAAAACACCACCAAATGAC
>NZ_SRUN01000216.1:0-310 GCF_004791595.1 Mesorhizobium sp. M8A.F.Ca.ET.202.01.1.1 | reverse complement strand
GTCGAGGCCGGGTATTTCTCCAGCATCCGCTCCGGCCTGATCGGCCGGCGCACGAGGTCGCCGCCGCAATTCGGACAGGTGCCCGCAAAGCGGGTCTCTACGCAATCGGCGCAGAAGGTGCATTCGAAGGTGCAGATCAATGCATCCGTCGCCTCCGGCGGCAGGTCCTTGTCGCAGCATTCGCAGTTGGGGCGCAGCTCCAGCATCTTTTCCTCCTCAGCGTATCGGCTCGTGCACGGTCACCAGCTTGGTGCCGTCGGGAAACGTCGCCTCGACCTGGACGTCGTGGATCATCTCGGCGATGCCGTCC
>NZ_SRUN01000215.1:0-310 GCF_004791595.1 Mesorhizobium sp. M8A.F.Ca.ET.202.01.1.1 | reverse complement strand
CTTGTCCCCTAGTTAGGATTTGCTGGGCCAGGCCCTTCGCCCGCTTGACCAGCGCTTCGCGCCATATCCATTTATTGGCACAACTGGTTGCGTGCCGAGCCGCTCCCTCAGACGCGGGACTAGAATTCCGCAGACTGTCACCCAGATCGCAACGGGGCCTGCCAAAAACTATGGTATGATCCATGGTACAATAGATTTGCCGTCGGCTGACGGTTGATCTGTGTGTCCCATTCGATCCGGTTTGGATTTGGCAGATACAGGAGCGGTCTCATGGTCAAGACTAATCCGCTTGAAACTGTCGAAGTCGATC
>NZ_SRUN01000214.1:0-310 GCF_004791595.1 Mesorhizobium sp. M8A.F.Ca.ET.202.01.1.1 | reverse complement strand
GCCAGCTTCAACGCCCGGGTGATCATCAGGTGGGCGGCGCAGGAGACGACGCCGAGCAAAAGCATGGCGCCGAAATCGAGCGCGGACGGCGTACGCCAGGCGCCGATGGTGAGCGCGCCGCCGACGATCAGCGTGCCGATGGTCTGCCAGGTGACAAGCGTCGTGTCGCTCGTTCCACGCAAACGACGGCCGAGGATGATGGCGAAGCCGAAAGCGATGCTGCCGATCAGGGCATAGGTCGACGACAGCGAGAACGCCGCCGACGAGGGCTTCAGGATGATCAGCACGCCGCAGAAGCCGACCAGGATCG
>NZ_SRUN01000213.1:0-311 GCF_004791595.1 Mesorhizobium sp. M8A.F.Ca.ET.202.01.1.1 | reverse complement strand
GCTGAACATCGCCTCGATCGCCGTGGTCACCATCGCGGTGATCTTCGCCGGTTATCAGATCGCCTTCGCGCACAAGCGCATCGCCGACGTTGCACCGATCCTGATCGGCGGCGTGCTGATCGGCGCTGCGGGCCAGATTGCGCGCATGCTGCTGGGTGACGGCAGCGACGGCAAGTGCGGTGGCGGCAGCAGCACCTACTACCTGATCAACAACGCGATCCAGTACTACAGTGCATAAGAACGTCGTGTTCCGCGGCTGCACGCGCCCAGCAATGTTCCTGGGCGTGCCCTACCTGCCATTCTTCATGGTG
>NZ_SRUN01000212.1:0-311 GCF_004791595.1 Mesorhizobium sp. M8A.F.Ca.ET.202.01.1.1 | reverse complement strand
GGTAGCTGTCAACCTTGGTTGACACGCTTCTGGAATTGCTGAAATGAAAAAGCGGGCTTCGGCCCGCTTTTTCTTTGCCTTGATGTCATGAAGTGCCGCTCATCCAGGTCGCTGCATGTCCTGCTGCAGTGCATGGAAGCCGCGACGTGGCCATCGTTCTGTCATGATTGTACGGATCGCGCCTGTCCATGGGACGACATGCCGCGACATGCGTCCCGCCGCCCCATCCGTTTGCTAACGTGGCTGCGCCTTCGAACCGGGAGATCCCATGTTCCGCCAGACCCTGGCCGTCCTTGCCGTGCTGATTGCCG
>NZ_SRUN01000211.1:0-311 GCF_004791595.1 Mesorhizobium sp. M8A.F.Ca.ET.202.01.1.1 | reverse complement strand
GCGGCAATGTCGATTTCGGCACCTATGCGGAGATCATGGCGGCAGCTTAGGGGGCTGCCGGCATTGGACGCCAGAGTCGTTGGTTGGAGCCGTCAAAGCAAAAACGTCTTGCCGACCACGGATGGAGCGACCGTCTCGCCATAGGCGGCCGCGAGCGCGCTCACGGCGCGCCAGCCCGTGCAATGCCCGGGCGATATCAGCTGCAGGTCGAACTGGGCCAGCGCTTCGACCGTCTCGGGGATGATCGGCTCGGTCACCCCCGAGAGGTGGAAGCCGCCGAACACGCCGTAGGGCGGAATTTCCGGAAACCG
>NZ_SRUN01000210.1:0-312 GCF_004791595.1 Mesorhizobium sp. M8A.F.Ca.ET.202.01.1.1 | reverse complement strand
GGCAGGTTTTTTGGATACAATGCGGCCCACCCCGGCTCCCCGAACGGGAACAAGGCCTGAAGGCATTAACTCCTGAAAATCTTCACATCTTCACGCGATCGCACCCGCGGACAGATGCGCCAGCGCATCCGTCAAGGCGAAAACTCCCCGGTTTCGCCCGACGAATGGCGGCACTGTGCGACCGACGGTGCCAGCGGCATGTGAATCACGCGCGCTATTTTTATGACGTGCGTCAAATAATAGGGGCGGACAAAATGGTTTTGCCGAAAATGCATATTGCTGCATGTGGCGGAGAATCCATTCCCCTCCATG
>NZ_SRUN01000020.1:0-56853 GCF_004791595.1 Mesorhizobium sp. M8A.F.Ca.ET.202.01.1.1 | reverse complement strand
AAGCTCTCCCGCGGCTGTAACCTCAGGTGGTACGGGCGACTTCGCCAAGCCAAGGTCCGGGCGGCCGCCCGGACCTTGGCTCAATCGCTTCAATCCCACGAAATCTCTCTCGTGTAGATACAAGGTGGCGCTGCGAAGCAGCGACGGAGTGGGGGAAGCCCTCTCCAAAACCCACTATCACCGAAAATGGGCACCACCGGCGAGCCTGTGATCCCATGGAGGCGAGGAAGCGGGGGCTGCCTTGCGTTGACCTATTCCTGCCGTGGCGATACCGATGATCATTATATCGAGGGATTTCTCGCATGGTGCAGTACGCGGATGGACGGCCGATCGGAGACCTGACGCTGCGCACGCTGGCCATGCCTTCGGACGCCAATGCGGCCGGCGACATTTTTGGCGGCTGGGTGATGGCGCAGATGGACCTTGCCTGCGGCATTCGCGCCGCCGAGCGCGCCAGGGGCCGCGTGGTGACGGCGGCGGTCAAGGAGATGTCCTTCGCCAAGCCGATGAAGATCGGCGACACGCTGTGCATCTACACTCATGTCGAACGCGTCGGCCGCACCTCGATGACGCTCAAGGTCGAGGCCTGGGCGCAGCGCTATCTCTCCGACCTGATGGAAAAGGTCACCCACGCCGATTTCGTCATGGTGGCGCTCGACGGCGAGGGCAAGCCGAAAGCCGTTCCAGCCGAGAATTGATTCGATACCGCCACCGCGCGACATTTGTAACATCGCCCGAGCGGAGCGATGCGCTCAGCGACATCCTGCCGTTGCCTCCACGGCCAATTCTGCTGGCGTCGGAGGAAGACAATGCGTCAACACCTATTGAACGGCTGGCTTGCGGCGGCTCTCGCCGCCCTGGCCTGCCTGCTCGGCATAACTGCTTATGCCGAAGTCAAACAGGACCTCGGGCGCACCGCCTGTTTGCATGACACGACTGGTGTGAAGGAGCGGAGAGCGACGTGCGCGATCTGCAGCCCGATGCCTTGCGGGGCCATGGCGCCAAGAGCCTGATTGGCTGCCTTTGGAAGGCGGTCACCGTCGCGGGGCGCGAGCATGCGTGAGGCCGAGCCTCGAGCGCCACAGACAAACTCCCAGGTCTTTTTCAGCGGACCAAGGCGTCTATTTCAGGGAACCATGACTTCCCTGCAAACACGCAGCGTCGCTCGGTGCGAATTCCGGAGCCCTTGCCGTGCAAGGGTTTCAGGCTTGCATCTCGTCGAATCTGGCGCGCGCCGACTGAACGCGCTGGGTGTTCTTGCGCGCCCATTCGCCAAGCGCGCCGACCGGTACCAGCAACTCATGGCCGAGTTCGGTCAGCTCGTAATCGACGCGCGGCGGAATGGTCGGAAACACCTTGCGCGTGACGAAGCCGTCGCGCTCCAGGCCGCGCAAGGTGGTCGTCAGCATCTTCTGCGAGATGCCGCCGACGGCCGCGCGCAGCTCGTTGAAACGCAGCGGTCCGCCGCCCAGTTTGCCGACCACGAGCACGGTCCATTTGTCGCCGACGCGCTGCAGGATCTCCGACACGGCCCGGCAGTCCTCGGTGTTATGCGGGTGCCTCAGTAACAAAAACGTGCCTCCTTGCGCGCCTGTTTGTCAGTATCACATATAGCGCCGGTATCCAAACGATACCAAAAATTCCCGCAAGGAGAGCCCCTTATGTCCAAGCCCAAAATCGCCATTGTCATCGGTTCGACGCGCGCCGCCCGCTTCGCCGACGTGCCGACGCAGTGGATCGCCAAGATCGCCAAGGCACATGCCGATATCGATGTCGAAATTGTCGATCTGCGCGACTTTCCGCTGCCCTTCTTCGATGAGGTAGCGTCTTCGGCCTGGGCGCCGTCGCAGAACGAAGTCGCACAGCGCTGGCAGAAGAAGGTCGCCGGATTCGACGGCTTCATCTTCACCGCCGCCGAATATAATCACGGCCCGACGGCCGTGCTGAAGAACGCCATCGACTACGCCGCCAACGAGTGGAACAAGAAGCCGGCAGGCTTTGTCGGCTATGGCAGTGTCGGCGGCTCGCGCGCCGTCGAGCAGCTTCGTCTGCACGCCGTCGAATTGCAGATGGCGCCGGTCAAGTCCGCCGTCCATATCGCCTGGGGCGATTTCCTTGCCGTGCGCCAGGGCGAGAAGAAGCTCGAAGATCTCGAGCACCTGAACCAGGCCGCCACCGCGCTGGTCAACGACGTCGCCTGGTGGGCCAAGGTACTGAAAGCCGCTCGTGCCGCCGATGCCGTCGTTGGGGAAGCCCAGGCGGCCTGATCTCGTAGCAGATCATCATCCTCCCGAAGGGCGGCGCTTGCGCCGCCCTTTTTCATTGGGGTTCTTGCAAAGAAGTTGCGGCTGCGCCCGCAGTCAATTGCGTCTCTCGCGCCCACTCGCATGATCACGACCGAGTGACTTGCATAATGCAACTAACTTGGCTACAAGTCACTTTCATCTTGAAAGAGGCTGTCGATCATGGTTGCGAAAACAAGCTTCGAAACACGCCCGTGCCCGATCGCGCGCAGCCTCGACGATGTCGGCGAGTGGTGGAGCATCCTGCTTCTGCGGGACGCATTCCAGGGGCTGACGCGCTTCGACCAGTTTCAAAAGAGCCTGGCGATCGCGCCCAACATCCTGACGCGGCGGCTGAACAGCCTGGTCGAGCGCGGGCTGTTCGAAAAGCGCGTCTATTGCGAACGGCCGCTTCGTCACGAATATGTGCTGACCGCCAAGGCGCGCGATTTCCGCCCGGTCCTGCTTTCCTTGCTCGCCTGGGGAAACAAGCATCTGGCGCCCGAGGGCCCGAGCCTGGTGGTCGTGGACAAGACTGATGGTCGCTGGGCCGAGCCGGTTCTGGTGGATCGCCAGAGCGGCAGGCAGCTCGACAGCGATGATTTCACCATGGCCACGGGGCCGATGGCCACCGACCGCATGCGCCAGCGATATCGCTTCACCAGCAACGGCTCCGGCCTGCCGCTTGTCGACAACGCGCTGGTTGATCAAAGCCGTGAAGAGGCGCGGAGCAAATGAACAAGGTTCTCTCCGCTGCCGAGTTGCAGCCAGTGCAGCCCTCGACCGTTGAAATTCCCGCGCCGGCAAGGAAGCGCCGCAAGCCGTTGCTGGTATTGGGCGCCCTGGTCGCTGTCAGCGTCGCCGGATGGTATGGCCTCCAATGGTGGCAGGCAGGCCGTTTCCTCGTCTCGACCGACGATGCCTATGTCGGCGGCAACGTCACGCCGCTGGCGCCACGCGTTGCCGGGCACATCGACGAGATCCTCGTCGAGGACAACCAGCATGTCACGGCGGGCCAGCTCGTCATCCGCATCGACGACCGGCCGTTCATGGCGGCGTTGGACCGTGCGCGGGCCGCCGTCCAGCAGCAGCAATCGGCCCTCGATAATCTTCGCGCCCAGGTCTCGCTGCAGAATTCGCTGATCGAGCAGGCGCAAGCCGATCTCGAGGCCAAGAACGTGGCGGCCGTCTTCACCGCCCAGGACGCCAAACGCTATGAGGCGCTGGCCAGCACCAAAGCCGGCACGCAGCAGGACGCGCAGAGAAGCCTTGCCGCCGATGGCCAGGCCAGGGCGTCGGTGACCGCCTCCCGCGCCGGGCTCGCGGCCGCCACGCAACGGCTCGATGTGCTCAACACCCAGATCTCGGAAGCGACCGCCGCGCTCGCGGCCGCCAGGGCCGATGTCGATACAGCGCAGCTCGATCTCGGCTTTACCGAGGTCCGCTCGCCCATCGACGGTATCGTCGGCAACAGGCTGGCGCAGGTCGGCACCTATGTGTCGCCGGGCAGTTATCTCCTGACCATCGTTCCGGCTTCAGGCCTGTGGGTCGATGCCAATTTCAAGGAAGACCAGTTGCGCGACATGACCGACGGGCAGGCGGCGACGGTCTATACCGACATCGCGCCGGACGCGCCGCTCAAGGGTCATGTCACCAGCCTTGGGCCGGCGACGGGAGCGATCTTCAGCGTGATCCCGCCACAGAACGCGACCGGCAATTTCACCAAGATCGTCCAGCGCGTGCCCGTTCGCATCGCCATCGACCAGGACCAGGCGCAAAAGGTCGCGTTGCGGCCAGGCTTGTCGACCACGGTCATGGTCGATACTGGCGCGCACTGAGGACGCCATGTCTGAGCGCGCCGTCCCGCAATCCTTCATCGCCAGCATTCTGCCATTCATGGTGATGTGCGTCGGGATGTTCATCGCGCTTCTCGACATCCAGATCGTGGCGTCGTCGCTGCAGGACATCGGCGGCGGCCTGTCGGCCGCGCAGGACCAGATCGGTTGGGTGCAGACATCCTATCTGGTGGCGGAAATTATCGTCATCCCGCTGTCGGGCTGGCTCACGCGGGTGTTCTCGACACGCTGGCTGTTCACCATTTCGGCGGCCGGTTTCACGCTCGCCAGCATGCTGTGCGGCTTCGCCTGGAGCATCGAAAGCATGATCGTGTTCCGCGCGCTGCAGGGGCTGCTCGGCGCGTCGATGATCCCGACGGTGTTCACCTCGTCGTTCCATTATTTCCAGGGGCCAAGGCGGGTCTATGCCGCAGCGGTGGTCGGCAGCATCGCCTCGATTGCGCCGACGCTCGGGCCTGTCATCGGCGGCTGGATCACCGACACGCTGAACTGGCACTGGCTGTTCTATGTCAACGTCATTCCGGGCACCATCATCACCATCCTCGTTGCGCTGCTGGTCAAGATCGACAAGGCCGATCCGTCGCTGCTCAGGGGGGCCGACTATATCGGGATGGTGCTGATGGCGGTCAGCCTGGGCACGGCGGAATACGTCCTTGAGGAAGGCTCGCGCTGGAACTGGTTCGACGATGCCACGATCCGCAATGGCGCCATCGTCGCCGGGATCACCATGGTTCTGTTCGTCATCCGCAGCCTGACCTTTACGCAGCCGGTGGTCGATTTCCGTGCCTTCGGCAACCGCAATTTCGCCATCGGCTGTTTTCTCTCCTTCGTCACCGGTATCGGCATCTTCGCCACGATCTATCTGACGCCGCTGTTCCTCGGCTATGTCAGGGGCTACGACGCCTTGCAGACCGGGCTCGCTGTGTTCTCCACCGGCGTCGCCTCGATGGTCGGCGTTCCCGTCTACATCTTCCTCGCCAAGCGCTTCGACACGCGCTGGCTGATGATGTTCGGGCTGGCCTCCTTCGGCGCCTCGATGTGGAGTTTCAGCGCCATCACCAGCCAGTGGGGTGCGGCCGAGCTGCTCATTCCGCAACTGTTTCGCGGTTTCCCGCAGGTGTTCGCCGTCGCGCCGAGCGTCAATCTCGGCCTTGGCAGCCTGCCGCCCGAACGGCTGAAATATGCCAGCGGCCTGTTCAACACGATGCGCAATCTCGGCGGCGCGGTCGGCATCGCCATTTGCGGCGCGATCCTCAACGACCGCACCAATTTCCATTTCCTGACGATCGCTTCGCATCTGACGCCGCAGAACGAAGCCGCGATGCGTCTGGTCGACAACGTCGCGCTGCGTTACGGGCAGTTGCCCGGTGCCGTCGCCGACGGTCACACCGCTTCGCTGAAGCAGCTATGGGCGCTCGCCTATCGCGAGGCATCCACCATGGCCTACGCCGACGCCTTCCTGGCGATCATGGCCGCCTTCGTCATCGCGACGGCGCTGGTTCCGTTCCTGCGCAATGTCACGCCGAAGGCGCCGCCGCCGGACGCTCATTGAGGGTGGCACGGGCCAGCAACAGCGCGCGCTCTCTGTCATTGCCGGTCAATTGGGCGGCGTGGCGGAACGCGGCGCTGGCTTCCGCCCGATGGCCGAGCTTCTCCAGGAAATCGCCGCGCACCGTGGGCAGGAGATGCGAGTCCTTCAGGCGCGGCTCGTCCTTCAGCGCCTCGACGATGGCGAGGCCTTGCGCCGGACCGAACGCCATGCCGACGGCCACGGCCCGGTTGATCTCGACGATGGGCGAGGGGGCCGCCAAGGCAAGCGCCTGGTAATAGGCCGATATCGCGATCCAGTCGGTGTCGGCGGCGGTGACCGCGCGGGCGTGGCAGGCCGCGATCATCGCCTGCAGCAGATAGGGGCCGGGCGCCGAGGTCAGGACCATGGCGCGATTCAGGCCGTCGAGGCCGCTCCGGATGAGCGACCAGTCCCAGCGGCCGCGGTCCTGGTCGAGCAGCAGGATCGGATCGCCCGCTTTGCCGGTGCGGGCCGCGAAGCGGGAGGCGTTGAGCTCCATCAGCGACACCAGCCCCCGCACCTCGGGCTCGTCGGGCATCAGCGCCGCCAGCGAGCGGCCGAGGCGCAGCGCCTCGGCGCAGAGATCGGCGCGCAGCCAGTCCGGTCCGGCGGTCGCCACATAGCCCTCGTTGAAGATGAGATAGACCACCTCCAGCACTGCGGCGAGGCGCTCGCGGCGCTCTTCCGCGCGCGGCGTCTCGAACGGGATGGCGGCATCGCGAAGGGTTCGCTTGGCGCGCACGATGCGCTGGGCAGCGGTGGCTTCGGGCACCAGGAAGGCGCGGGCGATCTCCGGCGTCGACAGCCCGCCAAGGAGTCGCAGCGCCAGCGCGGCGCGCTGCTCGGCGGGCAGGACGGGATGGCAAGCGGTGAATATCAGCCGCAAGAGGTCGTCGTCGATATCCTCGTCGAGCGCCGTCTCGATGTCGGGCATCTCGCGCTCCAGCTCGGCGAGGTCGATGGCGAGCGTGCGATGCTTGCCGTCGATCATGGTGGTGCGGCGCAGCCGGTCGAGCGCCCGGTTCCTGGCGACCTGCGTCAACCAGGCGGCCGGATTGCGCGGGATGCCGTCGCGAGGCCAGCGCTCCAGCGCCAGCACGAAGGCGTCCTGCGCGATTTCCTCGGCCAGCCCGACATCCCTGAGGGTGCGTGCCAATCTGGCGGTGAGCTTCGGCTGCTCGATCCGCCAGACGGCCTCGATGGTTCTGTTGGCGATCAATCCTTGATCCTGCCGAGACGATCCGCCACCTTCTGGACGTCCTCGGGAAATTCGCTCATTTCAAAGACCTGGCGGATTTCGATCACGTCATTTTCTCCAGCGGGGCAGCGGCGGGCCCATTCGATGGCCTCGTCGCGTGAGCGCACGTCGATCACCCAATAGCCGCCCAGCACTTCCTTGACCTCGGCGAAGGGGCCGTCGACGACCAGAGGCTTGCCACCCTTGTAGCTGACCCGCGCCCCGGCGGACGGCGGATGCAGGCCGTCGAGCGTCAGAAGCACGCCGGCTTTCTTCAGCTCGTGATTGTACTTCATCATCCCTTCCACCGCCTCGGCGCTGGGCATGACATCGGGCGCCGCCTCCGCGTAGCCGCCGGGGATCATCAGCATCATGAACCGCATGGTCTTCTCCTTGGTTGGGTTGGTTCAATCATATGACGAACGGGCCATGGTGAAATCGACAGGCGCGGGAGAAACTTCGAATCCCGGATCTCGAACGCGTGTTGGACCGCCATATCGGCGAGGCTGCCATCTGGCCCCGCCGGTCCGCCCTGATATATCCGGCTGCGATCCATCACATGAGGGGCCTCGTGAAGTCATCTAGCCTGGCAGGCGCCGTTTCTCCCATGGTCCCGGTGCTTGTCTGCGCTCTAGGCATCTTCCTGCTGTCGGGGATGGACGCGGCCATGAAGGTCCTGGTCATCGCGGTAGGCGTCTACAACACGGTGCTGTGGCGCAGCATGCTGGCAACCGTGGTTGCGGGCACAGGCTGGTCGATGGGGCCACGCAGGCTGCCCGCGCTTCCCGTGCTCAGGCTGCATGCGCTGCGTGCCGCGGTCGTCGGCTTTGTCTTGCTCTCCTTCTTCTGGGGGCTCGCCCGCCTGCCACTGGCGGAGGCGATCGGGCTCAGTTTCGTCGCGCCGCTGTTTGCCTTGCTGCTTGCCGCCTTGCTGCTCGGCGAGCGCATACAGCGGCAGGCGATCTGGGCCTCGCTGGCCGGCATAGCGGGCGTCGCGATCATCGTGAGCGGCCAGTTCGGGCAGGCGAACCATGCCAGGGATGCCTTGCTCGGCACGGCGGCGGTGCTGGTATCGACGGTGTTCTACGCCTACAATCTGATCCTTGCGCGGCAGCAGGCGCTGGTGGCCAAGCCGATCGAGATCATGCTGTTCCAGAACCTGTGCGTGGCGGTCATGCTCGGTCTCGCGGCGCCCTGGCTCGCCATTGCCCTGCCGGGCGAGCTCTGGCTTCCGCTCGCCGGGGTGACGGCGCTGTCGCTCGCCGGCCAGTTCCTGATGAGCTGGGCCTACGCGCGTGCCGAAGCGCAATATCTGATCCCGACGGAGTACTCGGCCTTCATCTGGGCGATCGCGCTTGGCTGGTTCTTCTTCGACGAGGCGGTGACCTGGACCACGCTGGCGGGAGCGGGCCTCATCGTGGCCAGTTGCCTGATCGCGGCGCGTTCCAATCCAAGGCTTGCCGAGCCGATCGAAGCCGCGGTCTGAGGGCAGGTTTGCCGCCGGGCTCACACCAGGCGCGCTGCCCGTCTCCCGGGGAAAGCGCGCCTGGCTCGACTTACCACTTGACCTTGAAGCCGACCGTGCCGCCGATGGAGCGGCTGTCGCCGAAGTCTTCCAGGCTGGTGCGTGCCAAGACCTCGCCATTGACGGAATAACGGTCATCGGCCCAGCTCAGCGAGCCGCCGAGACCGAGCCCGCCCGACAGCTGCCGCGACTTGCTGCTGAACACGGTGCCCGAGACATCGACATCGGAGCCGTCGAGGAAGTCGTAATAAAGATTGCCGATGCCGTAGACATGCGAGCGGCTCGTTTTGCCCGTCTTGTCCTTCCATCGGCTTTCATAGTCCGCCGACAGGCCGAGCCTGCCGATCAGGCTGTCGCTGCCGCCATTGGCGACGACGGCGCCGTAGGGGTCGGTAAAGCTGTCGAAATCGACCGAGGAATAGCTGAGCTGCGCCTGCGGCGTCAGCGACCAGTTGCCCTGGAGACCGATCTTCTGCCCGGCTTCGATACCGAGGCCATAGCCGAAGCCGTTATTACCCTTGACCAGCCTTTTGCCGAGCGTGGCGGAGGACAGGTCGCTGTCGAACCAGGTCAGTTCGGCCTGCGCGTCGACATAGAAGCCGCTGTTGCCGTACCAAGTCAGCGTGCCGCCGAAGCCGTAGCCTGTCGTGTCGATCGAGCCGAGGCCGAAAGCCGAGGAGATATCCGACTTCACCGTACCGTAATGAACGGTCACGCCACCGATCAGGACGCCGGAGGCCATTTGCGCGAGCTGGCCGTCGAGGCCCGCCTGCACTCTCCACAGATCCGCGTCGTAGTCGGTGCCGGTCGTGGACGTGCCGGGGTCGAACTTTTTGTGGGCGGCTTCGATGCGGCCCCAGATCGGACTGCCACCCTCGACGCGGTCGTCCGCATCGGGTTGCGCCGCTCCGGTCCATGAGCGGTTGCCTGCGCGCTGCTGCAGCGTTCCGAGCTGGTTGAAACTCTGCAGCACGCCGGCATAGGCCTCGTAGACCGGCACGCTGGGAGCGTAGAGCGGCGACGTCGGGCCGCCGGGATCGACGGGATTGATCAGCGCGGAGCGCAGGTACCAGTCGCCGTCGGCCGGCGTGGAAATGCCGTTCTGATACATGCGGTAGGCATAGGCGCCGGCCACCACGGCCTGGTCGCCCTGGAAGACGTAATCGCCCAAAAGGTTGAAGGTACCGGCCGACGTGCCGCCGACATCGATGATCTTGATGCCGTCGACGGTCTGCGCGCCACCACCGCCGAGGCCAATCACCTTGACGTTGGCGGTGCCCGAGGTGTTGCCGGTGATGACGAGCTTGTCGGTGGAAGAGGCGTCGCCATCGAGAATAGCCTCGATCTCGACCGTGCCGCCCGCGCCGACGAAATTGCCCTGGATGGTCAGCAGGCCGATGGAATTGCCGGGCGCGATGACGCCGCCGGCCTGGAGTGTCGTCGATCCCACGGTGCCGTTACCGCCAAGCGCTCCGCCCCCGAGAATGGTGACGGCCGAGTTGGCAAGGGAGCCATTGACCGAGAGCTTGCCGGCCTCGATCGTGGTCGCGCCGTTCAGCGTATTGATGCCGGTGAGATCGAGATTGCCGGCGCCCCGCTTGGTGAGCGTGCCGCTGCCTTCGATGATGGAGGCAAAGGTGGCGTTCGCCGGCTGGTCGAAGACGAGCGCGGCGTCGTTCAGGATGTTGCCGGTGCCGAAGCTCGTTGCCTGGCCGATCAGCGTGCCGGCGGAGATCGTCGTGCCGCCGCCGTAGCTGTTCGTACCGGCGAGCGTCGTGCTGCCGGCGCCCTGCTGCACAACTGAGCCGCTGCCGGATATCGCGCCGGCGAGGGTCACGCCGTTGGAGCGGTCGATGATGAGGGTGCCGTTGTTGGTCACGTTGCCTGCTATCGAGCCTGACGTGCCGCCATTGCCAAGCTGCAGCGTGCCGGCCGCGATCGTCGTCACGCCGGCATAGGTGTTGTCGGCGGTCAGGATCGTGGTGCCGGTGCCGATCTGGCTCACCGCGCCGCTGCCGGAGATGACGCCGGCAAAGGTCACTGCATCGGAACGATCGAAGGCAAGCGTCCCGTTGTCGATGACATTACCTGCTATCGAGCCTGACGTGCCGCCATTGCCGAGCTGCAGCGTGCCGGCCGAGATCGTCGTGACGCCGGCATAGGTGTTGTCGGCGGTCAGGATCGTGGTGCCGGACCCCAACTGGTTCACCGCTCCGCTGCCGGAAATGGTGCCGGCAAAGGTATAGCTATCCGTGCGGTAGAAGGCGAGCGTGCCGTTGTTGGTGACGTCGCCTGTTATCGAACCGGATGTGCCGCGATTGCCGAGTTGCAAGGTGCCGGCCGAGATCGTCGTGCCGCCGTTGTACGTGTTGTCGCCGGTCAGGGCGGTGGTGCTCGAACCCTGTTGGATCACGCCGCCGCTGCCCGAGATGACGCCGGCAAGAACCAAGCCGTTGGAGCGGTCGAAGACGAGGGTGCCGTTGTTGGTGATGTTGCCAGTTATCGAACCCGACAGGCCGCCATTGCCGAGCTGCAGCGTGCCGGCGGAGATCGTCGTGCCGCCGGTGTAGTTGCTGTCGGCCGTCAGGATCGTTGTGCCCGAACCCTGCTGGATCGCTGCGCCGTTGCCTGAAATCGTGCCGGCAAAGGTATAGGTGTCCGAGCGGTCGAAGGCCAAGGTTCCATTGTTGGCGACGTTGCCGGTGATTGAACCTGATGTGCCGCCATTGCCGAGCTGCAGCGTGCCGGCCGAGATCGTCGTGCCGCCGCCGTAGTTGCTGTCGCCGGTCAGGATCAGCGTGCCGGCGCCAAGCTTGGTCAGCGCGCCGCTGCCGGTGACCGCCTGGCTGGCGGTGAAAGCGTTACCGGCGTCGGCGATGTCGAAGCTGCCGCCCAGCAACCCCAAGGTGATGGTGCGGTCGGTGCCGGTGAAGGCGGTTCCGGTCACCTGCAGCACGCCGCCATTGAAGGTCAGGCCGCCGGAAGCATCGCCGAGATTGTTGTCGGCGGAGACCGAGAGCGTGCCGGCGGAGATCGTGGTTCCACCGCTATAGGTGTTGGCACCGGTGAGCACCGTCGTGCCGGTGCCGATCTGGCTCACCGCGCCGCTGCCGGAGATGACGCCGGCATAGGTGTAGGTGTCGGAGCGGTCGAAGGCCAGCGTGCCGTTGTTGGTGACATTGCCAAGAATGCTGCCGGTCGTACCGCCATTGCCGATCTGAAGCGTTCCCTGCGAGATCGTCCAGGCTTGCGTGGCGGTGTTGTCTGCGGTCAGCGCCCAGGTGCCGGCGCCGGTCTTTTCGAGTACGTCGAAGTTCCGGTACTGGCCGGTATCGCCGATCATGCCGTCGAGGACCGCGGAGTTGTCGCCGCCGAGGGTGAGGACGTCATTGGCTCCACTTCCGCCCACGACATTGCCGACGATCACCGAACCGGCCTGAAGTTCAAGCTTAAGGCTCCCTGTCGAGCCTGCGATAAGAGAAATGGCATTGGCGCCCGCGCCGCCGCTAACGGTGCCGCTGTTGACGATGCTGAGCGACCCCGCGACGCTGTTGGTCATGATTGCGGCCGCCCCGGTGCCGCCCTGGATTTTGCCGGTGTTGATAATCGTCCCGACATTACTGGTGCGCACCACTACGCCGATGCCACCGCTGGTCGTACCCTCGCCACCCAGGATGGTACCGTTGTTGGTGAGCTTTGTCTGCGCGCCGGCGGGACTCCCAATCGCAACGCCGATGCCTCCCGGTCCTTGGCTACCGCTACCTCCCTGAATGGTGCCGCCCGCGTTGTTTATCAACTGGCCACCGGAGCTCACTTGCACACCTGGACCGCCAGCCGTGGTGCCGTTGCCGCCTACGATGCTGCCGCTGTTGGCAAGCGTCGAATTGTTCATGACGCTCGCGCCAATTTGTCCGGTGGTGCCCGGAGTGCTGAATGAGGCGCCTTCAACCGATACCTCATTGGTGACGTTAGCCCCATTATTAACCACAAGCCCGGCCACGTTACTCAGTCCGACAACATTGCCGGTTCCGGTCACGATCACCGCTTGTCCACCGCTGAATTGAGGAGCCGTCAGCGTGTATCCATTCGTGTCGATCGTCAGCGGGCTGGTCGAAGTCAGGACGTTGATGCTGGTCGTGATGTCGGACCTCAGGACGATAACGGGCGTTGGGTCACCCGTCGAAGTGATCGTGGCCAGGGCATTGTTGAGTTCGCCCAGGCTGGCGACGTCGTATTGCGCCGCCGATGCCATCCCTGGAAACAGGCAGGCGACCGCCGCGCCGTTCACACCCGCAAGGAGCGTGCCGTCCCAAATGCGCCGAAGCGCGCCGCCGTTCGCCTTCATCAGTCTGCCCCGCTCGAAACTCTGCTGCCTGCCATGCCGAATGTCGCGGTTCGGGTGGCTCGCGCCGAACCAAACCGGCAATAGGTTAACTCCGGGTTTGATTCCTGTCTCGCAGTTGATGCGTTCGTTACTGATTTTTTTCTGCCGTTACTTCAACGCAACATTAGATTTTCTGCATATAATCAGTATATATAAGTAATTCCTTGTGTGGATGGCGGCGAAACTGCCGGGCGCAACGGGCGCGGCATGGTTTCCAGGACCGGCGGTGGACCGCTCCCGGCAGTGCTCAGCCTGAAATTTGCAAATCCCTCATTTGCGTTTGAAGCCATCAAGCCAGCGTCCTATGCTTATGCCGCGAGGCGATGACATGAAGGCGCATGAAGCGTTGATAGCTTGGAGCGGATGGGACGATCAGTCCCCGACGCGTGGCCACGTCGCCGTCGGCCTCATCGTCGGCGAGGGCCAGGTCGACTGGTCGGCGGGATATGCCAGCACGGGCGGCGCGGCCTTCGAGGCACGCCGCCAGATTCGCGGCGCGCAAAGCATCATCGGCATCTTCAGGGATTTCCATTATCTGGTCGTCGATGAGCGCCTGGATCCCGAGAGGGTCCACAAGGCGTTTCTCGTCATCGACGAGTATGCCGAGATAGTCGGGTAATCAAAAAGCGTGGTTCGCCATCGATGCGGCGGTCGCCGAGATCGGCGACGTGGAAGCGCCAGCCTTGCTCGACCTCGTTCCCGGAGCGGCAATTGTATGGGCTCGCCAAAAAGCAGAGCTTCATCCGCGGACCTGAATCAGGCGGGCCGCAAGTAGACTTCTGCACATCATGAAATTTTTATTAAATATTTCGCCCGCGTGATTACGGTCCATAGACTTTATGTTGGTCTGTTGTGCTGTCCGCTCAGAAAATGTCACCGAATGGTCGATGCTATGACAGACTATGTGGCAAATTCCTGGAACGATATCGTGCAAGGCAACGTTGGTCCGGATGCGGCCTGCGGGAATCGAACGATGCGAACTGGCCAGGCATCACGAGAAGGGTTTATCCGATGAGCTTCTTCGTCAACGCCGTGGGCGTTCCTCTTCCCTATAGCGGCGCTTCCAACCATTGGTACTCGGCGGCGGGATCCGGGCCGGACTTGTACGGCAGCACCGGAAATGACTCCTTCTATGGCGCAGGCAATGTCAACGTCACCATGCATGGTGGCACGGGTGACGACATCTATTACCTCTATGGGGCCGGCAACAAGGTGGCGGAGGCGGCTGGCGCAGGCATCGACACGATCAGCACATGGATGAGCTACAAGCTCCCCGACAATGTCGAGAACCTCATCGTCACACACGCCAACAACTATGCCTTCGGAAATGGGTTGGACAACATCATCACCGCCACGGTCGGACACCAGACCCTGGACGGCGGCGCGGGAAACGATGTGCTGATCGACGGCGGCGGCGGTTACGACACGTTCATCGTCTCGAAGGGCAATGGAAGCGACCTGATCGCGAATTTTGCCGCCACCGACACGGTCCGCCTCAATGGCTATGGGTTCACGTCGTTCGACGTCATCCATTCCAACATGATCCAGGCGGGATCGAACGTGCTGTTGAATTTGGGATCCGGTGAGATTCTCGAGTTCAAGGACACGACCATCGACAAGATGCAGCCCGGCCAGTTCGAACTGCCGATCGACATGTCGGCAATGAAGCTGTCGTTCAGCGACGAGTTCAACTCGCTCAATCTTCACAACGACCAGGGCGGCACATGGGATACCAATTTCTCGTGGGGAGCGCCCAACGGCAGCACGTTGACCAACAATGGCGAGTTGCAATGGTACATCGACGCCAATTACGCGCCGACGAGCTCCGTCCACCCGTTCAGCGTGAACAACGGCGTGCTGACCATCACCGCCGCGCAGGCGCCGGCCGACATCAAGCCGCTGATCAACAACTACGAATACACGTCAGGCATCATCACCACGCATGACACCTTCTCCCAAACCTACGGCTATTTCGAAATGCGGGCCGACCTGCCCGAGAACGCCGGCGCCTGGCCAGCCTTCTGGCTGCTGCCGGAAGACGGTTCGTGGCCGCCGGAGCTGGATGTCGTGGAAACGCGCGGGCAGGACCCGAACTCGTTGATCATGACGGCGCACTCGAATGAAACGGGAACGCACACCAAGGTCTCGTCGACGGTGAATACCATGGATACCGCCGGCTTCCACACCTATGGCCTGCTCTGGACACCGGACAAGCTCGTCTGGACCTATGACGGTGTGCAGGTTGCGGAAGCGGCGACGCCGTCCGACATGAACAAGCCCATGTACATGCTGGCCGATCTCGCGGTCGGCGGCTTTGCCGGCGCGCCTCCCGATCATCTGGCGACGCCTGCAGAGATGAAGATCGACTACATCCGCGCCTATACGCTGGACAATGCGCCGGCGAGCGCCCTGCACCTCACCAGCAGCACCGCCACGCACAGCATCGCCAGCAGCACGCTGCACGGCGGTTCCGAATTCGGGGGCCACGTGTAAGGTCCCGGGTCATGCAGCGGCGGGAAATGCGCAAATGACCGGACCGTCCGGCCTGCGCCCAGTGTTCATACGTGCCATCGCCGATGTCGGCGTCTTCTCGCTGTTGATCAACATCCTGCTGCTGGTGATTCCACTCTACCTGCTGCAGGTTTATGACCGCGTGCTGCCGTCCTCCAGCGTCGAGACGCTTGTCTATCTTTCGGGCATCGCGGTTCTCGCGCTCGCCTTCCTCGGGCTGCTGGACGCGATCCGGGCGGTTTACACGCAGCGCGTCGCGGCGACCGTCGACCGCAAGCTGGGTGCCAGCACCTTCGCCGTTTCGCTTGGCGCAAAATATGCCGGCGTTCTTTCGCCGCTGCGCGACCTCGCCTCGGTCTGCGCCTTCATCAGGTCGCGCGGCGTGGCGGTGCTGTTCGACCTGCCCTTTGCCCCTGTCTTCCTTGCGTTGCTCTATCTCATCCATCCGGTGCTGTTCTGGGTGACGGTCGCCGGCGCGGTGCTTCTGATTTTCCTGGTCGTGGCCAACCAGCTCGCCATCGGCCGCAACGACGCCTTGTCCACGGAGCGCTCGGCTCTGGCCAGCCAGGCGGAACAGGCCTTTGCCCGCAATGCCGAGACGCTGCGCGCCATGGGCATGGTGGAAAATGCCTCGCGGGTCTGGGGACGGCACGTAGCGGCGGCGCTCGCCTTCCATGACCGCTCCTCGAGCGCCAATGCAATCTTCAGCGGCGCCTCGCGGGCGTTGCGCATGATGCTGCAACTGGCGATCCTCGGCGCCGGCGCATGGCTGGTGCTTCAAGGGCAGATGACGGCCGGCATGATCTTCGCCTCGTCGCTGGTCTCGTCGCGCGCGCTGCAGCCGCTCGACCAGCTGATCGGCGCCTGGCGGCAGATCGCCGACGCCCGGCGCGCGTGGACGCGGCTGGAGAAGGCGCTTGCGGCGCGTCCGGCCGAGCCGCGAAAACTGATCCTGCCCGATCCGGCAGGCGCGATTTCCGCGCAGGATGTTTTCTTCATGGCGCCGAATGCCCGGCCCGGCACCGAGCCCATCCTCAAGCGGCTGAATTTCGCGATCGGCGCGGGCGAGGCGTTGGCCATCGTCGGCCCAAGCGGCGCCGGCAAATCGACGCTGGCGCGGCTGCTCGTGGGTGCCGCCTGGCCGACCGGCGGCTCAATCAGGATCGACGGCGCCGACCTCGGGACCTGGGACGAAAGCCAGCTCGGAAAGCATGTCGGCTACCTCGCGCAGGAGGTCGAGCTCTTTCCGGGATCGATCGCGCAGAACGTCGCCCGCTTCGACCCGGAGGCGCACGATGCCGCCATCGTGGACGCGGCAAGGCGCGCCCAGGTGCATGAGCTGATCCTGGCGCAGCGCGACGGCTACCAGACCATGATCGGCCCGTCGGACAGGGCGTTGTCGGGCGGCGAGCGCCAGCGGATCGGGTTGGCGCGCGCCTTCTACGGCAATCCGCGGCTCCTGGTGCTCGACGAGCCCAGTTCCCATCTCGATGGTAGCGGCGAGGCCGCGCTAGAGGCGGCGCTTTCGGCCGCGCGGACGGCGGGCGTCACGGTCATCGTGATCACCCATCAGCCTTCGATCGCGGCTGCTTGCGATCGCGTGATGCTTTTGCGCGGCGGCATGATCGAAGCCTTCGGCCCAAGCAGCGAGATGCTGCGGCGCTCGGTCATCGGCAAGGGCGTCCAGCAGTGCACGGTGGTGACCGGGTCGTTCGTCCCGACGATCCGCGCGGGTGGCAGTTTCGGATCGTGAGATGACGACACAGAGCATCGCCTTGGACGGCCAGCCACGCACCGACATAAGACGCGTGGCGCTTACCGGTTATGCAGCCATGGCGCTGCTGGCGGGCGGCTTCGGCTACTGGGCCGTCAGCGCCCCCTTGTCGGGCGCGGTGATCACCCAAGGCACGATCTCGGCAACCGGCGGAAACATCCAGATCCAGCATCGCGAGGGCGGTATCGTCCAGGCACTGCTGGTCCATGAAGGCGATCGCGTGCAACTGGCCCAGGATCTGGTCGTGCTGGATCCAACGGCCGCGCAGGCCGAGCTCAACCGGCTGACGCGACAGTCGATCGCGCTCAGGGCAAGTGCGGCGCGGCTGGAGGCGGAACGCGACGGGTTGGACAGGCTGGCGCCAATCGCCAAAGCGGCGCCGGAACCTTTCCAGCCGGATTTCGAGATCCTGATTCGAGAACAGCAAAAGGAATTCGACGCCAGGCTCGCCCGGTTCCGGTCGGAACAATCGATCCTGGCACAACGGGTCGCCATGCACCGGCAGTCGGTGGTGGGATTGCAGGCCCAGAAACAGGCCATTCAGCAACAAGCCGAAGTCGTCAAGAAAGAACTCGGCATCAAGACCAGCCTGCTCGACAGGGGCCTCACCAACCGTACCGAATACTCCCAGCTTTTGCGCAGCGAGGCCGATCTCGTCGGGCAAGCCGGGATGCTGGAGGCCAATCTGGCGACGGCCAATACCCAGATCGTGGAGGCCCAGGAGCAGACCGAGCGCCTGACCACGCAACGCGTCGAGGAGGCGCTGACGAAACTCGACGACGTTCGCTCCAACCTGGCCGATGTCGAGGAACAGATCAGGACGGCGGAGGCGGTGCTGCGGCGAACGACGATCAAGGCGCCGGCGGCAGGCATCGTGGTGTCGTCGACCTACAATTCCAAGGGCAGCGTGATTGCTCCGGGCGAAAAGATCATGGAAATCCTGCCCACCGCGTCTGGCCTGGTCGTCGATGCGAAGCTGCGGCCGAAGGACATCGATCAGGTCCGTGTCGGCCAGCCGGCGAAACTGCGACTATCCGCCTTGAACGCGCGGCTCACGCCAGAGGTCTCAGCCACCGTGACACAGATTTCGGCGGATCGGCTCATCGATCCAGCCACGCGTGAACCCTATTTCCGCGCCAAGCTGACGATTGCCGCCGACCTGCCGCCCGGCGTGAGGCGCGAGCAGCTTTACCCCGGGACGCCGGTCGAGGCGTTCATCAGCACCGGCGATCGCACTTTCCTGGAGTATCTCGCGCGGCCGCTGCTCGATTCATTCGCGCGGGCTTTCGCTGAGCAGTAGACCGCCGACCGGCAGTGAACCGGCGCGCCGCTAGAGCCGTTCCGCGTTTCACGGAATCGCGAACGGCTCCAACTCTTTGTTTTTACGCAATTCCGAACGGAAGCCGTTTCACTCTTTTCCTGGAATTGCTCTAATAACCGCCGTCGGCCTTGGACATTTGAACGGTCAGCGCGCCACTTCGCGGTGGCCGCTGGGCAGGCGGGTGGCGATCAGCTTGTCGATGCGGCGGCCGTCGAGATCGACCACCTCAAAGCGCCAGCCCTGGGCGTCGACGCATTCGCCGGTCGCCGGCAGATGGTGCATGTGCGACAGCACATAGCCGGCGACGGTTTCGTAATCGCGGTTCTCCGGCAGGTCGATGCCCAGCACTTCGGCCATCTCGTCGGCCTGCATATAACCGGCGAGCAGCCATGAGCCGTCGTCGCGCTGGACGGCGCTTTCTTCCTCGCCGGCCTCGAGGTCCGAGCGGAAGACGCCGGTGATGGCTTCCAGAATGTCGGCGGGCGTGACGATGCCTTCGAAGTGGCCGTATTCGTCATGCACAAGCGCCATCGGCACGTCGCTCTCCTTCAGCTTCTGCAGCACGTCAAGGGCGTCGGCCTGGTCGTGCACGATGGGTGCCGCGCGCACGTATTTGCGGGGGTCGAGCGCGCGGCCGCCGAGCAGTGCTGCCAGCACGTCGCGCGTCTGGATGACGCCGATCATGGCGTCCACCCCGCCGTCGCCGGCGGGCAGGCGCGAATGCTGGGTGTCCATCAGCAGCTTGCGGATGGTGGGTTCATCGGACTGCAGGTTGATCCAGTCGACATCGGTGCGCGGCGACATGACGGCGCGCACGGCGCGGTCGCCGAGCCGCATGACACCGGCGATCATGCGCCGCTCGTCGGATTCGATGGTGCCGTGATGCTCGGCCTCGGCGACCAGCATCTTGATCTCCTCGTCGGTGACCTTTTCCTCGCTTTCGCCGCGCTGGCCGAGCAGCCAGAGCACGGCACGGCCCGAAATATCGAGCAGGAAGACCAGAGGCGCCGAGATGGTGGCGAGGATGGTCATCGCCGGCGCGGCTCTCACGGCAACGCGCTCGGGATCGCGCAGCGCGATCTGCTTGGGCACGAGTTCGCCGATGATCAGCGAGGCGTAGGTGATGATGGCCACGACGATGCCGACGCCGAGCGGGTCGGCGATGGTCTCGCGGATGCCTGTCGAGGCCAGATATTGCGCCAGCCTCTGGCCGAGCGTGGCACCGGAAAAGGCGCCCGACAGCACGCCGACCAGCGTGATGCCGATCTGCACGGAGGACAGGAATTTGCCCGGATTGGAGCCAAGCGCCAGAGCGCGGCCGGCACCCTTGACGTTGCGGTCGATCATCGCCTTCAGGCGAGCCGGCCGCGACGAGACGATGGCGAGTTCGGACATCGACAGAAGGCCGTTCACGCAGATGAGGACGACCACGGTGGCGATTTCAACGTATAACATGAGGGGTCAATAGCATTGCCGCACGGCTTTCGAAAATAGTCGGCGACCATTTTAAAAAGATGACGGCGATACGGGCCGATCAGGCGGCATCCCAGGGTGGCGACGAGAAGTGCGCGACCAGCGCGTCGACGACGACCCGCACCTTGGGCGTCAAGGCTCGTGTCACCGGCCAGATGGCATGGACGGAAATGTTTTCGACCAGCGTGTCCACCAGCACCATTTCCAGCGCGCCGCTCCTGAGGCTGTCCGCCACCAGCCAGGTCGGCAGGAAGGTGATGCCGCAGCCGGCAAGGACCGCGCCCAGCATCGGCTCGCCATTGTCGAGCACCAGCCTTGCCCGCGGCGTGAATTTCGCGACATGGCCATCGGCTTGCCTGATGCTCCAGGCGTGGGCGACGCCGTTGCGGGTGTAGCCGATCAGGTCATGGCCGGCGAGATCCTCGATCGTCCGCGGCCTGCCGTTTGCGTCGAGATAGGCGGGGGCGGCACATATGGCCGAGCGCTGGGTATAGAGCCGCCGTGCCGCGAGCGACAGGCTATCGTCGAGGTCGCCCATGCGGACCGCAAGGTCGATGCCTTCCTCGATGAGGTCGACGCGGCGGTCGTTGAAGGAAATCTCCATGGCCAGGTCGGGAAATCGCCTGGAAATGTCGAACAGCACGGGCGCCACGCAGCGGTGGCCGAAGGCCGAGGGCAGGTCTACCCGAAGCCGGCCCGAGGGCACCTGCCGGCGCGAGGCGAGCAGCGCCTGGGCCGCTTCGATCTCGGACAGCGCCCTGACGCAGGCTTCATAATAGCATAGGCCTTCGCTGGTCGGGCTGAGGCTGCGCGTGGTGCGGTTGAGCAAGCGGATGCCAAGCCTCTGTTCCAGCTGCGCGACCGATTTGCCGACCGCCGATTTCGTCACACGCAGCCGCTCGCCGGCGCCGGTGAAGCTTCCGGCCTCAATCGTTTGGACGAAGGCGACAATGCCTTGCAGATCGGTGGAGTCCATCGGAACACTCCTATTGTAGATTTCCAGTCGCCAATTTGTTGCTAATTATGCCGTAGGGGAGCGCAAATTTCCATAGTAGACGTCCTGCCAACCACGCAATCGGGAGCAGACGCAATGAAGAGCGACATCAACAGATCCTGGCGGATGACCGGTTTCGGCCTGCCCAGGCTGGAATTGGCCGAGGCAAGCATCCCCGAGCCCGGGCCGCATGAGCTGCTGGTGCGGATCAAGGCCATATCGCTGAACTACAAGGACAGGATGATCGTCGATGGCGTGCTGATCCCCGACCTTGCCTTCCCGTTCGTGCCGACCTCGGATGCCGTCGGCGAAGTGGTAGCGATCGGCGGCGGTGTCAGCCGTTTCCGGACCGGCCAGCGCGTGCTGGGGCAGGTGATTGCCGACTGGCCGGATGGCGATGCGCCGCCGGTGCTGCACCAGCACACGCTGGGGTCGTCGCTGCCCGGCACGTTGAGCGACTATCTCGTCCTGCATGAGGATGCCGCCGTGTTGGCGCCGCCGTCGCTCAGCGATGCTGAGGCCTCGACGCTGCCGATCGCGGCGCTGACGGCCTGGTTCGCCATGGCCGAGGCGACAAGACCGGTGCCCGGCCAGACCATCCTGATCCAGGGCACCGGTGGCGTTTCCCTGTTTGCGCTGCAATTCGCCCACGCCTTCGGCCTGCGCGCCATCGTCACGTCAAGCAGCGACGCCAAGCTCGATCAGGCAAAGACGCTCGGCGCCTGGCAGGTGATCAACTATCGCGCCAAACCGGCATGGGACGAGGTGGCGCGGGAACTGACGGGTGGCGCCGGCGTCAATCATATCCTCGAAATGGTCGGCGGCGACAATGCGCGGCGATCGCTCGACGCACTGGCCGCCGATGGGCGGCTGTCGATCATCGGCCTGCTGGGCGGCATGGAGCTCAGCTTCCCGATCGTGCCCTTCCTGCGCAACCGGATTGTCGTGCAAGGCATTTCGATCGGCCACCGCCGCGCCTTCGAGCGGATGAACCAGGCGATCGAGGCGCTGGCGATCAAGCCGGTCATCGACAAGGTCTTTGGTTTCGACGAGGTGCCACGGGCCTTCGAGCATCTGGAGAAGGGGCCGTTCGGCAAGATCGTCATCGCCACGGCCTGACCTGTGGTCACTGCAACTGCTTCAGCACGCCGACGATCGCCTTGCCATCGGTAAAATAGGGGTCGCCGCCGCCATTGCGGCCGGTTTTGGTGGCGCCGATACCCGCCAGGTCGCTGGTCGAGGACAACAGGCCGGCGGCATTGAGATCGCCGATCACAAAGTCGCGTTCGGCATCGATGTCGGGACCGATATGATGGGTGATGGCGCCCGTGTCGTGGCTCAAGCCGACGCCGCGATCGAAGCTGGCGGCGCCCAGCCAGAGCGGCCTGCCATCGTCGCCGACTGTATCCGTCCGCCAAAAGCGGATGTGGTGGCGCCGGTCGGCACTGTCGCCGACCGGCTTTTCGAAAGCGAGTTCCTGGGCGCGGCCCTCGAACAGCAGGCGGCTCACCGGGGCATCGGGATAGGGGCGGGAAAACAGGACACTCTCGCCGATATCGATGGCGGTCCTCAAGGTGACGGCGTCGGCGGTGTCCCAGCCGGCGACGGCGAAAGCGTGCACCAACTCCTTCTCCGTACCGACCAGGCCGACATTGATCGGGTCGCCGGGAATGCCTTGCGGCGTGTGGGTGACCATTTCGAAGCGCTGGTTGCGAAAGCCGCGATCGCGGAATGTCCAGAATTCCGGCGCGGCGACATAGGCGAGCGCCACATAGGCGGCCAGACCTGCCACCAGCCAGATCGTTACGCGTCGTCGAAGGCTTCCGTGGATCATCTACTCACTGTCTCGTTGCTGCCACCATGCCTTCGTCATCCTAGGGCGGAGCAAGGAGCGAAGCGACGCAGCGCAGACCCTAGGATCCATGCCACGACAACGGCCGAAGAATACAGCGGTTCAGAATGAGCGGAACTGCCTGAGAGTGGACACACGTTCTTCTGATAGCATCTCACCGTCGCACCTGCTCAGGGGTCACGGCATGGATCCTAGGGTCTCCGCGACGTCGCTTCGCGACTGCTCCACCCTAGGATGACGAAGTGCCGGCTCCGGCTAAATTCCATCGTCCTTGATTGCGGTGCTCTACCGGCAGGCGCGATAACCGCTCTTGCGGTTCTTGATGTCGAAGTGGAAATGGTTGCGGTGGTCGTAATTGTAGCCCGGGCCGAGCACGGTGGTGAAATACTGGCAGCCGTCGGCGCGCACATTGTTGAGGAAGCCCCGGGTGCGGAAGGCGAACAGGCCGGGCTTGCGCACGTCGATGTCGTCGCCATTGTTGAGTTCGATGCTCATGACGTCGAGCGCATTGCCCTTGCCGTGCTCGGACAGCACGCCTTCGCCGGCAATGTTGCGGCAGGAATAGCTCGAGCCCTGGTGGATGGTCCTGACGCCGGAGAAATAGCGCCAGCGGGCGGAGGGAACGAGTTCGTTCTTCGTCCAGGCGGCGAAGGTGGCGGCCATGTCGCAGGTCAGCGTCGCCGCGGGTTTCATCTGGATGCTTCCGATGGCGGTGACCTTGACCGGATAGTCGATGCCGCACTGGCCTTCGTGGATCGGCGCCAGGTCGGTGTAGGCGACATCGAGCCGTTTCAGCTGCTGGCGGCAATCGGTTTCGCTGGCTGGGATCTGCTCCACCGGCGACATCGGCTCGTCCATGCGTGGATAGGCGGCCTGCGTCATGTAGGGATTGGACGGGACAAGCCTCTGCATGCCCGTGTATTGCGGCACGGCCGCGGTCTGCGAGCCGACATCGACGGCGGGCTGCAACGACAGCACGCTGCCGGTATTGCAGGCCGAAACCGCTGCCAATGCAAGGCCGGCGGCGACTATCACTGCAGGTTTCGATCGGCGCGCGACCATCGCGGCGGCGCGGAATATGCCGGCCATCGGCGGAATCCCTATTCCCAGATATCCGGCATTTTAACGATCAAGGGTAAAGGAAAGCTCAGCGTTCGCGTTCACGCCTGCGGCTGAAATGCGGCGGAGGTTCCGCTCACTGGCAAAACGTACCGCCGTGACGGCGTGGCTCGAGATCAAAATGGAAATGCAAGGCGTGATCGGCGTCGGCACCAGGGCCGAGCACGGTCTTGAACGGCCCGCAGGCGGCCTTGCGCACGGCGTCGAGGAATTTGCCGTCCTTTTCCGGCGGCGCCGGGCCAACCTCGATCGTCTTGCCGTCGGACAGCGTAAAGCTGGCAATGTCGAGCGCGTTGCCGAAAGCGTGTTCCGACAGTTTGCGTGTGCCGTTGCGCGGCCGGCAGACGAAGGCCGACGCCTGGCTGATCGATTTCAGGTCCGCGCCGAATTCGGCCTTCGCCGCCGGCTGGATGACGTCGGCGGCAAAACGCGCGGCCGCCTCCGCCATTGGGCAGTTGAGTTCGGTGCCGGGGGCAATCGCGATCGACTTGCCGAGCGACATCAGCACGATCGGGTAGGGGATCGAGCAGCCGATTTCGGGATTGCTCTCGGCTTTGTGGTCCTCGAATTCTACGCCGAGCGTCTTCAGGCGCTCGCGGCAGGCGACTTCGTCAGCCGGCATCTTGTCGGCGGGGAGATCGGCCGAGCGCGGATCGGGCAGCATCTTCTCCTCGTCGCCCGCATCCGTCGGTTTTGGCGTCGGCTGGGGGGCGACGGCCGGCGGCTGAGGCTCGGGCGTCGTGGTGTCGGGCTTTGGCGTCGGTGTTGGCACCACGGCTGGCGGCTCCGGCTCGCTTTCCGTTTCGGCTGGTGGTTCGGGCGGTGTCTGGCTTTTCTGATGGGACTCTTCGTCCTTGAGCGGATCGGACGCCCCGCCGCTCTTTGGACCTTCGGTCTTCCGGTCCTGTGTCTTTGGAGCGTCCACCCTTGAAGCGTCCGTCGGACGTGGCTCGGGCACCGGAACATCGGCGGACGGCTGGGCATCCTGCGTTTTTTGCGGTGCCGGATTTGGCGCGATATGCTGCCTGACCCGCGCTCTCGACTGCCGCTTGCCTCTTGGCCGCAGCGGCTGGTCGGCCCGCTGTGTCAGCGGCTGATCCACGCGCGGGCTTAGCGGCCCGTGGTGTTTGTGACGATGTCTGGCGTCGGCCGGCGTCACCAGCAGAACCGCCGCCGCCAAAAGCAGCGCCAGAGTGCAAAATCGGGAAAAGCTCAGCGTTGCCATCGCTCGGAAACGGCGCCGGTCGGCTGAAGTTGCCTGGACAGGCGCTTCGACCCGATCACAATCGGTTACCTCCGCGTTACGCGCCGATCGCTTCCAGTCCCTCTTCCAGCAAGTCGGCGAGCAGCGGCATGCCGAGCAGGTATTTCGCCGTGCGTTTGTTGGCCCGCTCTCGCGCCGCCGCCACGGCTTCGGCCCATTCCGAGGCGTCGTAGTCGCCGCGGCCGACCCAGGCCAGCGCGATCAGCTCGGCGGCCTCGTCGATATTGAGGTCGTTGATCAGCTCGCGCAGCTCTTCCTCGGTGAGGTTTTCCGAACTTTCCTCGGCAAGGCCGTCATGGTGGTGGTTGTCATGCCTGTCGCCGTCGAACTCGACCTCGTGTTCGGCGCCGTCGGCATAGTCCTCGTTGACGGCCGCGCTCAGCGCCTTGGCCTTGAGAATGAACAGCCGCACGGTGTCGGGTCCGATCGTCAGATCCCAGTCCTTTTCAAGCCGCCGCTGCACGGGCCTCTCCGTCAGTCGTTTGCCGGATGATAGCGGATTTGCGGCATCCGTCACCTCATGTTCTCCAGGCGGGCTTTTTTCCGGGATGAAACGCGGACCGCTCGGCGTTAGTGTGGCATTGTCACGCCCTCAGGAGGTTTCCATGCATAAAAGAGTGCTTATCCAGGCGGCGAGCGCGCTTGTCGCTCTGCAGTTCCTCGCCGTTCCGGCGTTTGCCGCCGGCAGCAGCGGTGGCAGCGACCAGACTGTCACCCAATGCAAAAAGGGCGAGGTCTGGGATAAGAAGAAGCAGAAATGCGTGCCGCCCAAGGAAGGCATGCTGGACGACGACAGCATCTATGATGCGGGCCATGCGCTGGCGATGGCCGGCCGCTACGACGAGGCGATCTCGGTTCTCGTTCTGGCCGCCAACAAGCAGGATCCGCGCATCCTCAACTATCTCGGCTACTCGCACCGCCATTCCGGCCGCGTCACCGTCGGCCTGGGCTATTACGAGGAAGCGCTGCGCATCGACCCGAATTACACGCTGGTGCGCGAATATCTCGGCGAGGCACATCTGCAGATCGGCGACCTGGCCGGCGCCCAGCAGCAACTGACAGAGATCGAAAAGCGCACCGGCAAGGGTTCGCGCGAATACGGCATGCTGTCCGAGCAGATCGAACATTTCATGAGGAGCTGATCGGGCTCCATGGTTTCTCCAAGCGGCCGCGAGCGATCGCGGCCGTTTCTGTTTGCTCCATTCCACAGCCACCTTCGCTGACAAAAGAAGGGATGATTTTTGCAAAACCGATTTTTGAGCGTGAAAAGCCGCAAAAGATTGCTATATTCAGGGAAATTGCGGTGAAACGGTTCCGTTAGCCCGAGGCTGCCGGACCGTTTTCTTTTTGTACCCTACGACAAGGCTTCCCCCGAAACGCGGGGGCGGCGGCAGGAAAGGTCAGGCACTATGAACAAGGTCCCGATGACAGGCGAGGGGTTCGCGTCATTGAAGGAAGAACTGCGTTGGCGCCAGCAGGAAGAGCGGCCCCGCATCATCGAGGCGATCTCCGAGGCGCGCTCGCATGGCGACCTGTCCGAAAATGCCGAATACCATGCCGCGAAAGAGGCGCAGAGCCTCAATGAGGGCCGCGTCAACGAACTCGAGGATTATATCGCGCGCGCCGAGGTGATCGACGTCACCAAGCTCAGCGGCGACAAGGTCAAGTTCGGCGCCACCGTGGTGCTGGTCGACGAGGACACCGAGGAAAAGAAGACCTACCAGATCGTCGGTGACCAGGAAGCCGACGTGAAGTCCGGCCGCATCTCGATCTCCTCGCCGATCGCGCGCGCGCTGATCGGCAAGGAAGTCGGCGACGCGGTCGAGGTCAACGCGCCTGGTGGCGCACGCGGGTACGAAATCGTCCAGGTGCAGTTTATCTGAGAGGCGTCGGCTGGGTGCGGCTCCGCGCTGACTTTTCCAATCGTTCGGTCGAAAAGTCAGTATTTCCGGGTATTTGCCCGGCTAAGCTCTAAAAGTCGTTCCGCTTCCGCCACCACCTGCGACGGCGTCACGCGCGTGCCGGGCGCTGCCAGAAGCGTCGATGCGTACGGCCCACGCGGCCCGGTCAAACCCGGTTCCGTTGCCAAAAATACCGCCACCGTCGGCAGGCCGAAGGCGCTGGCGAGGTGGGTCAATCCCGTATCGGCGCCGATGACCAGGGTCGAGCGGCCGAGAATGGCTGCGATGTCGGCCAGCGGCGATTTGGGCAGCACCACCGTGGACGGCACGGCCTCGGCGATCGCTTCGGCCACCGCCTTCTCCCGTTCGTTCGACCAGGTGGTGACTGGCGTCATGCCGCGCTCGACCAGCAGGCGGGCGGTTCCGATCCAGTCCTTGGCAGGCCATTTCTTGTCCTCGCGGCTGGTGCCGTGCAGCAGGAAGGCCGCTTTTCCGTCGATGGCGGCGATCGTGCCCATCGGCGCGACGATGCCGGAGTCGAGCGTCGAAAGATCGGGCCGGTAGCCGAGCGCCAGCCCGAACAGCCGCCTTGTCCGCTCGATGGCGTGCAGGCCGCGCGGCACGGCGTAGGGGATGTCGTAGAACAGCGTCGCCGAGGGTTCGCGCGCGCTCGACCGGTCGAAGCCGGCGATCGGCGCACGCGCCTGGCGTGCCACCAGGGCCGATTTCAGCAGGCCTTGCGCATCGATGACGAGATCATATCGGCAGGCGCGCAAGGCACGGCGGAAGGCCGCCGCCTGGCGCCAGGTGTTTGTGTCGAAGAGGCTCTTTCGCCAGCGCCGTATCGCCACCGTGTGGATGGTGCCAATCGCCGGATGCAGCGCGACGATGCCCGCAAACGCCTCCTCCACGCACCAGTCGAAAGCGATATCGGGCCGCGCGCGGCAGGCATCCTCGAGTGCCGGAAAGGTGTGGATGACATCGCCCATCGACGATGTCTTGACGATCAGCACCTTCATGCCGCGGCCGGAACTTCCAGCAGCCGATCCGCCGCCGCGGCGACCTGCCCGACTTCCAGTGTCTTGAGGCAGTTGAGGTGGCCGAGCGGACAGATTTTCTGGTGGCAAGGCGAGCAGGACAGGCCGAGCCAGACCAGTTCGCGTCGCTCCGCCAGTGGCGGCGTATTTTCAGGCGAGGTCGAGCCGTAGACGGCAACGATCGGCGTGCCGACGGCGGCCGCGACATGCATGAGCCCGCTGTCGTTGGAGACCGCGAGCCGGGCGGCCGCGATCAGGTCGATGGCGTCCTCCAGCCGCGTCTGGCCGGCGAGGTCGACGACGCCGGGGGCCAATGCGGCGATTTCGGCCGTCACGTCGCGGTCGTTTTTCGAGCCGAACAGGGCGGCCTTCAGTCCCTTGCCCATGAACTCGCGGGCAAGGCCGGCATAGCTTTCGCTTGGCCAGCGCTTGGCCGGGCCGAACTCGGCACCGGGCATCAGGGCCACGAATTTTTGCGGCGCCAGACCGAAGCGGTCGAGCAGGGCGGCCTGGTTTTTCACGTCTACGGTCAGCCGGGGTGCGCGGAAACTGCCGCCCTGGGCGAGGCCGAAATAGGCCTGCGCGGTGCGCCGTTTCACGGCGTCGGGCAATGGTACGATGTCGGTCAAAAGGCCATAGCGCATTTCGCGCAGATTGCCGAAACGGCGCGGAATGCGGGCAAAGAACGGGATCAGCGCCGACTTCCAACTGCCTGGCAGAACATAGGCCATGTCGTAGCGGCCGCGCAGCAGGCGACCGAAGCGGCGGCGATGGCTGAATTCGAGCGCGCCTGGCGTCAGCGGAAAGTCGATCTGCTGGCGGACCTCCGGCATGCGCTTGACCAGAGGTGCCGCCCAGGCGGGCGCCAACACATCGATCGCGGCGCTGGGATGGAGCTCCTTCAGCGCCGAGAACAGGCACTGCGCCATCACCATATCGCCCACCCAGCGTGGGCCGATCACGAGGATCGTTGGGCTTTCAGCCATTCGACATAGTCTCTGACGCCGGTTTCTACTGTGCGGAATTGCCCGTTATAGCCGGCCGCGCGCAAGCGGGACATATCAGCCTGGGTAAAACTCTGGTAGCTGCCCTTGAGATGGTCGGGGAATTCTATGAACTCGATCTCGCCCTTGCCCAGCGTGTCGATGACCGTTTCGGCGATGGCGCGGAACGGCTGGGCGCGGCCGGTGCCGCAGTTGAAGATGCCGCTCGCGCCACGCTTCCATAGCCACAGATTGACGTCGGCGACATCGCCGACATGGATGAAATCGCGGCTTTGCTCGCCCGGTCCGAAGCCGTCATGGGCGCCGAACAGCTTCGGATTTTCGCCGCGCTCGACCTGGTTGAACAGATGGAAGGCGACGGAGGCCATGGCGCCCTTATGCGCCTCGCGCGGGCCATAGACATTGAAGTAGCGCAGCCCCGCGACCTGCGAATGATCGCTGTCGAACACGGTGCGCCTGACATAGTCGTCGAAGAGTTTCTTGGAATAGGCATAGACGTTGAGTGGCCGTTCAAACGCCGGCTCCTCACGAAATTCGGATCCGCCGCCATAGACCGAAGCCGAGGAGGCGTAGAGAAAGGGCACGCGCAGCGCCTGGCAGGCATGCAGCAGCTGTTTCGAATAGGCGTAGTTCACGTCCATCATGAACTTGCCGTTCCATTCGGTGGTGGTCGAGCAAGCCCCCTGATGAAAGACTGCCTCGATGCGGCCGAGCGAGCCGGCTTCCATGCGGGCCAGGAAGTCGTCCTTGTCGAGATAGTCGGCTATCGCCAAATCGGCCAGGTTGGCGATCTTGTGGCCATCGGTGAGGTCGTCGACGACCAGGATGTCGTCATGGCCTTCCGCATTGAGCGCGGCGACGATGTTGGAGCCGATCATGCCGGCGCCGCCCGTGACGATGATCATGAAGGCCTCTGGTTGCGTGCGATTCCGGTCCTTATAAGGGAGGCTGGCCGGGCTGTCGACAAAGCAGGATCCGTGATTAGGCCCAAAGCTGCTGTCTAGCGAGTCGCCATAGGCTTCTTGCTGACAATCACGTCAGGGCAGCGCCGCCCCTCATCCGCCTGCCGGCACCTTCTCCCCGTATAGTGACGGGGAGAAGAAACTGGACGCAACCTCGCCGCCTTCTCTTGCAACGTTGAAAATTGGCGAAACCATCGATGACAGCGTCCCTCTCCCCGTCTCTATACGGGGAGAGGATGCCGGCAGGCAGGTGAGGGGCAGCGCCAACGCCAGAAAAAGGTCATAGGTCGAATTCGAAGACACCCAACATTTGTGGTATCGCCAAAACGGAGACGAAGGACTGAAGTTAGTAAGCGCTGCCTGTCATAGACCCAACGACAAAGGAACAAAAAATGCCGTCGACCGAACTGCTGATCGCGTTTTTCGCCACCACGGCGATCTTCGCCTATATTCCGGGTCCGGCCATGCTCTACGCCGCCGCGCAGACCATGGCGCGCGGGCGCTGGTCGGGGCTGACGGCGGCACTCGGCATTCATCTCGGCGGCTATGTCCATGTCTTTGCCGCCGCCGCCGGCCTGTCGGTGCTGTTCCATGCCGTGCCGCCGCTCTACATGGCGGTCAAGCTGGTCGGCGCGCTTTACCTTGTCTGGCTCGGCATCTCGCTGTTTCGCAAGCGCGTGGAGGGCGACGTGGCGCTGCCGGCGATCGAGCGCAAATCGGCGCGCCGGGCGTTTTTCGAGAGCATCACCGTCGAGGTGCTCAATCCCAAGACCGCGATCTTCTTCATGGCGTTCCTGCCGCAGTTCATCGACGCCTCCGCGGCCTTCCCGGTCTGGCTGCAATTCGTCGTGCTGGGCACCATCGTCAACCTGATGTTCTCCTCGGCCGACATCGTCTGCGTCTTCCTGGCCGGAATGGTGATCGGCCGGCTGCGGCGTTCGAGCCGGGCGCAGCGGCTGATGCAGCGGGCCGGTGGTGCGGTGCTGGTCGGGCTCGGCGTCCACGTCGCCCTGCAGAAAACCTGACCTGTCCGGGTTTGCCTCCGCCCCGGCGTTGCGCTGCGCCGAATTGCGGTATATCGGCAGGCATGACCGACCGGCCTCGCAAATCTGGTGTTTCGACCTATCTGAGATCGGCGTTTCCCGCGCGTGGCAGATGACATGATCAAGCACAATCCGCCTTCTCCCGAACCCCTGCACCGCGCCATCGCGCGCTTCGGCGACATCGCCGTGCTGGTGGTCGGCGACTTCATCCTCGACCGCTTCGTCAATGGCGTCATCGAGCGGATTTCGCCGGAAGCGCCGATCCCGGTGCTGCACGGGCGAGGCGAAAGCTCGGCCATGGGTGGCGCCGGCAATGTCGTGGCCAACATCGTCTCGCTTGGCGCGCGCGCCATTCCGGTCTCCGTGATCGGCACTGATCCCGCCGGCGACAGTCTGGCGCGGATGCTGGGCGAGCTTGGCGCCGAGACAGTGGGCCTTTCACAGCAGCGCGGCCGCATGACCTCGTCGAAGAGCCGCTTCAGCGCGCTCAACCAGCAGGTGCTGCGCTTCGACGAAGAAGAGATCAGGCCGCTCGGCGAGGCGGAACGGGCGGAGCTGATCCGCCGTTTCCGGGACGCGCTGCAACAGGCGGACATCGTCATCCTGTCCGATTACGGCAAGGGCATATTGCTGGATGGCGTCGCCGCCGAACTGATCGCCATCTGCCGGGAGGCGGGCAAGCCGGTGCTGGTCGACCCGAAGGGCCGCGACTATGCGCGCTATGCCGGCGCGACCGCCATCACCCCCAACCGCAAGGAGCTCGGCGAGGCCGTCGGCCATGCGGTGTTCGCCGATGACGAGATCGTGGCGGCAGCACGCGAGCTGATTTCGGCGCACGGCTTCGACTTCGTCGTCGCCACGCGCAGCGAAAAGGGCATGAGCGTGGTCGGCCCCGAGGAGGCGCGCCACATCGCCACCCAGGCGCGCGAGGTGTTCGACGTCTCGGGCGCCGGCGATACGGTGATCGCGACCTTCGCGCTGGCGCTTGCCGCCGGCGCCGACCCCGTCGCCGCGGCCTCCATCGCCAACGCCGCCGGCGGCGTCGTGGTCGGCAAGCGCGGCACCGCGCGGCTGAGCGTCGAGGAACTCACCGGCGCGCTCTTCCGCTCGCACGGACCGACCGCCCACAAGGACGCCATCCTGGACGCCGCCTCGGCCGCGCGCATGGTGGCGGCATGGAAGGCGGAGGGGCTGAGCGTCGGCTTCACCAATGGCTGCTTCGACATCCTGCATGCCGGCCATGTCAGCCTGCTGCACGCGGCGCGCAGCCAGTGCGACCGGCTGGTGCTCGGCCTCAACAGCGATGCTTCCGTGCGGCGGCTGAAAGGGCCGGGCCGCCCGGTCAACGACCAGCATGACCGCGCCTGCGTGCTCGCCGCGCTCGCTTCAGTCGATGCCGTGGTGGTGTTCGAGGAGGATACGCCGCTGGCACTGATCGAAGCGCTTCTGCCCGACATACTGGTCAAGGGCGCCGACTACACGATCGACACCGTGGTCGGCGCCGATGTGGTGCAGAAGGCGGGCGGCCGCGTCGTGCTGGTCGACCTCGTCGCCGGCAAGAGCACCACCGGCACGATCGGCAAATTGCGCGCCGGCGGCGCCACCAACTGAGGGATCTCATGTCCGAATTGAACGACTATCTGGTCCGCTCGGCGGCCGCCATCACTGCCACGGTCGAGCGCGACCTGAGCAGCGAGATGGAACGTGCGGCGAGTGCCGTCGTGTCGGCGCTTTCCTCCGGAAAGGCTTTGCTGGTCTGCGGCAATGGCGGCTCGGCCAGCGACGCCATCCATATCGCCACCGAACTGGTCGGCCGCTTCCTGAAGGAGCGCAAGGCCTACAATGTGATTGCGCTGCCGGCCAATGCCGGGATGCTGACCGCCTGGGGCAATGACTACGGCTTCGATACGGTGTTTTCGCGCCAGGTCGAGGCACATGGCGCTGCGGGCGGCGTGCTTCTGGCGATCTCGACAAGCGGCAATTCGCCGAGCATCCTTGCCGCCGCCGAACAGGCGCGGATGATGGACATGACAGTCATCAGCCTGACCGGGGATACCGGCGGCAAGCTCAAGCCGCTCACCGACATCCTGCTCAACGTACCGTCGACCTCGACGCCGATCATCCAGCAGGGGCATCTGTGCCTCTATCACTATCTGTGCGAGGTGGTCGAAGCGCGCCTGTCGAATGGCTGACAGGATCGGGACGCCGCACCCGCTGACCGAACCGGGCTTGTGGGTGGAACGGATCGGCGGCCGGGTTTTCCCGGCACACCTGCCGGCGCTGTTTCTCGACCGCGACGGCACCATCAATGTCGACACCGACTATCCCAGCGATCCGGCCGAGATCGAGCTCAGGCCCCGGATGCTGCCGGCGATCGCCGCCGCCAACCGGAGGGGGATACCGGTGATCGTCGTCACCAACCAGTCCGGCATCGCGCGCGGCTATTTCGGCTGGGACATTTTCGCCAGGGTGAACGCCCGCGTGCTCGAGTTGCTGGACAGAGAGGGTGTGTTCGTCGACATGGTGCTGGCCTGCGCCTATCACGAGGCGGGTATCGGGCCTCTCGCTGTTGCCGATCATCCGATGCGCAAGCCCAATCCGGGCATGCTGATCGAGGCGGGCAGGCGCCTTGATCTCGATCTCCGGCGCTCCCTGATGGTCGGCGACAAGCTGGCCGACATGCAGGCGGGCCAACGCGCTGATCTGGCGCAGGGCTGGCTGGTTGACGGTGAGGCGGCGGCACTTCAGCCTGGCTTCGCCATCAGGCGCTTGCATGACGACCGCGATCTCGGCGGTCTGCTCGCCGCCGTGGAGACGCTCGGTCGGGACCGCGGCCTGTCGGCCTAGGCCTTATCGTCGCGCTGCGAGGCTTCGTAGAGCTTGGCCTCGGTGGCGAAGGAATAGATCATCACCGACATCGAGTAGACGAAGCCGTGGCGGCCGCACAGGAAGTAGCGCTTGGCCAGGTAGAATTTCAGGAAGTTGCCGAACGGTGACAGCACCAGCCGCGCCAGGCCGGGCTTCTTGCCTTTCTCGACCAGCGTCACCGCCTTGAGGCTGGAATAGGCGTTGGCCCGGGCAAGATCCTCCTCGACCGATATTTCACGGCGATGCAGCAAGACACCGTCCTCGATCGTGTCGGTCTCGCCCGGCACGCGAACGGATTCATGCACCCGCGCCGTGAGATCCATGGCGGCGCCTTCCCTGCGGAAAAGCCTGAGCAGCCTGTTGTGCAGGACCCAGCGATGGGCATAGCCGTAGCCCTTCAGCCAGTCGCGGCGGCGCATGTACCATCCGCTGGCCTTGCCGCCGGCCGCCTGGGTGATGGCCACGATCGACTGCCGCAGCCGGTCGTCGACACGCTCGTCCGGGTCGATCGAAAGGCACCACGGCTGGTTGGCATGGTCGAGCGCGAACTGCCGCTGGCGGGGGAACCCCGGCCAGTCATTGTGCAGCAGCGTTATCGGATAGCCCTTGGTGATATAGCTTTTCACGCATTCGACGGTGCCGTCCGTCGAGCCGGAATCGACGATGATGATCTCGGCGCAGAAATCGATGCTTTCCAGGCACGGGCCGATCATGTCGGCCTCGTTCACGCAGATGATGAGCGCCGAGACCGGGCTTGCAAAACGGGTCATGGTCCCCTTCCCATGCGGATTCTCCCGGATTTCACGCTGCTCGCGCCATCTGTTCTCAAGCAATCCCGGGCGGAAAACCGTTACACATTTTTTCTGGAATGGCTTGAGAAACCAGTCAAGCGCCCAGTCAAGCAGTGAAGTCCGGCAGAGCCGTTCAGCCTTGTATATCAACGTCTTTCGAATACCAACGCGGCGCCGGTGTGGCGAAGGTCAGGAATTCGCCTATCGCGCGGGCGTCGCCTGGCCTCAGGGTCGCTCGAACGACACCAAACCCTCATCCTTGACGCGACGAATGGTGAGCGCGGTGCGTACCGTGTCGACGTTCGGCGTCGAGGTCAGTTCCTCGATGACGAAGGTCTGGAAGCTGCCGAGGTCGCTTGCCACGCAATGCAGCAGGAAATCGGACTCGCCCGACACCATCCAGGCATCGCGCACGATCGGCCAGCCGCGCGTGCGGTCGGCGAAGATGCGAAGTTCAGCATCAGCCTGGTGATGCAGCCCGACCAGGCAAAAGGCGACGACATCGAGGCCGAGCGCCGGGGCGTTGAGCAGCGCGCGGTAGCCACGGATGATACCGGCTTCCTCCAGCCGCTTGACCCGGCGCAGACAGGGCGGGGCCGAAATGCCGACGCGGTTCGAGAGCTCGACATTGGTCATGCGCCCGTCCGACTGAAGCTCGCGCAGGATCTTCCAGTCGATGGCGTCAAGGTCGGCCTTGAGGGGCATTAGGGTTCTCGATGATCAGTGTGGCGCAAGAATCTTTCGCGATTTTGTAATTAAACGACTTTTGTGTCGAAGCCAGCCCTCGTCGACGCGATTTTGGACAGGTAACGAAAGCGCTCCTCGCGCGAATATCCACATGGGCCGAAGCTTTCCGGGGACGACGGGCCGCTCGTCTTGCTGGCGTGGCTGGCAGCCCTTACATTAAGCGCGACATTCCACGTCTTTTTTCCAAGGCACACTCGTGTCCGCCCCGTAGAGGCTCCAAATGACCACCAAGCATGCGCCCGTTCTCATCATCGGTTCCGGTCCGGCCGGCTATACGGCGGCGGTCTATGCCGCGCGCGCCATGTTGAAGCCGATGCTCGTCGCCGGCCTGCAGCAGGGCGGCCAGCTGATGATTACCACGGACGTCGAAAACTATCCCGGCTTCGCCGATCCGATCCAGGGGCCGTGGCTGATGGAGCAGATGCTCAAGCAGGCCGAGCATGTCGGCACCGACATCATCAACGACATCATCACCGAGGTCGACCTCAATGTGCGGCCGTTCCGCGCCAAGGGCGATTCCGGCACGACCTACACGGCCGACGCGCTGATCATCGCCACCGGCGCGCAAGCCAAGTGGCTGGGCATTCCCACCGAGCAGGACTTCATGGGCTTCGGCGTTTCCGCCTGCGCCACCTGCGACGGCTTCTTCTATCGCGGCAAGGATGTCGCGGTGGTCGGCGGCGGCAATTCGGCGGTGGAGGAGGCGCTCTATCTGTCCAACCTCGCCAAGAGTGTCACCGTCATCCACAGGCGCTCGGACTTCCGTGCCGAGCGCATCCTGCGCGAGCGGCTGTTGAAGAAGGACAATGTCCGCGTCATCTGGGACACGATCGTCGACGAGATCACCGGCCGCCCCGGCAAGGCACCGCTGCCGCCTTCGGTCGAGGGGCTGAAGCTCAGGCATGCCGTGACCGGTGCCGAGAGCCACCTCAAGATCGACGGCGTCTTCGTGGCCATCGGCCATGCGCCCGCGGTCGAGTTGTTCGCCGGCAAGCTGAAGCAGAAGCCGAACGGCTATCTCTGGACAGCGCCGGACTCGACGCGCACCGACGTGCCTGGCGTGTTCGCCGCCGGCGACGTGACCGACGATATCTACCGCCAGGCGGTGACGGCGGCGGGGCTCGGCTGCATGGCCGCGCTCGAAGCGGAAAAGTATCTGGCCGGCATCGAGGTGCATCGCGAGGCGGCGGAATAGGCGGCTCGCAAAACTGTTAAAAAAACGGCTTAGAAGCGCCGTGTAAAAGCCTGATTTTTCATTCAAACGCCAACCGGAACGAGGGGAAATCATGGCGTTGGACTGGGACAAGCTACGCGTGTTTCACGCTGCGGCGGAAGCGGGGTCGTTTACGCATGCGGCCGAGACGCTGCATCTGTCGCAATCGGCGATATCGAGACAGGTGAGCGCGCTCGAACATGATGTCGGCGTGCCGCTGTTCAATCGTCATGCACGCGGCCTTGTGCTGACCGAACAGGGGGAGATGCTGTTCCGCACGGCGCATGACGTGCTGATGAAGCTGGAAACCATCAAGTCGCGGCTGACCGAGACCAAGGACCGCCCGTCCGGTGTGCTCAGGGTGACGACGACCGTCGGCCTCGGCGCCGGCTGGCTGACCGAGCGGGTGCAGGAGTTCATCGAACTCTACCCCGAAATCAGCCTGCAGCTGATCCTCGCCAACGAGGAGCTCGACCTCACCATGCGCCAGGCCGATTGCGCCATCCGGCTGCGCCAGCCGCAACAGCCGGACCTGATCCAGCGCCGCCTGTTCACCGTGCATTTCCATCTCTACGCGGCACCGTCCTATGTCGCCAAATACGGCAAGCCGGGCTCGATCGCAGAGTTGAGAAGCCATCGCATCGTCACCTTCGGCCTGCCTGTGCCGTCGCATCTGTCGGAGTTGAACTGGCTGGAGACGGTCGGTGATTTCGAGAGCGGCCGGCGCGTGCCGACACTGCAGATCAACGACATCCTGTCGATCAAGCGCGCCGTGCAGGGCGGCGCCGGCATCGCCATGCTGCCGGACTATGTGATCAGCAAGGATTCCGGCCTGGTGCAGCTTTTGCCGGAAACCGAGGTGCCGTCCTTCGACACCTATTTCGCCTATCCCGACGCGATGAAGAACCAGGCCAAGCTGCACGTGTTCCGCGACTTCATCATCGCCAAGGCCAGAAGCTGGTCCTTCTGATCCAGGGTCAGCTCCGCGAGCCTATCCTTTCCAGGGCGTAATCCGCGGCAGGCACCCCGGTACGTTGTGGCGGTAGGCTTTGTATTCGGCGCCATGGCGGCCGGCGAGCGTGGCTCCTCATAGAGCTTGACGAAGGTCACCATGGCAGCCGCCGCGATCGCCGCGTAGGTGGCGATCGACCAGCTCGAGAACAACAGCGCCTGGCCGATAATGATCGACAGCACGGCGACATACATGGGATTGCGGACATGGCGGTAGATGCCGCCGATCACCAGTCTTTCGGTTGGTGCGACGGGGGCCGGCGTGCCCAGCCCCTCCAGTGCGAAGCGGGCGAAGGCATGTAGCAGCACGGCGGCCGCGGCGACAATGAGGACGCCGCCGGCGACGACAAGGCCGGGCAGGGGCGACCATGGCAGGCTCCAGCGCTCGCTGAGCAGCCAGGGAATCAGCCCGGCGACCACGCCGGGGGCAGCAATCAGGAAAATGCCGCTGCCGGCAATCGCCGAAAACCTACGCATTGGTTGATCTCCGCTTGACTGCCTTGGAATTGAACCGCCGGTGCCTCATTCCACATCATCAGTGTTTTTCGGCATTTTGGAACAAAATCGGTTGGGATTGGCGTTTTCGAGACGACAATGACCCGAAAGTACGCTTCATTTTCACGATTCTGCTGGTCCTATTGGCTCCCTAAATGGGTTGGACCACAGCCTGTGCCTTTTTGCATGCGTGTGTTGCAAAATAGATGCTTGTTTCTTGGGCATGATGAGCACATATATAGATCATCTCCTGGGCGCGTTCTCCTCCCATTAGCGCCCTCGAGTGTTCCCCTCTGGAGGTTAGCCTTAACAGGCACTTCCAATCAAACTCAGCCGGATCTTCGTTGATCCGGCTTTTTTGTTGCCCGGACCCGGGCGGGACGAGCGAAAATTTCATCAGAATTGCCACGTAACAGTGTCATGTAACCTCTGGTAACATGACAACGATGCCTTCCGCTGCTATGTAGATGCTAGGACGCGGTGTGGTTCGGACGGGAGATGGGGGCATCACTCGTACGGCCCGGGCTCAGGCGGCTACCGCGTCCGAACCTTTTCCGCCGAAGTTCGGCGACCTACATGCGGCGGACCTGCCGTTTCTCCTCCCAAGAAAACGGTCCGCACAACAAAACGGCGTCCGGCCCCCCGGGCGCCGTTTTTGGTTTTTGCCCCCTCGATCCTTCGAGGGGGCTTCTCATGAAACGAGTGAAATCAGGCGGCCTTGCCGTTGGCGTTCATCGCCTCGTCGGCGAGACGGCCAGTCAGCTCGGCCATATGGTCGAAGGCGGCGCGGTAGCTGGCAACGCCTGAAGTGGCCGACCGCAGCTCGATGATCAGATCACCGATCTCGGCCTGCGGCATGGTCGCCTCGACGACATCCCATCCGGGCCAATCGGGCCGCGCGTCATAGCCGAGGATCTGGCCGCGCCGCTGCGGGATCAGCGCGATGATCTTCGATGTCGCGTCCGACGGCGTGACGATCTCGATCTTCATCACCGGCTCCAGAAGCACCGGCGAGCAGGCGGCCATGCCTTCCTTCATGGCGAGCTTTGCCGCCATCTGGAACGCCATGTCGGAGGAATCGACCGCATGGTAGGAGCCGTCCGACAGGTTGACCGCGACGTCAACCACGGGGAAGCCGAGCGGGCCGGTCTTCAGATAGTCGCGTATGCCTGTCTCGACCGACTGGATGTAGGTCTTGGGCACGACGCCGCCGGTGATGGTGTCGGTGAACTGGAAGCCGGAGCCGCGCGGCAGCGGCTTGATCTCGATCACCACATCGCCGAACTGGCCGTGGCCGCCCGACTGTTTCTTGTGACGGCCGCGCTGCTGCACCGGTTTGCGGATCGTCTCGCGATAGGGCACCGCCGGCGCATGGCCTTCGACCGGTATCTGGTTCTTGCCCTCCAGCCGCTCGCGCACCACGCGCAGATGCATCTCTCCGTGACCCGACAGCACGGTCTCGGCCGAGTCCTGGTTGTGGCGCAGGCTGAGCGAGGGGTCTTCCTCGGCCAGGCGCTGGATGGCCGCCGACATCTTGACCTCGTCCTTGCGCTCCTTGGGGCGCAGCGCGAAGGCGAAGACCGGCTGCGGCGGCTCGACATCGAAGAGCTGTTTGATGCCTCCCTTGGCGGAGCTGAGCGTCTGGCCCGTCTTGACCGCGTCCAGCTTGCCGAGCGCCACGGTGTCGCCGGTTCTGGCGGCGGTCAGCTTGACCTGGTCCTTGCCCAGCATCCTGTAGATGCCGGAAACCTTGGCGGTGTCGCCGCCGGGCAGCCACAGTTCCAAGCCGTCGGCGACCTGGCCCGACAGAATGCGTGACACCGACAGCTTGCCGCCATGCGGCGTGTGGATGGTCTTCATCACCTGGACCACCGTCGCGTTGCCGTCCGGGGCACCGAGCCGCTTGCGGGTCGCCTCGATGTCGGGCGCGTCGTGGCGGATCGTCTTCAACAGGCGCAGCACGCCATTGCCTTTCTCGGCGGTGCCGATCAGCACCGGTGTCACCGCGCCGTCGCGCAGATCGGCGGCGAGATCGTCGAAGATCGCGTCCCTGGGCGGCTCGATCTCCTCGAGCAACTGCTCCATCAGCTGGTCGTCATGGTCGGCCAGCGTCTCCAGCATGGAGAAGCGCGCCTCCAGTTCGCGCGCCTTGTCGTCGCCGGGTATCTCGGCCACCTCGCTCTCGGCGTACTCGCGGTAGATGTAGGCGCGCTCCAGCGCCAGATCGATCGAGCCGATGACGACGCCGTCCTTGCGCAGCGGAATCTGGCGCAGAAGCAGCGGCGCCGCGCTTGCCGGCTGCAGCATCTTCAGCGTGTCGCGCACGCCCGCGATCGCCTTGTCGACCTTGTTGAGGAACAGGATGCGTGGCACGCCGAGATCGTCAAGCTTGCGCATGATGAGCTGCAGGGCTGGGATCTTTTTTTCGTCGGCCTCGGCCACGACCACCGCGACATCGCAGGCGGCCAGTACCGGTTCGGCCTCGAAGGAGAATTCGATCGACCCGGGGCAGTCGACGAAGGTGAATTGCTCGCCCATGAATTCTGTGGTGGCGATCGACGCCTCGACGCTCATGGCGTGGGCGCGGGCCTCGAGCGAATGATCTGAAACGGTGTTGCCCGATGAAACCGGATTCTGGCGGGGGATGGCGCCCGTACGGGCCAATATGGCTTCGAGAAGTGTCGTCTTACCGCTTGCGAAGGGACCGACTATGGCAATGCATTTCGGTCCCGTGCGTCGTCCTCCGGCGCGAGTACCCATGGCTGACCTCCACTCAGGCGTTTCCCGTAGGACCGACTGGCATGCATGGTTCAGGCGTGGTCAATCGGTCCTGAGCGGCGGCCGGCCTGTTCGACCGTCGCGGGCGGGGTTCTTTTCATGTCCACCTGCCCTGATGCATCGTCCCACTTGTTTGCCGGCAGGGCAAGAAAAATAGGAAGCCGGCGCGGCTGGCCGGCTCAGGCGCTGAGCGCGAGCGGTTCGACCGAGCGCCCGGCAAACAGCGCGGCCGTCCCATGCGGGCAAGGTTCGTAGTCAAGAAAAATCAGGCCGAGCGGGCGACCCGGCCGGTTGCGTCCGGGCCAATCCGGGCCGAGAATGCATTTGACTTCAAGGGGCCGGCGCCTCGCCAGCTCCGACCAGTTCCAGGAACAGACGATGAAAATAATTGCTTGCGGCAGCGTGCCGACCATCATAGCGCCGGACAAATACTTCACCGGCCGGGTTCTGCAGACGCCGATCATCGAGACCGAGGCGCCGGCGCGGCTCAGGGCCACGCTGGTCAGTTTCGAACCCGGCGCGCGCACCCACTGGCACACGCATCCGCTTGGGCAGACGCTTTATGTCACCGCGGGCGCCGGCCTGGCCCAGACATGGGACGGGCCAATCCGGGAGATCAGGGCCGGTGACGTCATCTCCTTCGCGCCCGGCGAGAAGCATTGGCATGGCGCGGCGCCGAAATCGGCGATGACGCATATCGCCATGCAGGAGGCGCTCGACGGCATCCATGCCGACTGGCTGGAAGCAGTGACGCCGGCGCAATATGGCGGCTGAGTGCTGAGCCTGGATTGACGAACCCGGCGGTAACGCCTGAGCGTTGACGCCGGGTTTTGTTTTGGACTTACCAGATCAGGTCAGGGATGCCGTGAAGCGCTGGATGCGGGTGCAGGCTTCCTCCAGCAGCGTCTCCGAGGTGGCGTAGGAGATGCGGAAGTTGGGGCCGAGGCCGAAGGCCGAGCCGAACACCACCGCGACGCCCTCGGCCTCGAGCAGTTCCGAGCAGAAGGTCTCGTCGGTGTCGATCACCTTGCCGGCCTTGGTCTTTCTGCCAATCAGCTGGGCGCAGGACGGATAGACATAGAAGGCGCCTTCCGGCGACGGGCAGGTGATGCCGCGCGCCTGGTTGAGCATCGAGACGACGAGGTCGCGCCTGCCTTGAAAGATCGCCTTGTTCTTGGCGATGAAGTCCTGAGGGCCGTTCAACGCCTCGACCGAAGCCCATTGCGCGATGGTGCAGGCGCCCGAGGTCTGCTGACCCTGGATCATGTCCATCGCCTTGATCAGCTGAACCGGACCGGCCGCGTAGCCGATGCGCCAGCCGGTCATGGCATAGGCTTTCGAGACGCCGTTCATGGTCAGGGTGCGGTCGTAGAGCTTCGGCTCGACCTCGGCGATGGTCTTGAAGACGAAGTCGCCATAGGTCAGGTGCTCGTACATGTCGTCGGTCAGCGTCCAGACATGCGGATGCTTCAGGAGGACATCGGCCAGCGCGCGCAGTTCGGCGTGGGTATAGGCCGCGCCCGACGGGTTGGACGGCGAGTTCATCAAGAGCCATTTGGTCTTCGGCGTGATCGCCTTTTCCAGCACCGCCGGGGTCAGCTTGAAGCCGTTGTCGATCGAAGTGTCGGCAAACACCGACGTGCCGCCGCAGATCGCCACCATTTCGGGATAGCTGACCCAGTAGGGGCGGGGGATGATGACCTCGTCGCCGGGGTTCAGTGTCGCCATGAAGGCGTTGAACAGGATCTGCTTGCCGCCGGTGCCGACGATGGTCTGCTCGGGCTTGTAGTCGAGATTGTTCTCGCGCTTGAACTTTTTCGCGATCGCCTCGCGCAGCGGCACGATGCCCGAAACCGGCGGATACTTGGTCTCGCCACGGCGAATGGCTTCGATCGCCGCATTCTTGATGTTGTCGGGCGTATCGAAATCGGGCTCGCCGGCGCCAAGGCCAATGATATCCCGGCCGGCATTTTTCAGCTCGCGGGCTTTCTGCGTCACCGCGATGGTGGCGGAAGGCTTAACGCGGGAAAGGGTGTCGGCAAGAAAGGCCATGACCTTCTGTCTCTCCAAAGGATAGGCGCGGCCAGGAGCGGCCGCGGCGCTTCTCATGTCGCATCATTCCCCCCAGCGCAAGCCTTGTCGGCTGGGCCAGGTGGCGTGGCGCGGTCAATGAGGCGTGATCGGCAAAAGAAAGTTCATTAACGGGCGGTAGAGGCTTGCATGGCAGGATCGCGGTTCAATTCCGCCAGGTCGCGGAGCGAGGAACCCTTGTCACGCAGCATCGGACTTGCCCATATCATCCGTCATGATGACGGCACCTCGAGCGGTGTCTGGGGCATTTATACGCTGCAAAGCGCCTTCCAGCCGATCTTTGCCTTCAGCGAGGGCAAGCTGTCGGTCGCCGCGTTCGAAGGGCTGATCCGCCCGTTTCGCGACGGCGAGCCGCAATCGCCGATGACCTTCTTCTCGACATGTCCGGCGGCCGACCGCCTGCATGTCGAAGCGCTGACCAGGACACTGCATCTGCTCAATGCCGGCGCCTGCCTGCCGCAGGAGGCATCGATCTTCGTGAATTTCGATCCCTCGGTGTTCACCGAGCGATCGATCGTCGACAACGCCTTGCGTGACATGAGGCTAGTCCTGCACGAAGCCGGTATCGATCCGGGCCGCGTCGTGTGCGAGGTGACGGAGCAGAGATCGGCATCGCAGGAGACCCTGCACAGCTTCGTCACCGCGCTCAGAGCCAACGGCTTCCGGATCGCCGTCGACGACTATGGCGCCGACGATTCCGACATCACCCGCGTCAAGGAGTTGCGCCCCGACATCGTCAAGTTCGATGCGCACTGGATCACGCAACTGATGGAATCGGGCGCTGGTTTCGCGCTGCTGACATCCATGGTCAGGAGCTTCGAGGACCAGGGCATCCGCACCGTGTTCGAGGGCATCGAGGAAGGCTGGCAACTGGAGCTGGCCGAGCGATCGGGCGCCTCGATGGTCCAGGGCTACGTGCTGGCCCGTCCAGAACTCGCGCCGACAAGTTTCCGTGTTTTCGCGATGAGCAGTCCCGAACCTGTCCCCGCCGCAAGCCATACGACCGCTCCCGCCGCGGTTGCGCCGCGCACGGGGCGGCGGGCAAAGGCTTTCGGGCGCAGGATCGTGCCATGAGTGTCGAGCGCCGGCGCACCATTGGCGATGCGATCTTCGTCGATGAGATCGGCATCGAATATGGCATCCATGGCGACTTCCGCCTGCGCAGCGCCTACCAGCCGATCTACGCCCCGCACGGCGGCAGCTTGCACCCAGTGGCCGTGGAAGGCCTGATCGAGCCGCACCGGGCCGGCCGCCCGGGGTCGCCGCGGATGTTCTTCGACAGCGTCGCGGCCTCGGACCGCCTGTTCGTCGAAACCATGTGCCGGATGCTGCATCTCAGGAATTTCCACAATATCGGCGTCGATAGGCTCGACCTGTTCTTCAACTACAATCCACTGGTCAACGACCATGCTGGCCGGGCGCTGGCCGAGATCCGGCTGATGAGCCGGCATCTCGACGAACTCGGCCTGGCGCCCGCCATGCTGGTCTGTGAAATCACCGAACAGGCGGCGGACGATGCGCTGCTGGCCAGGCTGGTGCGTGAAATGCGGCGCGACGGCATCCGCATCGCCATCGATGATTTCGGGACCGGCCATTCGACCGAGGAGCGGGTGAGCCTGCTTCAGCCTGACATCGTCAAGATCGATGGCGGCTGGTTCGCGGAATTCTGCCGCCACGCCGCCGCGGAACGCTTCTTCCGCCCGCTGGTGTCCAGCCTGCACGACCGTGGCGCCAAGGTGCTGGTCGAGGGAATCGAGCAGCCCACCCACCTGCGCGTCGCGCTCGAAGGTGGGGTCGATTTGCTGCAGGGTTTTCTTCTCGGGCGTCCGGCGCTTGCCGGCACCATTTTCAACGAAGAGCCGCTTGCGGTCGATGTGCTGCTGGGCTTCGACAACAAGGTCGTGCCGCTGCATAAGCGGCGCTGATGGTCGCGCCAAAACAAATCATTGGTTGAGGATGCCGCCGCTGCGATAATCCGCCCGCAGAAGCAGCGCTCCGGGGACCGGCAATGATACTTTACAGCATGATCGACAGCGGCAATTGCTACAAGCCCAGGCTGCTGATGGCCAAGCTCGGCCTCGCTTTCACCACCGTCGAGGTGAGTTCGCATACCGGCGACACGCGCAAAGCCGATTTCGTCGCCAAGAATCCGAACGCCATGGTGCCGCTGCTGGAACTGGACGATGGCCGGCGGCTGGCCGAATCCAACGCCATCCTGCTCTATCTCGCGGAAGGCACGCGCTTGCTGCCGACGGACAGATACGAGCGCGGGCTCGCCTATCAGTGGCTGTTCTTCGAGCAGTACAGCCACGAGCCTTACATAGCCGTGCGCAAGGCGCTGCTGACTTTTCCCGAACGGGCCGCGGACGCGACGCCCGAGCGGCTGGCGACGACGCTGGAGCGCGGCAACAAGGCGCTCGGCGTCATGAACACATATCTCGAAAACAACGCTTTCTTCGCCGGTGGCGCCTTCAGCATCGCCGACATCGCGCTTTATGCCTACACGCACACGGCGGAGCAAGGCGGCTTCCAGCTCGACGCCTATCCCGAGGTGGTGGCCTGGCTCGGCCGCGTGGAGGCGGATCCGGGGCATGTGCCGATCGAGTGGGTGGGGTAGGTCTGTCTCGGTCGTTCCGAATTGTGCGTTGGGGTCTGTGTGCTATTTGTAAGGCGGTCGTATTCTGCGTGGCTGCCGATCCATATCCAGTTATAGCCGTCAGCACTTTCCAGAGCCAAGGCACGATAGTTGCTATCTATTCTCGCCGACCAAAGCTCACCGACTTTCTTGAAATGGAGGGAGGGATGACGTGGGTTTTCCCTCAACAATGTAAAGCTCTTGTCGGCTAAACGGCGAGCCGATTTCGGCAAGGACCGATACCTCGTCCAAAAACTTGCCGTGGCGCGGTGTCTCACAGGTCGCGCAATTTACCGGCGGCAATCTCAGCGCGAGCCTCGGCCACCAATTTGTCCAGTCTGCCTGCCTTGACATCGGCTTCAATCTGCCGATCCCAGATGTCTGCCTGCAGTGCCTCGAACCAGGCGGCAAACGCCTTCAGTTCTTCCGGGCTCAACTCGGTGATGGATTTTTCGATTTGTTCAAGCTTGGTCATGACCTGGATGGTACCATTGTTGGCCATATGGTGCCACCGGTGGGACATAGGCCGGGCTTAGATGGCCAAAATCCAGGCAAATAAAAAGGCGGGATAAATCCCGCCTTCCCATTTCGGTAGCCTGATCGGGAGCGTCCGGTCCGGGCTGGCAGCTATCTGCTGTTCCAGCTTGTCGGGTCTTTCCACTCCGGCGCGCTTCTCGCGCGACCGTCAGTACATCCGTGACTTGCCGCGCGCCCCGAACTCTCGTCCGGCGCGCGCCATTTTCAAAATCAGGCTGCCTTGCTCAGAGAACCAGCGGACGACTTGCCAGTGCGGCGGTCCTGCTCGATCTCGAAGTTGATCTTCTGGCCTTCGACCAGGGTCGACAGGCCAGCGCGCTCGACAGCCGAGATGTGGACGAAAACGTCCGCGCCGCCGCTGTCAGGCTGGATGAAGCCGAAACCCTTGGTGGCGTTGAACCACTTGACCGTTCCAGTTGCCATAAAAATAGTCCTTCACATTTGCTTTGGTATGACCGGACCGAAATCCAGCCGGTGTGCATCGAGATTTTGGAGATAGACGTCAGCAAACGCGAAGATCGCGAGGCCCGGATCGATCGGCCGAAATATCAATGGGGCTGATATAGGCTGCTTTCGCACAAAAAACAAGACTGCGTGAAAAAGCCGTGATCGGGGGCCGCCCAACGGCCGCCCCAATCTGGTGAAACCGTGACGCACGATCGCGCCGTCCCCGGGCGGCGGATCGAGGGGAGAGGACCATGAAAACCATCCTGCTTGCCGCCTGCCTCACGCTGGTGGCCGCCCAGGCGCAGGCGATCTCGCGCTACGACCCGACGCGCATGAGCTGCGGCAAGGTTCAGTCGACGATCGCGCGCCAAGGTGCGGTCATCCTGCGCTATCAGTCGAAACGGGTGCCGGGGCTGCCGCTCTACGACCGCTACGTGCAGAGCCAGCAGTTCTGCACCATGGGCGAGGTGAGGACGCGGGCCTATGTGCCCAGCGCCGACACCAAGTCCTGCCCGGTCTATATCTGCAAGCGGCCGGACAATGAGCGTTTCAGGCATCGCTTCATACGCCGCCACTAGGGTGTGCCGATATTCAGGTGATGCCGGCCTGCAAACCGTGGCTTCCTCCGCTTCCGGTGCTCACGTACTTCAAGTACGCTCCGCTCCGGTTCTCGGAAGCCACAGTTTTCGGCTTGGCCTGACCTGAATCTCAACACACCCGGGAGCAGCTTACTGCTCTCAAAACCCGAAGGACACCTGCGCCGGCGGCGGCGGGCCGACGCGCACGCCTTCCATGGCCAGCATCTTTTCCTTGGTGACGGAGCCGCCGGGCGCCGAGAAGCCGCCGATCTTGCCGCCGGCGGCCAGGATGCGGTGGCACGGGATGACCAGCGGCACCGGATTGGCGCCAAGGGCGGCACCGGTTTCACGCGGCAGGCCGGCATGGCCGGCGCGCTTGGCGAGTTCGCCATAGGTGGTGGTTTCGCCATAGCCGAGTTTTCGTGCGGCGTCGTAGATGGCGAGGCGGAAATCGTCGATGCCGTCGAGATCGACGGGAAAGCCGGTGAAATCGACGTCCTCGCCCGCGGCATAGGCCTTGATCGAGGCAATCAGCTCGACCACCCATGACGGCTGGGCCGTGGAGACGGAAACGCCGGCGTAGCGCATCAGCCGCCGCTCCACCGCTTCGCGGCTGCGTTCGGGCAGGCAGAGCCGGATCAGGCCCTTTTCGCTCCAGGCGATGCCCATGAAACCGATCACTGTTTCTAACACTGCGTGGCCAGCTGTGATCGAAGAGGTCGTTTCCATGCTGTGCTCCTTTCCGCAAAGCGGCGGAATCCGGGATTCCTGCTGGTACATATCAGGAACAATATGGCACCGCTGCCTGCATCCCGCCACCCGAAAACCACCAGATGGCCCCGATTGCTACCCAAGAATCGCTGGTGTAAGGGAAATCTTAACGACCCGACAAACCGGACTCCGAGCGCGGCTTGCCAGCAAAACAAACCCTTATCGCCATCGGTGTGATCGTCGCGGCAGCCGGCATGAGCGGCTGCACCTCGACCTCGCAGATGAAGGCCGCGCCGTCCCTGACCGAAACCGCGACCATGGCAGGCAGCGATGCCGGCTTCACCGTGCCGCTGCCGGACACGGTTTCGGTGCTGCCTCAATCCTCTGGAATCACGCCGGTTCAGACGGCCGAGTTGACCCCCGGCCTGGCCACCCCGGCACTCGATCCCGCCGCCCAGCCGGCCGCGGCGACCGCCGCCTTTGCCGGGGCAACGCCTACAACGCCGGCAGTCCCCGCCGTGATGACCGCCAATGCCTGGCAGGCGCCGCCGCCGTCCAAGGCCGGTCAGCCGGTCGAGGCCGCCGCGACCTACACGACCGCGGGGCTCATCGTGCCGGCGGTTGCCAAGGGCGGCCAGAAAATGCCCGGCGTGCAGCAGGTGGCCTATGTCGTGCCGCAGAACCCGGCTGCCCTGGTGCAGTTTCCGTCGGCGCCAGTCGAGCCGGCGGAAGAGCCGCACGCCACCGGCGTGCGCGGCGACGTCGACCGCCTGATCGTCAAATACGCCGCCTTCTACCAGGTGCCGGTGGATCTGGTGCGCCATGTCGTCAACCGCGAAAGCACCTACAATCCCAAGGCCTACAATAACGGCCATTGGGGACTGATGCAGATCAAGCACGCGACGGCGCGCGGCATGGGCTATGACGGGCCGGCCAAGGGCCTGTTCGACGCCGAGACCAATCTCAAATACGCGGTCAAATATCTGCGCGGCGCCTGGCTGGTGTCGAACGGCAACGCCAAGAAGGCCGACTGGCTCTACCAGACCGGCTTCTATTTCGACGCCAAGCGCAAGGGCCTGCTGGAGGCGACCGGCCTCGGTGTCGACCGCAAGCGCGGACGTCTTCAGCCCGACGCCTGAGCGCGATGCCCGAACCGCGTCCGCCGGCTCCAAACGACATCCGGCTGCGCAAGATCCTCGACGAGACGCTGGTTGCGCCGCACTGGCCTGACGGTTTTGTCATGCGCAGCTTCGAGCGCGGTGACGCGCTGCCGCTGCATGCGCTGCTGGGCGAAGTGTTCGACGATGGCACAGACGGCCCCTTCGACGAATGGTGGCCACGCATATCCGAAGATCCCGAATTCGACCCGGCGCTGTGTTTCCTCGTCATCGATGCCAAGGGCCGGCTGGCCGCGGCCGCACTGTGCTGGAGCTCGGCATTCGTCAAGGACCTGGCCGTTCATCCGGAGGCACGCGGCAAGGGTGTCGGCGAGGCCCTGATGTGGCACGCCTTCGCCATTTTTCGCGACCGGGGTGCCGCCCGTGTCGATCTCAAGACCAATACGCTCGAGAACGCGGCCGCCGTGCGGCTCTACGAGCGGCTGGGGATGCGGCCGGTCGCCTGGGAAGGCTGACCGGGGGCGTTAACCCACCCGTCACCGTCATGGCCTGTTCGACCACCGGTGATGGCCTGTTCGGAACCCAAAGCGCTGCTCCGCATTCAATGAACGGTGGGGTCTGACCGGCTGCCGGTGTTATGCGCCGCCGGCTGCCAAGGAGATCCACCGATGAAGGTTTTCCACGCATTGCTGGCGTTGAGCGTCGCTGCCGTGCTCGCTGCGGGTCCGGCGCGGGCCGTCGAGCTGTCGATCGTGTCGGGCGACACCGGCAACGGCCTCAAGGTGCTGCGCGAGATCCTCGACCACTATGAGAAAGTAAGCGGCGACAAGGTCACCATCGTCGCCATGCCGTCGTCCGGGACCGACCAGTTCGGCCAGTACAGGCTGTGGCTCGCCGCCGGCAACAGCGACGTCGACGTCTACCAGACCGATGTCATCTGGGCGCCGCAGCTCGCCAACCAGTTCGTCGACCTGACCGAGGCGACCAGGGATGTCGTGGCCACGCATTTCCCGTCGATCATCCAGTCGCAGACCGTCGATGGCAGGCTGGTGGCGCTGCCGATCTTCACCGATGCACCGGCGCTCTATTACCGCAAGGATCTGCTCGACAAATACGGCGCCAAGGTGCCGGCCACCTGGAAGGAGCTGGGCGACACCGCCAGGCTGGTGATGGACAAGGAGCGTGCCTCGGGCAACAGGGATATCTGGGGCTTCGTCTTCCAGGGCAACGCCTATGAGGGGCTGACCTGCGACGCGTTCGAATGGGTCGTGTCGAACGGCGGCGGCCATATCGTCGAGCCGGATGGCGCGATTTCCATCAACAACGCCCAGGCGGCGGCCGCGCTCGACATGGCCAAGGGCTGGATCGGCACCATCGCGCCGCCGGGCGTGCTCGCCTACCAGGAAGAAGAATCGCGTGGCGTCTGGCAGACGGGCAATGCGGTCTTCATGCGCAACTGGCCCTATGCCTATGCGCTGGGCAACAGCCAGGGGTCGCCGATCAAGGGCAGGTTCGACGTCGCGCCGCTGCCGGCGGGCACGGGCGAGGGCGCCCGCCCGGCGGCGACGCTCGGCGGCTGGAACCTCGCGGTCTCGAAATATTCCAGGCACCCGGATGCGGCGATCGAACTGGTCAAGTTCATTGCCTCGCCGGCAATGCAGAAATACCGCACGCTGAAGACCGCCAACCTGCCGACCATCCAGGCGCTCTATGACGATGCCGACATCGCCAGCCAGCAGCCGATCATACCGCACTGGAAGGATGTCTTCCTCAATGCCGGGCCACGGCCCTCGGCGGTGACCAGGAATAAGTACAACGAGGCGTCGAGCCAATTCTGGAACGCCGTCCACAAGACCTTGTCCGGCGAGGGCAGCGCCGCCGACAATCTGGCTGACCTCGAGGCGACGCTGACCCGGCTGAAAGGCAAGGGCTGGTGAGCGCGCGACAGTCTGATGCCGCCGACCGGCGCCAGGGCTCGCGGCTGATGCGCCAGCGCGTGCGCTCGGCGTGGCTGTTCCTGGCGCCGATGCTTCTGGTGCTCGCCGCCGCTGCCGGCTGGCCGCTTGCCCGCACGGTCTATTTCAGCTTCACCGATGCCTCGCTGTCCGATCTCGACGCCCGCCAATGGGTCGGCCTCGCCAACTATGTCTCGGTTCTGCGCATGCCGAGCGGCAGGGTCATCCACGACGGGCTGCTTCTCGACCCGGTCTGGTGGGGCGCCGTGTGGAACACAGTGCGGTTCGCGGTGGTTTCGGTGACCTGCGAGACGATCCTCGGCATGGTCGTCGCCCTGGTGCTCAACGCCGAATTTCCCGGCCGCGGCATCGTCAGGGCGGCGATCCTCATCCCCTGGGCGATCCCGACCATCGTCTCGGCCAAGATGTGGCAGTGGATGCTGAACGACCAGTTCGGCATCATCAATGTCGTGCTGATCAACCTGGGGCTGATCGACACCAAGATCGCCTGGACAGCCAGTGCCGACACCGCGATGGCGGCGGTGCTGATCGTCGACATCTGGAAGACGACGCCCTTCATGGCGCTGCTGATCCTGGCCGCGCTGCAGATGCTGCCGCGCGAGATCATCGAGGTCGCCAGGCTCGACGGCGCCAATCCCTGGCAGATCTTCTGGCGGGTGACCTTGCCGCTGATCCGCCCGGCGGTGATGGTGGCGGTGATCTTCCGGGCGCTCGATGCGCTTCGCATCTTCGACCTGATCTATGTGCTGACGCCCAACAATGCGCACACCAAGTCGATGTCGGTATTCGCCCGCGAGAACCTGTTCGAGTTCGACAAGTTCGCCTATGGCTCGGCCGCCTCGACCCTGCTCTTCCTCATCCTCGCCTTGCTCACCATCCTCACCATCCGCATCGGCCGGATAAGCCTGGAAGGAGGACGCTGAGATGTGGGTCCTGAAGCGCACGGCCTTTTATCTGCTGGTCGGGGCAATCGTGCTCATCGCGGTGTTCCCGTTCTACTATGCCATTGTCACCAGCCTGAAATCGGGGACCGAGCTGTTCCAGGCCGATCCGTGGCCGAAGGCACCCAGCCTCGACAATTATCGCAACGTGCTGGCCGAGGGTGCCTTCATGCGCAATCTCCTGAATTCGCTGGTCGTTTCGGGCGCGGTGGTGGCGCTCTCGCTGTTCCTCGGCGTCACCGCGGCCTACGCACTGGCGCGTGTCCGTTTTCGCGGCCGCTCGGCATTGCTGTTCGCCATCCTGTCGGTCTCGATGTTTCCGCAAGTGGCGGTGCTGGCCGGGCTGTTCGAACTGGTGCGGATGTTCGGCCTCTACAATTCGCTCTTCGCGCTGATCTTCTCCTACATGATCTTCACCTTGCCGTTCACCGTCTGGGTGCTCACCGCTTTCGTCCGCGACCTGCCGGTCGAGGTCGAGGAGGCGGCGATCCTCGATGGCGCGACGCCATGGATCATCATCACCCGCATCTTCCTGCCGCTGATGTGGCCGGCGCTGGCGACCACCGGACTGCTGGCCTTCATCGGCGCGTGGAACGAGTTCCTGTTTGCCCTGACCTTCACCTCCAACGATGCGCGGCGGACCGTGCCGGTGGCGATCGCGCTGCTCTCGGGCAATTCGCAGTTCGAAATCCCGTGGGGCAACATCATGGCGGCCTCGGTGATCGTCACGGTGCCGCTGGTGGTGCTGGTGCTGATCTTCCAGCGCAAGATCGTCTCCGGCCTCACCGCCGGCGGGGTGAAAGGGTGAAGCGCGGACCTTGCGCTCAGATATCCGGCGCGTTGCCGATCTTCTGCTTGAGCTCCAGCGCCCAGGCGCGGCCCTCGTCGCCGCCCCACAGCAGCCAGGCGATGTATCCGGCGGAGGGGTTGTCCTCATTGCCGTAATTCTTGCCGCGCTTGTCGACCTCGTGGCGGGCAAAGTAGCTGACCATGCGGCGGATGGTGGACGGCGCCAGCTTCTCGCGGTTCTTCAGTTCGGTGGCCCGCGCGACGCCGATCTCGGTGCCGCCGCGCCCGAACTGCTTGCGTAGCCGCAAACCCTTGGCGGCGTTGTCGGCCACCACTTGCGGACAGCGCAGGTCGATCTCGTCGGTCTCGCTCATTTCGTCCCCCCGTGCTGGAAGCTGTAGCCGATGGAGGGAATGTCGCAAAGCCGGAGCGGTTCCGATGCAGGAATGTCGGAACCGGTTACGGCCAAACGTCCTTAGGGAGCAGAGCAACCGCGCCGGGACGCCGCGCGCGGAACCAAGGAGCCGATGATGATCACCTTTCCCAATGAATCCGCCAGATACCGGACCGCGCGCGAAAAGCTGCTGAAGAAGGAAATCGAGCTGCGCCGCGCCATGGAAGCCGTGGCCGAGGCGCGGCGCATCCTGCCGCCGGGCGGGCTGGTGCCGAAGGACTATGTGTTCGAAGCGCTGGATATCGCCGGCAAGACCGCGAAGATAAGACTGTCGGAGCTGTTCGCGCCCGGCAAGGACACGCTGATCCTCTACCAGATGATGTTTCCGCGCCACCCGCAGGAGACGCGCGACGTGGCGACCAGCGGCGGCACGGCGAAGCTCGCGCGGCCCGACCAGCCGTGCCCGTCCTGCACCGCGCTGCTCGACCAGTTCGACGGCGCGGTCGGCCATCTCGAAGCGGCCGGCTTCAACTTCGCCGTCGTGGCCATGACGGCGCTGGAAAACCTGGTCACGCTGGGCAGCGATCGCGGCTGGCGCAACATGCGGCTGGTGTCTTCGGCCAACAACAGCTTCAAGCGTGACTACAACGCCGAGTCGGCCGACGGTGCGCAGATCCCGCTGCTGTCGGTGTTTCATAGGGATGGTGACGGCATCAGGCATTTCTGGTCGTCGGAACTCGGCTTTGCGCCAACCGAACCCGGCCAGGACCCGCGCGCCATCGGCACCTGCGAGATCCTGTGGAATCTGATGGATTTCACCCCGGAAGGCCGGCCGGACTGGAACGAGCAGCTGCAATATGGCGAGGCGTGCTGTCACTGAGGCAGGCGCGCTCTTGCTGAAACTCTCGCTCAAGTCGGCCGGAACATCGGAAGACCCGCTGCATTGATAGGAGACGGTTTGCGACCCCTTTCACGGATTCGAAGTGCGACCCACACTTAAAAACGTATGGGACCTGGTGCGAGAAAGCGTGGTTGGCTTTGTCGACGACAATGCGCTTAGTCATGGCGCGGCGATGGCCTTTTATGCCGCCACGTCGCTGGCCCCGGTTCTGATAATTGTCGTCGCCATAGCTGGCATCGCATTTGGCCATGACGCGGCACAGTTGGCTTTGTCGGCCCAGATATCGGGGCTGATGGGTGCAGAAAGTGCGGCGCTCCTTCAGACAGCACTCGAAGGGGCATCCAGCAAATCATCGGGGACCCTGGCGGCCATCATCGGCGTGGCCACTTTGCTCGTCACCGCCTCCGCGGTGTTTGGCGAGATGCAGCAGGCCCTGAATGCAATATGGAAGGTTGAAGCGAAAGGGAGTTCGCTGTCGCGTCTCTTGCGGGCGCGTGCGGCGAGTCTCGGCCTGGTCGCCGCCCTCGGCTTTATGTTGCTGGTGTCCTTGGTGGCGAGTGCGGCGATCTCAGCCCTGGGCAATTTGATCAGCGCTCATTTGCCGTTCGGCGAATTTGTTCTGAGCGCGATCAACACGTTGATTTCCTTTTCCCTGATCTCGGTGATGTTTGCGGCGATCTACAAGGTCCTGCCGGACCGTGCCTTGGAATGGCGGGATGTTGCGATCGGTGCTGTCGTGACCGCCGCTCTGTTCACATTGGGGAAGTCGCTTATCGGTTGGTATATCGGCACAAGTGCGATCGCATCATCCTATGGTGCGGCCGGAGGGCTGCTCGTCATCCTGCTCTGGGTCTACTATTCATCGGAAATCTTTCTGCTCGGCGCCGAGTTGACCCGCGCCTATTCCGTTCGACATGGAAGCAGGTCCGACCTGGACGGGTGGGTTCAAACTGCTCCCGCTCCACAAAACCTTGTTTCAATTCGCCGAAGGCCCAGCTCTTCGGGCGCCGTGGCGTTGTTGGCGGTGGCGTGCGTGAGCGCAGTGATGACGGCCTTTCTGCTGGGGCCTCGTCGCCCGTAGGGAGAGAGCCGCTGCTCCTCGCGCGAGGAGAAGGGACGCGGCTGGCAACCTCACCGCATCTGCCGCGTTGGGTCTGCGAGGACACCCTTCACGGAGCGTTTCGATGAAACCGCGTCTTGCCATTGCCATGCTGGCCCTTCTGGCCGGCGCGCCTTCAGCCTTTTCCCAGCAGGCGGTCAGCACCTTGCCGGCGGTGTCGGAGGACAAGGTCGACACCGACACCTTCACCAGGACGCTGGCAAGCGCCAATCGCTTCGAGATCGAAAGCAGCAAGCTGGCGCAGAAAAAGGGCGTTGCGGCTGATGTGGCCGATTTCGCCGCGTTGATGGTCAAGGACCACACCAAGGCCGGCCAGGATTTCAAGGCGGCGCTGGAAAAGAGCCAGACCACGGCATCCATCAAGCCCGAAGGGCCGCCGTTGCTGCCGAAGGATCAGGCAATGCTCGACCAGCTCAAGGCGCTGGATGGCGAGGCCTTCCAGGCCAGATACATCACCTTGCAGACCGAGGCGCACAAGCAGGCGGTGGCGATGTTTTCCACCTACGCCCGCTCCGGCGACGACCCGGCTTTGAAGGAATTCGCCAAGAAAACGCTGGAGGTGCTGAAGATGCACGAGATGCATTTGAAGGATGTGGCGGCGGTGCATTAGGGGCTGGGCGAGTTGTTCGAGTGCAGGCCATCCTTCCGGCTGGTGGAGCCCCCTTCATTTCGTCATCCACGGGCGGAGCAAGGAGCGCAGCGACGCGGCGCAGACCCGAGGATCCATGCCGGGACTTCAAAGCGTCGCTACAGTGCGGAATTCTGTTCCGCTGCGTCCTCGATTGATGTCGCGGCATGGATCCTAGGGTCTCCGCGACGCCGCTCCGCGGCTGCTTCGCCCTAGGATGACGAAGGTGGGGGTGTCAGGCGCTCTACCCCGCGGCAAACCCCACACCCAACCTGGCCCTTTGCCTCCGCCCGCCATGAACTACACTGCCGGCATGACCCTCGGGAGCCACTATGCCCAAGATCGATCTCGCATCCGTGCCCGTCCGCAAAGGCTCCGGCTACCTCGCGCCCTTCATGCTCCTTGCGCGACCCGCACGCGCCGCCGCCTCGGCGATGCCGGCTGGCTCACGCTGCCGCCCGGCGGCTGGTCGAGCCAGCGCCACTGGCACAGCCATGAGGACGAGCTCGTCTACGTGCTGGAGGGCGAACTGGTGCTGGTCGAGGATGGCGGCGAGACGCTGCTCAGGGCCGGCGACAGTGCTACCTTCGCCAAGAACAGCGGCAACGGCCACCATATGATCAACCGCTCGGCGACGACGGCTGTTTACCTCGAGGTCGGCTCGCGCAATCCGGACGACGTCATCACCTGCTCCGACATCGACATGATGAGCCCGAGTTCCGATGGGCGGTTTTTGCACAATGATGGAACGCCGTATCCGGGGCAGGGGTGAACCCCGGGGGCGGCGCGCGACGCGGGCCTTCCTTCTCCCCTTGTGGGAGAAGGTGGATTGCCGCGAAGCGGCAAGACGGATGAGCAACTGTGTTTTCAGGCTTTGTCTGGATACCAGGGTTGGTTGTGTCGAAGCATGGCGCTGAGGATGGTCATAATCTTTCGGGCCACGGCGACGATGGCGACCTTTGGTTGCTTACCGTT
>NZ_SRUN01000209.1:0-312 GCF_004791595.1 Mesorhizobium sp. M8A.F.Ca.ET.202.01.1.1 | reverse complement strand
AAGCGGCGGTTGTTATCGGTCAGGCGGTTCGCGGGGCCGCCTGCAGGATGATCGCCTCGCTGCCGGGTTCGCCGACCACGCGGTCGCGCCCGCTCAGCTTGGCCTTGTAGAGGCGCTGGTCGGCCAGCGCGAAAATGTCGGCCAGGGAGCGCGTCGTTTCGCTGACGGTGGAGACGCCGGCGCTTACCGTGAGGTTGAAGCGGGCGGTGTGCGCCGATGCCTTGGCGGCATTCCTGATGGTCTCGCCGAGCAGCCTGGCGGGCGCGTGCGACTGATGCGTCAGTATGGCGAATTCCTCGCCGCCGATGCGGA
>NZ_SRUN01000208.1:0-312 GCF_004791595.1 Mesorhizobium sp. M8A.F.Ca.ET.202.01.1.1 | reverse complement strand
GGATGAGCACGACCAGCCGATGTCCGAGGCGGATCGCCGTCTCCAGTTCCTGCGAGTTCATCATGAAGCCGCCGTCGCCGCATATAGCGAGAACGCGACGTTCCGGACAGAGCATCGCGGCAACGATTGCTGAAGGCAGCCCTGCGCCCATGGTGGCGAGCGCATTATCGAGGAGAAGCGTGTTGGCTACCCGGGTGCGGTAGTTGCGAGCGAACCAAATCTTGTACATTCCGTTGTCGAGGCAGACGATTCCGTCCTCAGGCATAACCTGACGCACGTCGTGCACGATTCGCTGCGGCGTTAGGGGGTACC
>NZ_SRUN01000207.1:0-313 GCF_004791595.1 Mesorhizobium sp. M8A.F.Ca.ET.202.01.1.1 | reverse complement strand
ATCTCCGACCCGATGAGATAGATGGTGCTTTCCCCGCGGACGCGGGCGACGGTCATGAAGTCCATGGTGTTGATGTTGACGGCGAGCGCCCGCGCGAAGCGGTAGGCGCCGGGGATGTAAATCACCGCGAGCGTCAGGATCAGCACAGGGATCGACGAGCCGACCGCAGCGACGACCACGAGGCCGAACAGCTTGCTCGGGATGGAGTTCATCGCATCGAGGAAGCGGCTGAGGCAGGTGTCGAGCCAGCCGCCGGTGACGGCCGCGATCATCCCCAGCACCACGCCCGAAAAGCAGGCGATGGAGACGGCGG
>NZ_SRUN01000206.1:0-314 GCF_004791595.1 Mesorhizobium sp. M8A.F.Ca.ET.202.01.1.1 | reverse complement strand
TTCGCTTTTACCTAACCCTACTGAAGAGATGAGAAGTAGAGGAGGAAGCAAGGAGCACTGCCGGGCTAACAAGACCCATCCTTGCGTCTCACCTGTGGCCGGACTCGGACATACCTCTCCCTGAATCCGTGACGCAAGTATATGCACAACTGTGATGAAAGTCTCACTATTTTTCTGAACGACGATTTATTGACGCCCCAAATGTGACGTGATAGGCGAAATCGCGTCCCTGGGCGCGCGGGAGAATTGACGCAGCCATGGGCGGGTCACAAGCGACCGTAAATGACGCAATGGCTGACGCGTTCGGCATGCGC
>NZ_SRUN01000205.1:0-314 GCF_004791595.1 Mesorhizobium sp. M8A.F.Ca.ET.202.01.1.1 | reverse complement strand
AAGAATTTTGAGATGCCGGTTGTCGTCATGCCGTCACTCAAAGAGGACGTTGTGTTCGATCCGGCCGGCAACATGGTCGCTTGGTATCCTCGGAAGGAGATAGCCCCAAGTGTTATCGTCCATCCGCGCTTCTCGTTTGGCCGCCCCACTCTTCAGGAAAGCCACATCCCAACAGAAAGGCTAGCCCACGCCGTCAAGATAGAGGGCAGTGTGGGCGTGGTCGCAGACCAATTTGAAGTATCCGAAGATCAAGTCAGCGAGGCTGTGCGCTTCCAAGCTGACTTGCGGCAGGCGGCTTGAAAGTCGCGTTTGAC
>NZ_SRUN01000204.1:0-315 GCF_004791595.1 Mesorhizobium sp. M8A.F.Ca.ET.202.01.1.1 | reverse complement strand
CTGCAAGCCTCTCGTGGAACAGCCGCCTGATCAGCTGCGGCTCGCGCAGCGGACGCGAGGTGCCGACGGCGATGCGGCTGACGGCGCCGTCGACGCGGAAAAGCAGAAGGGCGAGCGCCCTGGCGCCCTCGCCGCGGCGTTCGAGATCGCTCTTCAGGGCCGTGGCAAGCCGGCTCACCAGGCGCTCGATGTCGTCGGTCAGCACGACCGGCTCGGCAAGATGGCGCTCCACCGAGAGCGGCGCCACCGGCAGGCGTGGCGACACCGCCTCGTCGAGGCGGCCGAGCGCCTGGTCGAGACGCAACAGCAAGGTGG
>NZ_SRUN01000203.1:0-315 GCF_004791595.1 Mesorhizobium sp. M8A.F.Ca.ET.202.01.1.1 | reverse complement strand
TCGCGGCGCCCTGTTCATGGTCGTAGCCATGATCGGCTTCACCCCCAACGACGCGATCACCAAATTCTCTTCCGAATCGATGAACATGGCGCAGGTCATGCTGGTGCGCGGCGCCTTCGCATCGCTCTTCGTCGGCCTGCTCGCCTGGCAGCGCGGCGCGCTTGCCGATCCTCGCGCCATGCTGCAGCCCATGGTCGCGGCGCGCGTCGCCGGCGAAGCCGGCGCCACGGTCTCCTTCCTCGTCGCTCTGGCGCATCTTCCGATCGCCAACGTCTCCGCCGTTCTGCAGGCGTTGCCGCTCGCCGTGACGATGGG
>NZ_SRUN01000202.1:0-315 GCF_004791595.1 Mesorhizobium sp. M8A.F.Ca.ET.202.01.1.1 | reverse complement strand
AACGCGTCGAGCCCCGCGTCAATCGGTCTTATAATAGTATCCGGGGCAGCTCCAAAGCTGTGGCATCGGCTACCCGCCGGCCGTGGCGCTTGCTGTTCGAGCGTCGGACGCCGCCTGCCATTGAACATCTGATGGGCTATTGGGTGGCGGCGACACACTCATCCAGGTGCAACTGGCTTTTTCAACTCGGGAACCAGCAGAAGCCTTCGCTGCGTCGCAACATTTGGATTATGTCGTACAGCCCGATCTTCCAGAGAAAACAAGACCTAACGTTCGAAACCTGTCACGCAACCAACCACCGAATGAAAGATCCAG
>NZ_SRUN01000201.1:0-315 GCF_004791595.1 Mesorhizobium sp. M8A.F.Ca.ET.202.01.1.1 | reverse complement strand
GAGGCCTTCGATGCCGAGGACTACTTCAAAAGCATCGCGAAGCCGTTCGTCATCACCGCGATCCGTGAGGCCATCAACGAGGATGAAGCCCGCAAGGCTGACAAGCTGAAAAAGAAGGAGCTCGTCGAGTTCGCGGTCAAGAACGTCCCTCCGACCGGCTGGCTGCCACCGGAGTTGCGGGCGCCCACGTACAGCGGCCCGGGCGAGATCCCGGCGCTTGCCGAGGCACCGCCGACGGAGCCGGATGACGACGACTTGGTCGACGAGGACCTCGACGAAGACGAGGCGGCCTGATCTCCATGGGTTGCCTTCGCG
>NZ_SRUN01000200.1:0-315 GCF_004791595.1 Mesorhizobium sp. M8A.F.Ca.ET.202.01.1.1 | reverse complement strand
ATCTGGAATGGTACGATCGCCAGACCGAACGTCTTGCGGGCGACGAGGAGCTTCGGGGCCTCGCTGACGCGAATGTCAGGCGCGTTCTTGACAGGCCGACTTCGGACGATCTGGCCGGAATGTTTGAATTGAACGCCGGCCTTTCAGAAAGGCTCATCGGCGTCGTTGAAATCAAAACCAGCTTCGACTTCGATCGCTATGACTATTTCCTAGGTAAGGTGTCGAAGGTGTTGCCATGAGCAGGCAGTCCTTGGCCTATCTTACTGTTGTCCTTGTATCGGTCGTCATCGTGCTGCTCGCCTTCTTACAGGCGAT